>NZ_VPAQ01000019.1:0-23650 GCF_013419135.1 Acinetobacter sp. YH12100 | reverse complement strand
CTTGATATACCAATCCAAATTGATCAGTAATGTCCTGGAAGCAGCACAGATCCTTCCAAGCATCTCTTTCAATACAGCTATTGATACAGTTATCGAAACAACAAAACAAACGATAAAATATAAGCAATCACCTACTCAAAAAAGCTCAACAACCAAAAGCCGTGAGCCAATTTGATTGCATGCCTTTATAGACCCTACCTCGTCTATCAACATATAGGACCAGAACAACAACTTTATTCTCCATGACTTGATATACCAATCCAAATTGATCAGTAATGTCCTGGAAGCAGCACAGATCCTTCCAAGCATCTCTTTCAATACAGCTATTGATACAGCTATTAAAACAACAAAACAAACGATAAAATATAAGCAATCACCTACTCAAAAAGCTCAACAACCAAAAGCCGTGAGCTATAGAGGGCTTTGTTGCACAAACCTATTCATGACGGCTTATTCAGCAAAGCCAATATTTTGAGCGGTCAGATTCGCATACCATTGATAATCTACATAGCCTTTGTCAAAGACCACAATACTGCCAGAGGGAAACTGGAATTTTCGGCCTTGTACCATGTCATTTTCTTTACCATTTTCAACTGCAACAAACTCAGGAATATGATTGCTGTGATTCAATCCTATGCTGAGTTTCATGCTGGCTTTTGAATCATGAACTTTGGCCCATGCGCACAAGGAAAGCGACAGATCAATGTGACTGGCATCCAGGGAATACAGAGGATTCTTGAAGCGAAATTTATGGGCTACTTTTGATTTTTCACAGTATTGCAGTAATTGATGAAACATCTGTTTATACAAGGCAGCAGGTTGCTCCTCGTTGATTCGTGCCAGCGTGCTTCGGGGAATAGACTTTGCTCCGAGATGATTAAGCTTTTCCTGCTGGGACTCAAGATTGGATTGAATATCCCGTAGGCTTTGTCGGCAGGAAAGTTGGGACATTAACAGGGCAATAAACTGATCCCATCGAGAAGCAGATCTGAATTTCTGCCCAACATGATGTTGTTTAGCAAGCCGTTCAAAATCTTGTCGTAAGACTGGTTTAATTAACTGATGAAATACGGTATTCTGATGTGACAAAACCTGAATCCTGGTCGTTAAAGTGTTTGTTTGCACTCATATTTTAACTGTTCGGACTCAGGTTTTTTTATTTAAATCAAACTATGGGACAGCAGTGGCTTACAGCTCCCTTTTTTGTTGTGTAAACCCCAAATAGAAATGTCCGCTTGTAGAATCTGCGCTTTTGCTATTATCGAAGCGGACGGTTTATATCATCAATGCTGAAATTAAAAATCTAGATCATAATCACGATTTGGCTGCTTTTCAGGTTCATAAGTTTGCTCTAAGACATCGCTTTGAGGAGTCGGATTAGGCTTTTTCACCTCGTGGATATGGCTCTTTATGTTCTCAAAACTCTCTAAACACGATTGATATGACGCTCTTTGATGTTTCAAATGGTCATTTTGAGGCTCTAAAATAATTTCACATTTCAGATAGTTAAGCATGCGTTGGTCGTTTTTGATGATCTCCTCGATTTTGTCATAGTCCCATGTATTGATCATTCTGCTTGCTTGGCTGATGTATTTCTCCAAGTTTTGAGCTTTTTTCTGCACACAACCAATCAATTGCAATAGATTATTATCGTTGTATGCTTGCTGTTGTTGGGCTGAAAGTTGTTTGTGATCAGCAACGTAACCAGGGTAATAAGCGTCAATTCTCAAGTCACGGAAATCTGTAGCCGGCTTTGGCTTGGGTCGAATTTTAGCGACTAGGGGTTCTAGTTGTTCAAGTTGTTGATTAAGGTCATTAATCGTTCTACAGTTTCCCCAAGCGTATTGATCTGCTTGCTTTGCATCTCCAAGTCTGTGTAAAAGTCGGTGGGTAGCTGCAATTGCAAGATGGTTGAGAGTGCTGTCTCCAGGTCTGTCTGCTGTGTGTCTAGCGTCTGTTGAATGGATTTTAATTCGATCTTTACCAGGTCGCTGACAATGCTGTTTAAATCCAGTTGATTTAATGCTGTCGTTAATTGCATTTGTAACTGGGTTCTCAAGTTTTCTTGAAATGCTTGCTGTAATTGCTCCGAAAATTCGCCCTGCTCGAGCTTTGAAAGTTCTACTTTCATAGCCAAAATCAAGGCTTGTTGAGCTTCTTTCTCTGAGTTCAAGTTGTTGATTTTGTCCTTTAAACTCTGCTCTACTTCGCTGTAAGTGGTCAAAATATTCTTTAATGAACTGACCTGTTGACTCAAGGCTTCGTTTTGTTCTGCTAACAAGCTGTTTTGTTGACTCAACAAGGCGTTTTGCTCTGTCAAAAATTGGTCGATCTCGGTCTGCATAACTTATCTCCGTATGCTGTTTAGGTAATTGAGTTGGCTCTGAATTGTTTGTGAATTCTGTTGAATCATTTCTTTTTGTGCTTGGATGGTTTTTAGGTTTGTACTGAACTGATAGATCGTATAAAAACTGATTAAAATCATCAGCCCCCCAAAAACTGTACTCGCCCATGTCATGTATTTGGCTTTTTGAGAGTTTAATAGCGACTGAATTCCGGTCTCTATTAGCTCGCTTTGGCTCTCTTCTATCGCCTGCTTCACTTGGGCCTGGACTTGGGCTTGGATGCTCTTCTGATCTATCGAAATGCTGCCAATTGCTTTGTTGATTTCGGTCTGCAGCGATTCGATTGAGACTGAAAGCCGTTGGAGTTTCGATATATCTGTATTCGATATCTGCTCGTGGATTGCTTTTAACGCTACTAGATAGTCCATTGTTGCTTCTTGCAGCACTTGTGGTGATAGATTCCCCACCTCGGTCAAAATCGAGCTTAGATTGGATTCTATGGATCTTGTCGTACTCTCTATCCCGTTTAAAAGGGTGGTACTGTTCATGATAGGCAGCTCGCTTTGCTCGATAAGTTTCTCGAAGTTGATCAGCGTCTGTGAGAGCAGCTGCAAGCTCACGATCAGTTGGTTTATTTGATTCTGCCTCTCGAAGGCGCTCTGCATAAGCTCCAAGTTCGAATTTTTCATCGTAAAACGCCCCTTTTAGTCGGTGTTTGTCATTGTTGTTTAGGCGATGAGATCAAGATGCGAGAGCAGCGTAGTGTCACGCAAGGTAAAAAGCTCATGGAGATGCTGAGCTCTGCGATCAAGGGCTATCAGAACAAGGTACTGACTGCAGCCGAAGTGATTGATGAGCTCATCAAGTTGGCTAAGGCAATCCAAGAGTCAGACAAAATGGCAGAGGAACTCAACCTGACTGAATATGAATATGCGTTCTATTCAGCAGTTGCAGACAATGACAGTGCTAGAGAGTTGATGCAAAAAGAGATCCTGCGCGAACTCGCTGTTGTGCTGACTGAGTCTATTCGTAAGAACGTAACCTTGGATTGGACCATCAAAGAAGCTGCCAGGGCGAAGCTGAGAGTCATTGTGAAGCGTCTACTCAAGAAGTATGGCTATCCACCTGATATGGCTTTATTGGCTACTGAGACTGTGCTTGAACAGGCTGAGCAATTAGCAGAAGAGCTCTCTGCTGCTTAATTTTTTGCAATCAAATTACAACTATTAAAAAACTAGATTAGTTGTTTTAAACAACTAATCTAGTTGTACATCACATCTCAAGACCTAACTCTTTGAGGACACTAGAATACTTTCTGACAACCTCGGGATCTTGTAGTTCAATCAGGAGCCTTTTCTCTAGATCAGCATAGCTTTCCCCTACTGCAGCTTTTTGGCTTGCAAATGGATCATGGTGAGCTAGCTTGTTTGCAAAGAATTGAATCTGCTTGTCTGTTAGCTTCTTAGCTTTGCTGTGCGTGACTTCCTTAGGTTGTTGCTTAGTTATGAACGTAAATGAGAAACCACCGATCATACGTCCAGTTTTATGTTGCTCCATAATGGGATTATTAGATTTGCACTGAAGAAGTTAAAGGAAGAATGAAACTAAATAGAAACCAATTTGAAACTAATTTAGTTGTAAATTGGTTTTAATATACAGGCTGTACTAGATTAATCTAGTACAGCCTGTATAAAAATTAATGGCTAATGATATCGAGAATTTTTTTCCATAAAATCTCAACGACTTCTTCCTGACTTATATCATGCAGGTAAACTTCCGAAATTTCTTGTTGAAGCCACTGCTCTAATTTCTCTTGATGTGAAGAGTGACTTGAATATCCATTCAATCCAAAGTAAGTGATCATCTTATTTGATGAATTTCCAGAATCGTAACTCATAAAATCATACAGCTTCTGTAAAACAGATTTAATGACCTCTTTCTGAAAACTCTTCCGGATTTTTTCCTCTCGGTACATCAAGTCTAAGTTATTGTGGGTTAAATACACATTTGGCATAAATTTATCCTTGTAAAGTAAAGGATCACAAGAACTAGAAACAATGAGGATATAGATAACTTTACTTTCGATATCTACTATGAAAAAATCCCTACGCTAACCTACCAAGTGGCGTAGTTTATTGCCTCATATTCTTATGATCGTAATAAATGGGAAAAAGAGTTTTTAAAGCTCTTTTTTTTAAACAATTTTTTTGGTAACCAAACTGGTTACCAAAAAAATTAACTTGTTTTATGAAGGTTGTCAATCATATAATCCATACAAATAGCTATTTTTTTTTGAGACACTTCAATGGATGAGTTTGTTGCATTCCCTTCTTTTGGCTATTTCTTTGAAAATAGCGACACGGGTATTTCTGATAAAGATTTTGAAAAAATAAAATATGAAATCAATGACTTTGATATCATTGTTGGGAATGAAATAAACTCTTTACATAGACTTGTTTCGCAATCCAAAGAGTTTGATCTGATTGTTATAAAACCAGAGATCGATTTTTTTCTTTTTGTGGGGCTCTTTAAAAACAAAGATTCTGTACTTAAACATTACCGTCAATATTTTGAATTATTGAGACAATTACTTACTGATAACGGTAGTCTATATGTACATGTTTCCAATCTTCACCTAATGAGTGAATTCCAAGTAATATTAGATAAAGTTTTTGGTGAAGCTAGGTGTGTGAATCAAATTTTACTAAAAACCCATAATTCTTCATTTAAAGCATCAAAAGGTTTTACTAAAACCGCTCATGAGGTAATTCTTTTTTATACCAAAACAGATAACTTTATTTGGAATGATCTGGTCCAGACAATCACAGATGATAATTTAGCTAAAAAGTTTCCTCATGTGGATGCACTGGGGCAATTTAGACTCATGCCTTTACATGTTCCTGGTGTACGAAAACATGGTGAAACTGGTAGACAATGGAGGGATATGAATCCACCCGAAGGTAAGCACTGGCGTTTTTCTCCAGAAAAAATGGATGAACTTGATCAACAGGGCCTTATTCATTGGTCAAGAACAGGTAATCCACGTTTAAAGGATTATGTTAAAAGTGATACCGGTGTTAGATATACAGATTATTGGGACTTAGCATCAGCAAAAAATTCAACATACCAAATTAAAAATCTGCAGAAAGCCTATGAGGTTATTATTAAATCCAGTACCAATGAAGACTCTTTAATATTGGATGCTTTCAGCTTTGATAGCGTCTGTTTGAATGCGGCAAATAACTTAAATAGAAAATGGATTGCAGTAACACCTAATATAGAGTCCTTTTTATTTACATTACGTTATTTGGAAAAAGACTTTTGCTCGAAAAATTTGGCAAGGGCTATTACAACTCCAGAATTTATCTCCAATGAGTTCGCTAATCCTAGCCCTGTGTATAAGGTACAAAATAAAAATTTCGGACATTTAAGTCTTTTAAATAACCTTAGATTCATCTTAAATAATTAAATTTGTGGAAAAAACTTTAAGCTGCTGAACAGCTCAAGCTATAGCTAAATTCTAAAAAGATCAGCACATAAAAATGCCTGTAAAATCCATTTTTATAGGGTTTTAGGTGTGCTGATAAATTCAGTATTTAGCTATATCTTCTTATGAACATAGTTTGATTTTTACTGTCATATTGTCCTATAGCCTAACGGAACAAAATAAAGTCTTAAAAAGCAACTCAAAAACCGTATTTATAGACTTAATATTTAATTTCGGTACAATATGTATTTAATTATCTAAACTCTAACGGTACAGAATGCCTAATCAGGTCGGATATATTCGAGTCAGTTCAACTGAACAAAATACTGAACGTCAATTAGATGGAATCAGCCTGGATAAGACCTTTACTGAAAAGGCAAGCGGTGGTAGCCGTGAACGTCCTCAGTTAAATGCAATGCTCGACTATCTGCGTGAAGGTGATACGGTGCATGTTCATAGTATTGATCGTCTGGCACGTAATACAAATGATCTGAACGAAATTGTGAATAGTCTGAATGATCGTGGTATAACCATTATTTTTCATAAAGAGAATTTGACCTTCAGTCATGATGTAGCACAATCGGCAATAAATAAACTCATGTTTCAGATGCTTGCTGCATTTGCAGAGTTTGAACGCTCCATGATCCGTGAGCGTCAAAAGGAAGGAATTGCAAAAGCCAAAGCGAAGGGCTTATATAAGGGAAGAAAGCGGAAGGTTGACTATGTTGAAATACGAAAAGCAATGGCTGAAGAAAATTCAACATTTAGAGGTGTTGCAGAAAAGTTTAAAGTAGGGATAGCAACAGTACAAAGAGCTTTAAAAGAAGAAACTAATAATCAATAAGGTTGATTAATGAAGACGCTTAGATATTCAAATTTAGAAAAGATCATGACCATTTATACTGAAATTTCTACTTATATTACATTTCATAATGCGACTGGTTTAACAGATATAAATAAATCAATGGAAGATTTTTGAACCGTACCGGGTTTGTCGGAGACCAAGCTTTCTGAGAGAATGTCCCGATGAAAAAAGTAAAATATACCCCTGAAATCAGAGAAAGAGCGGTTCAATTATTGATTGAATCCGAGAAAGATTATCCATCGAATTGGGCTGCGATCACCGCTATTGCTCCCTGAGCAGTATACTGCGCAAGGGTTGTACTCCTGAAACACTACGTGTTTGGTATCAAAAATATTTAGATAAACAAAATCCAGTTAAAGTACAGCAGCTTTCAGACCAAGAACGTATCAAACAACTCGAACGCGAAAATAAAGAACTGCAACGCGCCAATGAAATTCTACGTAAAGCAGCCGCTTTTTTCGCCCAGGCGGAGCTCGACCGCCCACACAAATAATGGTGGATTTTATCCATAATAATAAAGAGCTGTACGGAGTCGAGGCGATTTGTAGAATTTTACCGATCGCACCTTCAACCTATTACCGGACTCTAGATCTCTGTGAAAATCCAGAACATCGAGCAAAGCGAGATTTACATGACTTGCATCATGCTGAGGAGATTAAACGAATTTGGAAGGAAAGTTCAGGTCGGTATGGTGTACGTAAAGTCTGGCAAAAACTGAAACGTGAAGGCTATATTATTGCGCGCTGTACTGTTGCTCGATTAATGCAAAAGCTAGGTATAAAAGGTGTTTGGCGTGGTAAGAACAAACAAACCACCCGTAGCCGAGATGATCAAAAACGAGCGGATGACTTGGTAAAACGTAATTTTACTGCTGATCATCCTGACCAACTGTGGGTGAGTGACTTTACGTATATTCAAACAAATTCAGGCTGGGTTTATACTGCATTTATTATTGATGTGTTCTCACGAGCAATTGTTGGATGGAAAGTATCGACACGGATGAATACAGATATGGTGCTCGATGCATTGGAGCAAGCATTGCATGATCGAGGCATGCCAAAGAATGTGATTCATCATTCCGACAGAGGTGTGCAATATCTTTCCATTCGCTATACCAATCGTTTAGAAGCAGCAAATTTACGAGCATCAGTCGGTACGACTGGTGATTCATACGATAATGCTTTGGCTGAAACGGTGAATGGCTTATACAAAACAGAGGTGATTGAATATCTAAAAGCAGATTGGCAAGGTTTAGCAGATGTACAACTTGCGACACTAAATTGGGTAGATTGGTTCAATAAAGAGCGTGTACATAGTGCACTAGGTTATGTATCACCTTTTGATTTTGAAGCAATGTACTATGATAAGATTAACCCGTTAGGTCAGGTGGCCTAACTTAAATAAAAAACTCTCCGACAAACCCGGTACGGTTCAAACTGAATAAACACACTGTCACTGTGCCCCTAAAACTGATATTGAATCAGGTCTTTAAAGAGCATCATTACTCCTTTCACTCTTTTCGTCACACGGCAGCGAATCATTTATCGCTTTTACTGAACTGTGAATATGCACCACTTGTGCAAGAGCTGACTGACTATAGTGAAAACGAATATGAAAAAATTCGAGCTGAACTTCTTCAAAATCAACATGGACAAAACCATTGGTTTGTTATTGCACATCTTTTAGGGCATATAGAACCCGTTGAAACTTTCAAAAGTTATATTCACTTTAGTTATCTCATTGCTGGTCAAAAACTACTGAAACATCATCCAGATATGCCAAATGAACTGGCTAAAAAAATCATGGGCTACAATGCAACGTTTAAAAATTTGAAAATAACAACGGATGAAAAAGACTTTAATTTTGAAAAAAATCAGGCAGTTCTAGCAACTATATTATTGAACGATCAAACAAACTGGCTCCAAAGTAATGCTACTGACATTCTTAACGAACTGTCAGTACAAACAAATCAACCCCATGACTTTTTTGCTTTTTTCGCCGGCACAGAGGATTCTAAAATTTCACTTCAACGCTTTTATGAAACACTCAACTTATTAGAGACTACTCACGATCCTAAAAGTGCAGCTCAACGTATATGCTTACCAGAAGAGCTCGTAAATTATTGGTATGAAAATGCCCTAAATTTAGCAGACATTAAATCAAAAAAAGGGAATCCTCGTTTATTTAGTATTGATAGCTCAACCCTTTTAAAGCCAGCGATGCTTGATACCGCTGAAGAGCTTCACGCTGTGACTTATTTTTTTGAACATCTACAGAAAATAACTCGCAAAAATCCAATACAAATTGAATTCATTTTGAATGTATTTTTGAGTCGAGTGACCGCATCACACACAGGTATCCATTATCGCTGGAAGGATATCAATCATCTCGAACATTTTTATTCCCAGGTTAAGGCTTTATTTCCTGCCAAATTTTGGCACTTATTTGGACAAGATTTGCAAACAAAGTTAGATGCTAAACAACAGCCTCAACTTTTCAAATTAGCAAAAGCATCAACAGATAAACATCCATCAACTCAAGAGGAATTTCCTCGTCTACAACTCTACTCAGTAAAAGATGGTCATGCTCTTGCTGCATTTAAATTTTGCTTACATCTAGCCTGTATCGGTAGACCACGATCTCTTGAACTTAAAGCTGAAAGTCTAAAAATAACTACATGCTGTTAAATAATTTAACCGTTGCTTCCTTATCTAAAGCCAAATTTAATATATCTTTAGTAAAAATTGGATGTCTGATCAACGATAATTAAATAGTATAAACTCTATGAATTAGCAGCGTCTGAAACAGGGATCGGTCATGCGTACAACATCAGAAAAAACTGCAAAACAGAAAATGATATTAGCTAAGGCAGTTTTAGCTGCTGCTGAACGACTTGGTCTTGCACACGATCAACTAGCCTTAATACTGAATATAGATTCAGTGAAAAATTTAACCTCTCTTGAATTAGATCCCACTTCAAAACAGGGAGAAATCGCCCTCACTTTAATCCGTATTACCACATCACTAGATGCTCTGACAGGTGGGGATACAGCCTGGATGCAGCATTTTATAAAATCACCCAATAAATTGTTGAGTGGTATTCCAATAGAACAGATTCAGAACCCTCAGGGATTGGCCTCTGTTTTACAATTGGTGGAAGGTCTTCGGGCTAAACTTTAAGATAAGCAAAGTATTACAGAAAAATTTGAAAGTGATAGTCCTCTCCAATAATTCAAATGCGAGGTATAAGAATCCCCTCTTCTTCTCAAGATGTATATGTCTGGCCTAATTCCGTCAATTAATTGCGAACTGCTGCTATATATTGGATTTTATTAACCTGATGCGAGGCAAATCCTCCTTATAAACTCAATAGCTATTCAAGAACCATTATAAAAAGTTTGCTATATAGCGAACATTCACCATAATTAGTTAAAAGTTTGCTATATGGCTAACAAATTTCGGGAGAAAAAAATGGCTACACGAGGTGAAATAGGTAAAGAAATACGTTTGGCAAGAAAAGGGTTAGGCTATACACAGAAAAGCCTTGCAGAAAAAACTCAAGTCAATAAAACAACAATTTCAGAGATGGAAAATGGCCATTTTACAGGTTCATTTGATATATTTGAACGTGTGCTTGATGGTGTTGGTTTACAATTCGAAGTGAATAAAAAAAAGCATAAATTGCCGCAGTGGGATGAAATTGAAGCAATATTTTCGGAAGATGATGAATGAAATTATTTACAGGCTCTATCATTTGGTATTTACGTCCAACAATGCAAAATCAACAACAACTTGAACACCCATTTCTCATACAAGTAGGGCTATTTTACAGATCGAAATGATAAATTCATAAATTGCTTTTCAAAAAAAAAGAAACTAATATGTTTCTTATATGACCTAAAAGCAATAAATGTATCTACAATGAATAAGTCTTTACTTCAGCAAATCAAAAAAAGACGAACCCAATTGGGCTTAAAGCAAGTTGATATGCAATCCCGTACAGGCATTTCAAGACAGCAATACCAAAAGTTGGAAAGTCAGGGTAACCCTCGATTAGAGACCTTAGAAATTATCGCGGCAGGATTAAATGCTCAACTGATGCTCATCCCTGATGATAAGGTTCATTTGATTAGACAATTATTGAATGATGAAATTAAAGTCACTATTGAAGATCAGGATGACTTAATGACTAACCCATGGAAGGGTCTTCTCGGAGGAGAGGAACCATGAATACTGTTGCCGTCCTGAAATTAACATTACATCACGCTGTCGTTGGATACTTGGCAGGATTTCAGAGCGGAAAAAATATTCTGGTTTTTACAGATTCTTTCCGCTTTGATCAGCAACGTCCGACCTTGAGCCTGCTAACTTCCCCCTTGTATCCTCAAGCGGATAAAATTTTAGAAAAGACCTATGTTACACATCAGCGCTTACACCCCTTGCTATCAAACTTGCTACCAGAAGGGGCATTACGTGAACTGATTGCACAAAGCCTCAAAGTACATATAGACAATGAATTTCAGTTATTGGCAGATTTAGGTCATGATTTACCTGGAGCACTCATTGCGACTCCATTAGATCCAGAAGAAATTCCAGATGAAATAAAATTCAAACTGCAGATCTCGAATCCAGATCAAATTTTAAAGCAAGAGATTCGAACAGATAATAAGTTTTCCTTGGCCGGCGTCCAAATGAAGTTTTCCATGAAAGCCAAAGATGGGCGTTTTACACTAGCACAGGCAACGGAAACGACTCTACTCGGGGACTGGATTATCAAAACTCCTTCTTCCAGACATGCTTTTGTTCCGCTAAATGAATATTCTATGATGACCCTTGCCAAAACGGTCGGAATAGATGTCCCTGAGATTCGCTTGGTGGATATGGCCCTTTTACAAGACCTTCCACCATTAAATTTACCCCAAGAGCAATATGCTTTCGCAATCAAAAGATTTGATAGACAGAGTACTGCTGATACTACAGACCTTATTCACATCGAAGATTTTGCTCAGATCTTCGGCGCATATCCACATCAGAAATACAGCACCACAAATTATGAGCAGATAGGAAAGATCATTTATCAATTTTCAGATAACAAAATTTTTGATATTCAGCAATTTGCTAGCCGTTTACTCATAAATATTTTACTCGCCAATGGAGATGCACACTTAAAGAACTGGAGTATGATTTATCACGATAAAAGAATCCCAAGATTATCTCCCGCATACGATATATTAATGACCAGTGTATATATTGAAAATGAGCGTCATTTCGCATTAAATCTTGCCAAAAATAAAGATTGGTATCTAGCTGAGATGAAGCATTTTAAGCAATGGGCAGAAAAAGTCGGCGTTCCATGGCGTGTTATTGAAAAACAACTTCACGCGATCATGGACAAAGCACGGTCAGTATGGCCAGTGCTATTACTAGACTTACCTATGATTTCCGCTCATAAAGAAAAATTAAGAGCACATTGGAAAAAATTGCATCCAGACTTTCAGATACTTACAGATGATTAGGGTAATCTGAAACCAAACTAAAATTTCTCAAACAAGTTCATCACGTCATTTTCCGTCAGTTTCGCTTCGCCCTCATGATCGGTACTTAGAATAGACTGTGCCAGTTCTGCTTTATTTTGCTGTAAGGCAAGAATTTTTTCTTCTATGCTTTTATTGGTAATCAGCTTATACACAAATACTGGCTTGTCCTGTCCAATCCGCCATGCACGATCTGAAGCTTGATCTTCAGCAGCAGGGTTCCACCATGGATCATAGTGAATGACTGTATCTGCGGCGGTTAAATTCAGACCGACCCCTCCTGCTTTCAGACTGATTAAAAATACCGGCACTTGTCCAGACTGAAATGCTGTAATGACTTCATCTCGCTTTTTGGTCTTTCCAGTCAGCTTCACATAGCCAATTTCTGCGTGATGGAGCTGTTGCTCAATCAGTTCCAACATTGAGGTAAACTGAGAGAAGATCAGAATTTTTCGCCCCTCCTCCACCATTGGAACGACCATATCCATCAACTGTTCAAGTTTGGCAGAGTGTGCCTGCCCGGTTTTCACTGAATCCAGCTTTAGTAAGCTAGGATGGCAGCACACCTGACGTAGCTTCAGTAAGGCATCTAAAATTTGAATTTGACTACGTTTAAAGCCTTTTTCTGCCACAATTTTCTGAATATTTTCCTGCATCGTGGCACGAACAGCCTCATATAACTTGGATTGCTGGTCATTCATATCAATATTGACTTCAATCGTAGTTTTTTCTGGCAATTCTTTGGCTACGTCAGTTTTCAAGCGACGTAAAATGAAGGGCTTAATCCGGTTGACCAGCTTTTGCCTTAACTGCTGATCACCGCGTTTTTCAATCGGATGACGGTACTTTTTATTAAAAATTTCTTGTGAATATAAAAATCCTGGCATCAGGAAATAAAATAGTGCCCACAGTTCACCCAAATGATTTTCCATCGGGGTACCGGTTAGACACAAACGATGTCGTGCTTTTAATTGGCGTACTACCTGTGCAGCTTTGGCACGCGGATTTTTGATATTCTGCGCCTCATCCAAAATGAGTTGATGATATTCATATTGCTTTAGTTGTTCTTCATCTCTCGCTAGAAGCGGATAGGTGGTTAACACAATATCATAGTGCGGAATCTGCTCAAAATTCTGATGGCGGTCGGGCCCCTGTAGCAGCAATACCTTGAGCTCAGGGGTAAATTTCTCCGCTTCTTTGAACCAGTTATGCATCAGCGATGTGGGTGCAACAATTAAGGCGGGACTGTCCTGCAAATATCCAGCCTGCTTTT
This sequence comes from Acinetobacter sp. YH12100, assembly GCF_013419135.1. NCBI lineage: Bacteria > Pseudomonadati > Pseudomonadota > Gammaproteobacteria > Moraxellales > Moraxellaceae > Acinetobacter > Acinetobacter sp. YH12100. The sequence continues at coordinate 10,146 of NZ_VPAQ01000019.1, read as the reverse complement.
CCATGAGTAAATGGGCTAAAGTTTGTGCTGTTTTCCCCAAGCCCATATCATCTGCCAGAATCCCGCCATGCTGGGTTTCCCTTAAAAACTGTAACCAGCCTAAGCCCTGCTGCTGGTATGGACGCAACTCCCCCTGAAAACCTTGTGGTGTCGGCAGTTGTTGCTGATAGCCTTGTTTGAATTTCTGTACAAATTGCTGCAGGCGATCACTGACCTGCCATGTCATCCCAAGATTATGCTGCAATTCTAATAATTGACTCGCATCATAGCGATCAATACTGCGCTCTTCTTGCTGTAAAATGCTCTGCAGATGTAACAATACCGGCTTAATATCCCTAGCGGATAGAGCCAAATCAGGTTGATCAACTGCAGTTTTCACGGTGAAAATTTGACTGTCATGCAGATGAATAAACGTCCGCGGATCAAGTAAATCAGGATTTACTCGCACCAAAGCTACGAGCGCATCAAGCAAATTATAAGAATTACCTGCACTGTCTTGAACCGTCGCCCCGATATTGAACCAGTCCTGCTGACCTTCAGATTCAGTGATAGAAATATTTAAATTTTCGACATATTGCAGGTTAAAGGGGCTGTTTTCCAGATGCTCTATCTGCCAGCCCATCAACTCAATTTGATTGATGGGCATGAGCTGTTTGATCCAGTCTCCATAGAAAGCAAAAACCATAGAATCAAGACGTTGTTTATCCAGTTTTAATTGCTGGTCATAACTAAGATCTTTCACCCACTCCAGTGATTCGACCAACAATTGTAAACGCTGGATTGCCTGTTGTTCCTGAACAAAATCCCGAAGCTGTCGCACCATTTTGCCATGCTGCTCACCAATAAAACTGTCACCTGATGTACCTGCTTTTATTCGCCCACCTGCATAGGAGAATTCAATTTCAGCACAAACAGACTCCTCTAATTTCCAATCAAATTTATCTAAAACACCAAAGCGTAAAATTGGCTGGGGGCTACCCTCAAGGACCTCAACATGCTGAATAGACTCGGGCTGAGGCAGATTTTTCACGTCTGAATATTGATGAGTCAGTTGCTCAAACTCTGGCAAGAGCGTAGCTGGAAGATCAGGCATCTGTAAAAAATGGTAGAGCAGATTTGCCGTATATTCACCATATAACTGGCCCACCGTGTTCTGTTGAATATCCACATAACATGGTGGCTGGCTCGCGAGAATCTGGATATGTGGATTTGATTTTAAATCGAGTCGAATATCGCCATTGACCAATTCAATGTTTAAATGCTCCGTCTGTTTGTTGACACCTTGTTCCCAGATCAATTCGATGTGATAGCCTTGTTCTGACCATTGAAGTGCAGCATAGCTCTTTTTTTGCCAGTACACATCGCCACTTTGAATAAAAGATTTAAAGTGCTCCAATGAAATTCCGGAGATATCAAGATTGCTTTGATAAAAACGCTCGTCGCTGTTTATTTTGGCGTAATAATAAATCTGGTTAAATAATTGTCGTTTTTGTTCCGGTAAAGTCAGATGCTTTCTGGTGATATTTTCATAGTGCGTATAATCACTTTCACCGGCAATCGAGCCATTTTTATTGCGTCTGGCCTTCTGCACCACAAGGGTCAATTTCTTTGAGCTGACAGACTGATTTAACAGGTAAATTAAACATGTGTTTGTTTTGGCAGGCTGCTCAGGTTCAGTCTGTTGTAAATACCGTTTAAAATCATTCAACCAGCGTTGCGCCTGATCATACCCCTGTTTGCGTTTTGCGATTCCCTGTGGGGATTGAGAGTCAGCATAACGCTGCTGAAATTCCTGGCGATATTCCTGAAAGAATAACCGCGCTAAAGCCGCAGCATGTTTACAGTTATATCCAACCGGACAAGTGCAGTCGTCATCAATTAAACGGTCTTTTTGGGGATTATAGGTAATCGCAGTATCATAATAATCTGTCCCTTCAATTTGGGCATACATCGTGACACCGTCTTTTTCCTCAAAGAACTCAATCGTTTCCCTATCAATGTGTTTAGCATAGCTAAGGCTGCGCTGAATAGTTGCAGTACTAAAGCGAGATAGAAAATTGATCAATGAGGACATAATTACCAGACACTAAAAATGTTTATACAATTATAACGGACAAAGCTGTCATTTCAGAACAGTAGCCGAACTGCTCAACCTGAGCACAGATTCGACTCACTCAATAGGAATATTGTGAATAAAGACAATCAAATTCGAGAAGTTAAACAGTTCATTGAGATCGAAAATATCCTGATAGAAAGTGATCATTTCTTCACAACAGTTAATTTTAAACCAAATGGGGTCAAAAGTTTTAGCATTGTTTCTATGTGTGATTCATAGAGATCATTTCAATTTAGCGATCTCTAGATCCGTCTTGTAATTGGCATGTTGAATCCGTTCATTTGAGGGGTTGTATTGCTTCTGGACTTCATCTGAGAAAGGAGTTTCTTCACATAATTCAAAGTACCTCTCCATCGGTGTTTTACCTTTCAACGCTGAATGTGGTCTCATCCAGTTATAGTAATGCTGCCATTCGGCTAGCTTGTCTTGGATATCCTCAGAATCGATATCTACAGTAGCGTAGAACTCAGATTTATCAGTTTTTTGCGAATGCTCTACCTTGCCATTCAGATGAGGTGAACCTGGTTTATTTGGCCTAAATTTGATTCCATGCTGCATCATTTTTTTCTGTACTTTTTCAGCAAAGAATTCCCGCCCACGATCGGTCTGTATTCGCTGTATGGGAAAAGGCATTTCTTCAATTACGCAGTCTAAAAAGTCGAGAGTATTCGCTGCTGTTCGGCGTTTATATATCCTTAAAACGCGATATCGTGTGCAGTCATCGATAGATGTGTACTGATATAGTCCTGGACCCAGTTTACAGGTATCCATTTGAATTCTATCGCCTGATAATGGGCGTTCATAACGAATGAAATCTGCTTTACGACGGAATTTTTTAATCGGTTTGACTTGATGGGTGGATAGTACTTTATGGATAGTCGCTAAGGACAACGAGACTCCGTGCAGCCTCATCAATTCTGTTTGCAAACGTCGAGCACCAAAATTTCTAGCTGAGCGCATTTCTAATATTAAGGCTTCTAGCTCAGCATTGATTTTAGTATTTGGCGATTTTAAGGGACGTCTACTCTGGCTACTTAATCCATCAATACCTTGCTCAGAATATCGTTTCCACCACTTGCGTAACGTTGGTCTAGAAATGCCACATCTCCGACAAACCCGGTACGGTTCACTCGGCAATGATTTATTTATTACCATAGATTGTATTAGATTCCATTAGATTGTAAATGTCTAATTAGATTTCTTTAATCTAATAGGATCTAATCAGGCCAATAAAGCACCTTCTTACCGATCAACTGGTTTATTTTATAACTCCATTATTTTGTGGTTTAATAGACATATATGGACATAAGACCCAATATTATGGATTTAAAATTCAGAAAACCTGAAGAAGTTGTTGGATTATTATGTGAGAGGCTTCGTAAAGAACGACTTTATCTGGAAATGACTCAGGCAGATGTTGCTGCACGTGCTGGTATTGGTGTGAATACAGTATCCAATCTGGAAGCAGGTCGAAATGTTTCATTTGAAAATTTAGTACACGTTGCCATGGTCCTAGGCCGATTACAAGAATTAGAGGAACTCTTCAAACCTCATTTAAACAGTGTAGATGATATTCTTCGCTATGAGAGCAATACGGCTCGCCAACGTATCAAAAGGAAATAAATCCATGCTCAAAAAACTTAATGTTTACTACAATGAATGGGGTGAATATTGGCTTTAGGGTACACTGGTCTCCTCAACAGCAATCACAGGTCGACCATTAATTGCCTTTGAATACAGTGCTGAAGCGATCCGTAAAGGTTTAGAGCTTTCCTCTTACCTACTTCCATTAAAAGGTGACCCATTAAGAAAAAACTTTCCTACACAGCAAATGGGATTACCAAGTCATATATATGATGCATCACCCGATGGCTGGGTGTGCTCCAGAATTTTGGTGGCTATTCAGTCCATCATTACTTACATTCCAACTCTCTAGTTTTCCAACTAGCCCAGGTTATAATAATGGCCACCCAAAATACGATTGATCTATTATGAACACCTCCAATGACCCTTTACACGGCAAAAAACTTGCTGACATTTTGGATGAATTATTGGATTACTACGGTGGCTTTGAAGGTTTAAGTCGTAAAATTGAAATTAGATGTTTTTGCATAGACCCAAGTGTTAAATCATCATTGCGATTCTTGCGTACCACACCATGGGCACGTGAAAAAGTAGAAAGCTTATATTTGTACGTCTTACGCCAAAAGGCAAAACAGAAACCGTAGCCCCAGGCAACACCCCTCTCATTATAAAATTATACCAGTCAGTAAAACACCTTTAGATTAAGCATGTGTATGTTGGTTATTATTGTTGATTATCACAATAAATTAGTGACCAAAAATCAAAGTACCCCACCCTACCTTAAATTACACCACACAAAATAAAAACTCTATACAACTGTTATATATAGAGTTTATTAAAATACCAATTATGTTATTTAGTGTATTTTATGTCGGTGACTCTTGCCAAGGTTGGGGTCATTACCATTTTAGGGGTAGGTCTGGCAGCACTTCCTGCGGGTATTCTGGCCAATGGCCTGGCCAATGAGCTGAGACAACGCAAACACAAGCTGGAATTAAGATTTCGTGAACTGCTTGATGACGCAGAAATTGACTTGATTGAAGATCAAGAAAAAATTGAAACTTTACGTAAAGAAGTCGGGCTGAGCACAGAGCAAATGCAGGATATCCTGTTAGAGCTTATTCATGAGCGCAAGAAAGAACAACTCGAGCAGAAAAAAAACAAGTATTTCTTCTGCCCGCATTGTGGGCATAAGTTACCTGATTAAAAGGTAGCCAGATCATCGCGAGCATCAGACCATAGGATATGATACTTGTTGCAGGCAGATGCTATTCACTCAATTTTTTCGTTTGAAGCAGGATCAAGTCATTTCAATCTAAAAACGCAGCGATTTCATCGGCCACTGCCCTGGATGTCCGGGAAACTCCGACCAGCGTCGCCGAAGCAGCACCGGTCCATTCCCCATAACCGACCAGCCATAAATTCGGCAGCTGAACCGAGCGGCCATCCTTCACTGCGATGGTCTGGTCCTGCTGGATAATCCCGAGGCTGCTAAGATGATTCAGCGCCGCCTTAAATCCGGTACACCAGATCACTGCATCCACTTGCGCGGTGCTGCCATCTTCCCACATCACGCCATGTTCGGTAAAAGCCGAAAATGGACGCTTGCTCTGTAAAACGCCTCGCTCACGTGCCTCTTTGACTGAATCAATCATGACAATATCGCCCAGACCACCAATGGGCTGCTCGATCTTTCTACCTTGCTGCTGGGCTTTCAAACGCTCGGTCGCCCTTAAGAACAGGACACGGCCATCGACATCATCTGCCAGAAATTGCGGCGGTGTCTGGGTGATCCAAAGCGTTTCAGCTACCTGGGAAACCTCGGCCAGGATTTGCGCACCGGAGTTGCCACTACCCACGATCATGACTTTCTTGTTTTTAAATAACTCAGCATTTTTATAATCTGCTGAATGAAGTTGTATACCCTGAAAATGCTCACGACCTGCATACTCGGGAATAAATGGTTGGCTCCATGTCCCTGTAGCGCTTACCACCGCTTTGGCTTTCCAGGATTGTTCCCCGGCATAGACCTCTAAATATGTCCCTTTGTTTTCCACGCGCTCCACATGCACCGGACGAACTACAGGAAAGTGATAGCGCTGCTCATAGGCGGTCAAATAATCGATCACCTCATTGCGGGTCGGATAGGTCTGTTCGGTCGCCGGCATCATCCAGCCCGACAGCGAACTCCAGCTATTGGGGGAGAAAAGACGCAAGGACTCCCAGGCATGCTGCCAGGCACCTCCAGGCTGAGGCTGATCATCCAGGATGATAAACGGAATATTCTTGCGCTTTAAGAAATAAGCCGTGGACAAACCGGCCTGTCCAGCACCGATGATGATCACATCTGTTTCGATCTGTTTTATGTCCAAAGCCTTTTCCCCTTGCATTTTTCTGTCGTTCTTGATGCAGCATCCCGCTTTTTCAGCGGGTTTCTGCTGATTTCTCTGATTGACCGGACAGCCTGATCAAGCAAATTCAGTCTTACAAACTGCGCTGATTTACCCGTTTGGAAAGCTCTTCAGCCGATTCCTTGCGTTCTGAATAACGATCTGTCAGGTATTTGCTTTGACCACGAGTCAGCAAGGTAAATTTATACAGTTCTTCCATCACATCCACAATCCGGTCATAGAATGCTGATGGCTTCATTCGTCCATCTTCTTCAAATTCCAGGAATGCTTTTGGAATTGAAGACTGATTTGGAATCGTGATCATCCGCATCCAACGCCCCAAAACACGCATCTGGTTCAGACTGTTAAAGGACTGTGATCCCCCACTGACTTGCATCAAGGCAAGGGTTTTTCCTTGAGTGGCACGAATTGCGCCCCCTGCCAGTGGAATCCAGTCAATCTGGGATTTAAAGATGGAACTCATAGAACCATGTCGTTCCGGTGAACACCACACCATGCCTTCTGACCATGCTAAAAGTTCATGCAACTCTTTTACTTTTGGATGCTCAGTATCCGCATCTTCAGGTAAAGGAAGCCCTTTAGGATGAAAGATTTTTACTTCTGCCCCAAAATATTCAAGGATTCGACCAGCTTCAAGAACTGCAAGGCGACTGTAAGAACGTTCCCGATTAGACCCATAGAGCAGTAAAATCCGAGGAGGATGAGCTAGTTCTTTGGCTTGGACTTTTTCAAAGGTGGGTTGTTCAATAAGATTTGGATCTACGTTAGGCAGGTTCATCATATCAAGCCTCTTTAAAATATTTCTTTCTTAGCCACAGTGAAACACTCACTAAAGCAATTAACACAGGTACTTCAACCAATGGCCCAATAATCGTGGTAAAAGCAACCGGCGAAGCAATACCAAAAGTTGCAATGGCGACTGCAAGTGATAATTCAAAATTATTTCCAGCCGCAGTAAATGAGATTGCAGCAGTTTTTGGATAATCATTGCCCATCCATTTACTCATAAAGAAGCTAATAAAGAACATGGCCACAAAGTAAATGATTAAAGGAATCGCGATGCGTAAAACTTCCAGTGGAAGACTCACAACATCACCCCCTTTTAAGCTAAACATGGCCAAAATCGTAAACAGCAAAGCCATTAAACTCAGCGGGCTGATTTTTGGAATGAACCTGGTTTGATACCATTCCACGCCTTTTTGTTTCACCAAAATTAAGCGCGTTAAGAAACCCAATAAGAACGGAATTCCAAGATAAATCAGAACAGCATGGGTAATGGTCCAGAAGCTAACATTGATCACTTGAGCTTCAATACCAAAATATGGCGGAAGGAAGGTCAGGAATAACCAGGCGTAGGTACTGAAGAATAAAATCTGGAAAATACTGTTAAACGCCACCAATGCTGCAACATATTGGTTATCACCACAGGCCAGACCATTCCACACCAGTACCATGGCGATACATCGAGCTAAACCAATCAGGATCACGCCTGTCATATACTCTGGATAGCTATGCAAAAAAATCACAGCCAACGCAAACATCAGTACCGGAGCAATCAACCAGTTTTGAATTAAAGATAGCGTCAGGGTTTTTTTATCCTTAAACACTTGTGGCAAGGTCGCATAATCCACTTTTGCCAGGGGTGGATACATCATCAGAATCAGACCAATCGCGATTGGAATATTGACTGAATTAATACTGAATTGATCCAGAGCAACCGATGCTTGAGGAAAAAAGTTTCCTATTGCGATGCCTAACGCCATGGCAATAAAAATCCACAGCGTCAGGTTGCGATCTAAAAAGGACATGCGTTTTTCAGACATGTGACTTACTCAACATTCGAAATTTGATTAATCGCTGCAATCAATTGTGAGCGAGAAAGTTCATCTACGTTAAGTTTAAACAAAGTATCCAGGCGACGATTGATATGTTCAACAGTGTTCATAAAGGCTTGCATTTTTTCTTCTTTATCCACCTCTAAATGTGACGGATCAGACAGGCCCCAGTGCGCCTTGATCGCTCCGCCAAGATAAAGAGGACACGCTTCCTGTGCAGCCGCATCACAGACGGTAATCACCACGTCTGGCTGATACTGTTCACAGGCATCAATCGTCTTGCTGGATAAGCCTTTAGTCGACAAGCCCAGATTGTGCAGGGTTTCAAGCGTCAAGGGATGCACCTGACCGGAAGGTTTGCTGCCAGCACTGTAAGCGACCCAGCCTTCTGGCGCACGGCTATTGAACAACACTTCAGATAGAATGCTGCGGCAACTGTTCCCCGTGCATAAAAACAAAAATTTCATGAAAACTTACTCGCAATGGCTCTGAATCGATAGAGCGGAAGAATCAAATAAAACCGGAACGTCACTACGTTTCAGTACGTCCAGAATTTCAAAGCACCAGGCCGGTAATTGCGGATTGAGGCTGTAGTACACCCACTGGCTTTGCCGACGATCGTTGAGCAGACCGCAAGACCGCAACAAGGCCAAATGCCGTGAAATTTTTGGTTGGCTTAACTGCAGTTTATCGGTCAGATCACAGACGCATTGCTCTTTATTTTCCGCAATCAGCAGGACAATACTGAGACGTGTTTCATCAGATAAACATTTAAAAAACTGAACGTGGTCCATAGCTGCTCCCCTTCTATTATGCAAATATATACATATCCATATATATAGTAAATAGTACAAGTGAAAAATTATATCTGGATCAGGATATCACAGCCAGAAAGCGCTGGATTTAACAGTTTCCCTCTTCTTCCAATATAGAAAAACCAGCGACTTGAACCACTGGTTTTCTTCGCTACAACTTTAATTTTGAAGTTATTTATTTTTCTCGATCAGTTCCGCGATAGCCTGAGCTTCCAGAATTTTACCACTCGATACGATTTTACTGTCAATCATCAGACCCGGTGTGCTTAACAGTCCGGTTTCGGCAATCTGCATCATATCCGTGACATACTCAATGTCCGCTTTGACACCGGTGCTTTTCACTGCTTCTTCAGTTGCAGCCAACAGGGCCTTACATTTACGGCAGCCTGTACCCAAAACTTTAATTTTCATCTTTTATTCTCCATACATTTTATAAAAACCAGTCACCCAAAGTATTCAGGCTATAGCCAATAATCAAGATTCCCACAAAAACGATCCCTATAAACAGGCTCAATAAGCGGGTTTTCACCACCTGTTTTAACAGGATCAGGGATGGCAGGGAAAGTGCTGTTACCGCCATCATAAAGGCCAATACCGTCCCCAACCCCACACCTTTCACCACCAAAGCTTCTGCAATCGGCAAAGTGCCAAAAATATCTGCATACATCGGTATGCCTATGATTGTAGCAATCAGTACGGAATACCAGTGATCCTGACCAAGCAAGGCGGTAATCCACTGTTCAGGAATCCAGTTATGAATTGCCGCGCCAATCCCTACGCCAATCAACACATACATCCAGACCTTGCTAAAGATTTCCACCACCTGTTCCCAGGCAAATTCCCGGCACTCTTTCGCAGACATTTTAAAATCTTCATCACCCTGAGCTGTACTATTTTGCGTAACAAATTTAGCGACATACTTTTCCATTTTGAAAAAGCTGATGAGTGATCCACCAATAACTGCCAAAATCAGACCAAGAACCACATAGATCATGGCAATTTTCCAGTTAAAAATACTGGCCAATAAAATAATCGAAGCCAGATCGACTAAGGGAGATGAAATCAGAAAGGAAAAGGTCACCCCCACAGGCAGTCCGGCACGGGTAAAACCGATAAACAGCGGAATGGAAGAACAGGAACAAAATGGGGTAATGGTGCCGAGCAAGGCCCCCATGATATTGGCTTTGATCCCGGTCATGCGTCCCAGAATCTGCCGGGTGCGTTCAGGCGGAAAATAACTCTGGATATACGACAGGCTTTGACATACTCCCACCACTTTCACGATGTTCAAGTGGGGGATTCTAAAAGCAAAAGCTCTTAGGTGACTTCCTCACGGATTTCACTTGCTTTCTGCTTCGCAAGGCGACCTTTACCGCATCCACCCT
>NZ_VPAQ01000018.1:0-51861 GCF_013419135.1 Acinetobacter sp. YH12100 | reverse complement strand
GGCTTTGTTGCACAAAGATTTGAAATGCAAAGCGCCCCTAATTGAGCCAAATTTAAGGCGTAACTTGGGTAAGTGGTCGACCTAATTCCGTAAATCTGTTGAGGACTGCTACACGTGCATGAATTTCATTCACCTGACTAGGAAAGCTTCTTGCCATTAATTTATCGCCTAATAATTTGATGCAATGCATCTTGGTTTCCACCAAACTGCGGCGATGATAGCCTGACCATTTTTCCCATAATGTCCTGCCTAAACGTTTAACTGTTCGAAGTAATTCATTTCGCTCTAGCGAGCTACTCTTTGTATCTTTCCATGGTTTCGCATTTTTTCTAGGTGGAATCACCGCATGTGCTTGCCGATCTGCAATGACCTGACGGCATTGCTTGGTGTCATAAGCTCCATCGGTATAAACAGAGTCAATCTGCTCATCTTGTGGAATCTGATTAAGTAAATCACCAAGCACCTGTGAATCACTGACATTATTGGTTGTGAGCTGAATAGCGCGTATTTGTAGGGTTTTGGCATCTATACCAATATGTAGTTTACGCCATTGGCGACGATATTCAGCTCCATGTTTCTTGCGTTTCCATGCGCCCTCACCTAGAAACTTCATGCCTGTAGAGTCTACGAGTAGATGCAGCCCATCGCTACTTTTTTGGTAGCTGATTGCAATATCAATATGCTTTTGTCTTCTACAAAGCGTACTGTACGAATATCACTGATATTCGGGGCTGCTCAGCCGCAAAGTTTAATCAGACTTTGCACAAAGCCAGTGACCATACGTAAAGATAGACGGAATAAGGATTTAATCATTAAGCAGCATTGGATAGCTGCGTCGGAGTAGGTTTGATTTCGCCCTTGTTTGCCTTTTGATGGAGCATACCATTGCGTAGCAGGATCAAACCAAATGGCAATATTTCCGCGACTCATGAGTGCTCGGTTATATGCGGGCCAATTGGTTGTGCGGTAGATTTTGTGTGTAGGCTTCTTCATTTGAAAATTATATCGCTGAAAAAGCCTTTACAGATAGGTTTGTGCAACAAAGCCGTTTTCTAGGAAAGATCTTCAATACGGTGAAAAAATGGCAAATTCCACGGGTCATCAATACAGATAAAGCAGCGACCTATGGCCATGCTTTATCACGATTAAAGCGAGAAGGAAAATGTCCAGTAGATATTGAGCACAGGCAGATTAAGTATAAAAATAATGTCATTGAATGTGATCATGGTAAGTTAAAGCGAATCATCAGGGCCACATTAGGATTCAAATCTATGAAGACGGCTTATGCCACAATTAAAGGTATTGAAGTCATGCGTGCACTACGTAAAGGACAAGCATCGTCATTTTATTATGGTCAGCCTCAGGGTGAAGTGTGTCTAATCAACAGGGTTTTCGGTCTCTAAGCACTTTTTAAAGGGAACATCATCGACTCAAATCTCTATTTGCAACAGTGCCGTAAATTTGAGAATGAATCTGTACGTACAGACTCATTCCCTATCTATAAAGATATTAGAAATAGCTACATAGAGTTTATTTCTAGTTTATTCAAATTAGTCGTTCAAATTAGGCGTTACTACGGATGAACAATAATTTTTACAGCAGACTCATTATTATGAATCAATGTTTCAAAGCCTTTAGAAACAAGATCATCTAATGCAATCCGTTGGGTAATAAAAGGTTCTAGATTAATCTTACCTTGCTCAACCAAACGGATAGTTTCCTGATGATCATTTACATAAGCAATCGTGCCACGAATATCTAGCTCTTTCATCACCACACTATGCACATTAATTGTGGCAGGATGGCTCCAAATAGAAACGATAACGACTACACCAGTTGGTTTCATTGCTGCAACGAGTGTATCCATGACTTTATTGACACTACTACATTCAAAAGCGACATCTACACCGCGGTCTTCTGTAATTTTCATTACCTCAGCAACTACATCAACCTTAGATGGGTCTAGTACATAATCGGCAACACCCGCTTCTATCGCTTTTTCTTTACGTTTTGCACTCAGTTCAGTAATGATGACCGTGAGACCTTTAGCCTTTAAAATAGCAGATAAAAGTAAGCCTATTGGGCCTGCTCCACCAACCAGTGCGATATCGCCAGCTTTTGCGCCACTTCTGACATAGGCATGATGACCGACAGATAAAGGTTCTATCAATGCTGCTTGGTCTAAAGGAATATCATTTGAAATAGGATGTACCCAACGCCGCTGAACTGCAATTTTTTCAGAAAGACCACCACCGCGTCCGCCTAAACCAATAAAGTTCATATTTTTTGATAAATGATACTTATCATTGGGGCCAGTCGGCACATCGTCAGCAATGATGTAGGGTTCAACTACGACATGTTGCCCAATTTGGATATCATCTACACCCTCTCCAACTGCATAAACCACGCCTGAAAATTCATGTCCCATTGTTACAGGTGCAGATTCTCCCGAAATTGGGTGTGGGTGACCACAAGGTGGAATAAAAATAGGACCTTCCATGAATTCATGTAAATCTGTACCGCAAATACCACACCACGCAACTTGAATTCCAACTGTGCCTGGAAGTACTTTCGGTTCAGGGATATCTTCAATTCGAATATCCCCTCGGTCATAAAAACGAGCTGCTTTCATTTTATATTCCTTATATTGATGTTAACGGTAAACCAGTGCGTACACGGCCTCAACTTTCAATAAAGTATAAAAGGTGTTTGTGTAGGCAATACCCTTACTTTTGATAAGCCAAAAGAAAGCAAAAGCCTTTGTTACCCATACATAACATCCCTATTATGATGGATAACGTGTGGCATCCCTGCCACACTCGTGTATCCAAACGTTGCTTAAATTAAACTATGTAATAGTGGCGACATAAAGGTGCTCTTATCGCTATATATTAAAAACTTAGTGGAACACTGTTTCTAAAGCTTTTAAACCCACTTTGGGATCAAGTAGACCGTTGTAAATTTCAGGGATTTCACGTTCCACCCCAAAAAATTCATAAATGGCAAGCATCGCCCCACGAACTGAATATTCCACAGTAAAGACCACGTCATCTTCAATTTCCACAAACTGTCCAAGGAAAGCAAAGTTTTGTGAGCCTTGTGGAATTACCTGTGGACGATCCCCCGGTTTACGGCAGGCGAATAGGGCAGAGGCGTATGGCATCATGGCGGTAGTAACATCAGTCGTTGCCAAAACATGATCTAAAATGTCGTCAAAACCGAGCTGTTTAATCAGTTCTGTTAGGATTTCTTGCCCCGTGGCTTCGGACATTGGTTTTTTGATGTAATCGCCTATATGGTCAATTTGGAAACCGTAGCCCCATAAGGTATATAAACCTTCAGGTAAGTCGGCAAAGTGTGGCTGTGCAGGAACCACGATGGATAAATGCCAACCCGACTCATACCAAGTCATGAGTGCGCCTGTGCCTGGTTCATTGCCTGTATAGTCAATAATACGTTTAAGTAGCACGTCATCTTTCATGGTCAGAGTGAAAGACTCCCACTTATGTTCATCGACATTGCCATAAAAAGTCATTGGACGGCCAAAGTCTGGGGCTTTTTGTGCCAGCGTTTCCCAAAGCGTCCAGCCATGATCTTCTCGATGACGAATAAGGGCAGGCACGTCATGATTACCGCCATAACGTGAGTCTGCTGTAATAGAGCCTAAAGTGAAAATAGCTAAATCATTGGCTTTCAGATTAATTTGCTCTGAGCCTTCAGGCAATTGTACATATAGGCGTGAAGCGTAGCGTTCTTGAGTTTCAGCATTGGTAATGAAGTCTGCATCTGTGACATAGTGTCCAAAACGCACATCGACGCCTTGTGCGACTAACCAACGCTGTAGGGGCAGAATCATCGAGTCATATTGGTTGTACTTGGTACGTTTCACACCCGCTAAGGTATGAATGCGTGGCAATTCTTGAATAAAACGCAAGAAATAGCGTCTTAACTCTGCTGCACTGTGCCATTTTTGAAAAGCGAAAGTCGTGCGCCACATGCGCCAGAAATTGGTTTCAAAAAAGGTTTCATCAAAAAACTCATCAATGCGGCGACTGCCAATTTTTTCTTCTTTTGAAGCTAATAGGCGCAGCATCTGTGCACGATGTAGCGTATTCAGACCAAGCTTTGCTGCATCCGCAATGACATGTTCGGCATCAATCAACCGTGCATTGGCGTGGGTTTTCACTTTTTCATTAAACTCACGACATTCTTCACGCACCGAAATGTCTGGATTTTCCAAAGATGGAATACTGGAAAATAAGTCCCATAGGCACAAATAAGTTTCATCGGTCAGCATTCGCCCACCACGTGTTACCCAAGCTTGCGCGGCATGCGGTGTATGTCCACCATCCATCGAACCACCTGAAATATCGAGTTCTTCTAAAATATGGATATTTTTGGCAGGGACTTTGGCATCACGGATTGCAAATGCAGCAGCAGCCATACCTGCGATACCACCACCAATAATCCAAAGATGGGACTGTTGTGCGTCTAATGGGGTGCGCTTCTTCTTATGCATGGTTCACCTTTAATAATGATGTTAAAAACTATGAAGTATAAAATGTGATTTAGAAAAACCTTAAAAATAGTATGACTTTTTATATATGAAAAATGTATGAAATGGGAAGCAATTTACTCATTATATTTTGTAATCAAAAAAATGTAAGTAATGGTTATTTTTAATACACATTTGTATTTTTTTTAAAATAAAATATAATTTAAGTAATTGATTTTATTATTTTATTGAGTAATCACTCTATTTTGATCATATTTGTTTGTGTCTGAAGAATGTGTTTGAAACTAGGCTTTCTATTGATCATTAAAAGATATAATTGAATAATAGATCTCTTTCATAAATCAAAAAATGAGCACCTTTTTGATTGATATTTGTACTCTAATTTTCTTAGCATTCGTGCATAATCTGCGGATGAAATACATTGATTCAAAGAAGCTTTCTGAAACACAGTTTAAGCGATATACAGGCATCTCATGGTCAACCTTTTATTTAAATGGTTGAGCAATTGCAGAAGCATGTTCCAGCTAAAGGCAGACCACCCAAGTTAAGTGTGGAGGATCAGGTTCTGCTCTGTCTGAACTATTGGCGGGAATACCGAACTTTATTTCACATTGCTACGAGTTATGGGGTTTCAGAGCCTACAGCCTCAAGAATTGTACGTCATGTTGAAGATTGCCTGATTCAGTCCAAGCTGTTTAATTTACCGAAGAATTTGCCCGAAAGCGAAGGCATAGACTGGAATGTGGTGATCCTGGATGCCACAGAAATTCCAATTCAAAGGCCTAAAAAAACAGAAGAAAAACTATAGTGGCAAGAAAAAGACCCATACCTTTAAAGTACAGGCCATCATCCATTATAAAACTCAGCAAATTCTGAGTTTATGCACTGATCGCGGTACGGTGCATGATTTCGAGCTATTCAAACGCAATTTAAAGCAGATTCCTTCAGGAGCTTTTATCCTTGCAGATAAAGGCTACCTGGGAATTTATGCTGTGTATCCTAATAGCCTGTTGCCGTTAAAAGCCAAAAGACGCTGTAAACTGGATCCTGAACTCAAAATCTATAATCAGGAAATCAACAAAAGAAGAATCGGGATCGAGCATGTATTTGGGCACTGTTGCAAATAACCACGAATGGTAAGCTGAAGACTGTTTTAGCTAAAGATGCAGCATATGAATCCTTTCCATGGTCGGCATTTTCAGGGCGAAATCATTCTTTGGGCTGTGCGCTGGTATTGTAAATATGGCATTAGCTATCGTGAACTGCAGGAAATGCTGGCCGAACGGGGTGTGAATGTTGATCACACGACTATTTACTGTTGGGTTCAACGTTATGCTCCTGAAATAGAAAAACGTTTACGCTGGTATTGGCGTAATCCTACAGATCTGAGCTCGTGGCATATTGATGAAACCTAAGTAAAACTGAATGGACGATGGTCTTATCTGTATCGTGTAGTCGATCAACGTGGCGATACCATTGATTTTTATCTTTCTTCTAGACGTAATACCAAATCAGCATATTGTTTTCTTGGAAAAATTTTAAATAATGTGAAGAAGTGGCAAATTCCACAAGTGATCAACACGGATAAAGCACCCACATATGGACGTGCTTTATCACGGTTAAAACGGGAAGGTAAATGTCCACCAGACCTTGAGCACAGGCAGATTAAGTATAAAAATAACGTGATTGAATGTGATCATGGCAAGCTAAAGCGGATCATCAGGGCCACATTAGGATTCAAATCTATGAAGACGGCTTATGCCACAATTAAAGGTATTGAAGTCATGCGTGCACTACGTAAAGGACAAGCATCGTCATTTTATTATGGTCAGCCTCAGGGTGAAGTGTGTCTAATCAACAGGGTTTTCGGTCTCTAAGTACTTTTTAAAGGGAACATCATCGACTCAAATCTCTATTTGCAACAGTGCCGAATATTTTATGCAGCAGTGAGTTCCGTAATTTTCTTTTTCAACACTGATACTTGTACGGCTGAAGATCGAAAGCTATTTCTGCATCTGCATTGAAGGCTGTTAATACCTCGGCTTTTGGAGCTGTTTTTTTAGCCCCTATGATTAACCACGATTGTTTAACTAATATGAACAAAGTCGTGAAACATTGGTCAAAGAATAGGCGTGAAACATGAAAAATCATAAAAAAAGCCCAATCGGGTGTGATTGGGCTATAAACTAGAAACTACAGCATTGATTTCTAAGGTAAATTATAACACGTTTCGTATAAGGTGTATTATGTTAATTTTAAAAATCTTTGAAGCAGATGATTGAGTATCTTAGTTTTGACCTCTAATCAGGTTAGATCATATGTAATATAAGTATCTAAAAGTTAGGAGAACTCATGAATAATAACTACTCAAAACCTATAATAATTTATTGGATTAAAATATTGTGATCAGATACACAAAGTATATTAGGTCACAGCAACATTAAATAGTGATCCGATCCAAGCACTGAATAACATTGCGACAATTCCCCAAATCATAACCCGAACAGAACCTCTCCAGATACTTACACCGCCAGCATAACTCGCCAATGCTCCCATAATTCCGAGAGTTAAAACTCCAATCAGCATGACACCTTTATCTAAATATTGTTCAGGCAGAAGCATCATTGAAATTAAAGGAAATAATGAACCTACAGAAAATGCGAGGGCTGAAGAAGATGCCGCTAGAAATGGCTTGGCAGAGGTATGAACTGAAATGCCAATTTCATCACGAGCATGTGCATCTAAAGCATTATGCATAGTTAGTTTTTTAGCGACATCTTCAGCTAAAGTTGGTTCTAAACCACGTTGTATATAAATATTTTTTAGTTCTTGCAGTTCATGTTCAGGATGGAGTTTTAACTCACGTGCCTCCATTTTCAGATCATTTTGTTCAATATCTTGTTGTGATTTAACGGAAATATATTCACCTGCAGCCATTGAAGCCGCCCCAGAAATTAATCCCGCAACACATGTTACTAATAATGTTTGAGAAGAAGCACCACTGGCTGCTATTCCGACTACTAGGCTTGTTACAGAAATAATCCCATCATTAGCTCCTAGTACAGCCGCACGTAGCCACCCTGACCGTTCAATATAATGTTTTTCGATATGATAAGAATGGCGCACAATATAGTCCCTTGCTGTTATCAGAATGATTATAGTAAATATTTTATCTATAAACCTTAATTGAGCTAGACAATAGAGAATATAAGTCACTACTGATGCATAGGGTTTAACTAATACAGTTCGCACCCATTCGGGATGCTCTGTATCTTTCGTTATTAAGCACAAGAAAGTTTGTAATCAGGGAAATGGCGAAATTTTAATGGTGCTCAATCGCTCGTAGACACTCGCTCGGTTTTTACTAAGATGAATTGAATTATTAGAATATCTAATCAAGATCATGGAGCTTTGATTGAATAATAGGCATGGAACATGAATAATCATGAAAAAACCGTTCTAGTTCGCTGAACCCTAGAACGGTTTTGACTAAGATATTGATGCTAAAAGGAAAAATTTAAGCATTTTGTAAGATGTGTATTATGTTAATTTTAGAAAATCTTAATCGTTAGCTAACATAATCTTCAGTTGATATCACTTGAGCATATGCAAATTCAAAAGCGGCCATTAATGTTGCATGGACATGACCAGCAGGTACTTTAACGCCATTAAATTCCAGGTCTAGTGTTGCACAAGCGTCATGAATAACTTTTACCTTATAACCAAAATCAGAAGCATCACGAACAGCCGCATCGACACACATATGGCTCATAGCACCAATCACGACTAACTCAGTCACTTGATTGCTATCTAAAATTTCTTTGAGATTCGTGTTTAAGAACGCATTGATGTGATTTTTAATGATCACAGATTCATCTTCTTGCGGCTTAACTGTGTCCTGAAATTCAATACCATTTGAGTTGGGTTCAAATATAGGAGATTCAGCATTAGCAATATGTTGGACATGAATAACTTGTGTACCCTGTTGACGGGCCTTCGCAATTACTTTCACTGCATTAGCAGCAGCTTGTTCAATATTTACTAAGGGTAATTTACCTGTAGGTAGATATTCATTTTGTAAGTCGATAACTAATAAAGCTGATTTTGACATATCTGTTCCTTTACTTAACTAATATTTGTTTTGTTCTACTTAGGTTTTTAAAGAAGTGGAAGTATTCCATTTCTTTAAGTTACTTTAGAAAGAAAGTGTTTCACCATCGATAGGAATTAAAACCTTATCTTGAATTCCTTTGTCTTTTACATATTCTGCAAGCTGAGCACGTGTTACCGACATGTGGTTAATGGCATCCATGTGAACAGCAATAACTTTGGCATTTGGTGCTTTCTGAGTTGCGCGATAAGTATCTTCTTTACCCATAATAATGGATTCTTTAAAGCCATCAACCAAGGCGTTACCTGTATTCAAGACAATCACATCAGGTTTAAATGTTTGAATCGCTTGATCAACTTCAGAACGCCAGATGGTATCTCCTGCCACATAAACAGTTTCATGGCCAGCAGCTTCAAATACCACACCCATTGCTTCACCTAATCCAGCTTTAAGCTTAGGAATACGGTACATGGCATCAGTACCGTGTTGACCACCAGTTTTAGTGAGCTTAATCCCTTCAAAGGTCGCTTGAGTTAATACACGAACATCTTTGAAGCCTTGTGACTGAGTGATTTTCTGGTCTTCTTTATTCTGTACAAACAACGGCATGTTTTTCGGAATAGTCGCTTGTGCTGCATCATCCCAATGATCTAGATGGGTATGGGTCACGATTACCGCATCTACACCTTCTAAAATCGTTTCGGGCTTGATAGGCAAATCGACTAATGGGTTCCGTAAATAGCTACGATGAGTATCAGGAAAACCTTCATAGAATCCTTTTTTAGCAAACATTGGGTCAATTAAAAAAGTCGTATCAGCATAGGTTACTTTAATCGTTGCATTGCGAATTTCTTGTATATGCGTAACTTTAGAAGTATCTCGCTGAACCACCTTATCATTCGCATATAAATGGACTGAAGCCATTGCCAGAGAGAGTGCAATAACAGAGCTACTTAAAATTTTATTCATGTTCCAGATCCAATCATTTAGTCATACTCGAATCATGATAGGAAAAATTAAGCAATAAAATTGTCCTTAAGGACAATCATCGAAACTATTGGGACAACATGCTATATTTATTATTTTAGAGAGGTAGATTGAATGGCTATACCAGTGATTGGATTGTTCGTATATCCCAATATAAATCCATTTCACTTCTCTATCCCCCATATCATTTTCAATATCAAGATTGAAGATAAACGCTTATTTGATCTGAGAATTTTTTCTATAGATGGCCAACCCGTAAAAACAGAACAGTCTATGATGATTATCCCTGATGGGGGGATCGAACTTATTAAACAATTGGATCTTATTATTATTCCTGGATGGGATGATTTTAATCACAAACCTGAAAAAGTACTTATCGATGCCCTAAATTGTGCATATCAAGCTGGAATTAGAATTGTAGGGTTATGCTACGGAACTTATGCATTGGCATATGCAGGGCTGCTTGACCATAAAAAAGCAGCTACGCACTGGATGGCTGAACAGGATTTTAGTGAACGATTTCCACAGGTTCAACTTGATAATGACGCCCTGTATGTAGAAGACCAAAGGATCGTAACCTCTGCTGGAACAGGCGCAGCGTTAGACTGCTGCTTGTACTTGGTACGTGAAATCTATAATGCACGAATTGCGAATAAAGTTGCTAGAGTAATGGTGATCCCGCCTCACCGTGAAGGTGGGCAAACTCAGTTTATTGAACAGCCAGTCGCAGAATCGAGCCAAGATGCACAAATTAACCTATTACTTGATTTTTTAAGAAAGAATTTAGCCTTACAACATAATATTGAAAGCCTCGCTGAACGGACACATATGACACGCAGGACGTTCACACGGCACTTTAAGAAAGCGACAGGTATGACCTTAGTCGATTGGCTGAATACTGAAAGAATCAGATTAAGTTGTGAACTTTTAGAAGCGACAAACTTGTCTATCGAAAAGATAACCGAGCTTTCAGGTTTTAATAATACTGTGTCATTTAGAAAGAATTTCCGTGAAAAATATGGCACCAGCCCTCAGGCATGGAGAAAAGCTTTTGGGATCATTAATGAGAATAATCCGCCCCATTTAACATAATGGATATTATACGAAATTGAAATGTTACTCACCATTCAAAATGTCTATATTCTCACCAATAAAAATGTCTAGTTTATGATGGTTTTTATCACCATGGACTGGATATAAAATATAGATGCTGATCACTATGTCGGATAAAGAACTTAAACGATTGTCGGTCTTGCAGGAAATCTGCGATCAACGCATAACTCAATCCCAGGCTGCTCAGCTACTTCTACTTCATATTTCAGAATGTCAGGTCAGACGCTTACTGCAGAAATACAAAGTTCAAGGTCCAGCTGCATTAGCCCATACGGGTCGTGGCCAAACCAGCAATTCCAGGCTTTCTTAAGAACTCAGACTCAAGTGCCTCAATATTGTTTCTGATCAACTGCATGGTTTCGGACCAACCTTGGCGCATGAAAAGCTTATTCAACAGGAGTTATGGTTCATTCTGACCAAGGCAGTCAGTACTGTAGTCGTGCTTTTAGAGCACTATTATTGACGAATAACTGTATTCAAAGTATGTCACGCAGTCTTGCGCAGTACACTGCTCATGTTGGGACAATGCAGTGACTGAAAGCTTCTTTCATACATTGAAAGGTCATGTAATCCATGGCGTGTGTTTGCCACTCGAAAAGAAGCGAATGCTGTCTTGTTTGACTATATCGAGATTTATTACAATCGAATCAGAAGACATTCTGCAAATGGCTGGTTAAGTCCTGAAGCCTTTGAACAAAAATATTGTAAGAATTTAGAGGGATCGACTGTCCACAATACTGTCTAGGATCAGATAAAGGATTCTGCATCTGAAAAAGGCCTTTAGCTTAATTCTGAGCTTCGACTAATGACAAAATATAAGACTTCTACCTCTGAAAATTATAAAAAATCAATTGTTTTGATCTTTAAAGAATGAGGATATAGTATTTGTGAAATTACTTAGCTGCTTAAAACTTAATTCTAATTGGTTAATAGGTGAAAAATGAAATTAGCAGAAGCTCTCTTACTTCGAAGTGATCAACAAAAAAAAATTATTTCACTAAAACAACGTATCAATGCAAATGTATTGGTACAAGATGGTGATAAACCATCTGAAGATCCTAATGAACTATTAAAACAAGTATTTTCTTTAATTCAAGAATTTCAAAAATTAAGTTATGCAATTCATGAAACTAATGCTTTAACAAAATTAAATGATGGTCGTTCTCTACTTGCTTTATTGTCTTTGCGTGATGAATTTGTAGAACAGCACAAAACCCTAACTGCAGCAATAAGTAATACATCTCGTGAATCTGATCGTTATAGTACGCGGGAAATAAAGTGGCATAAAGTTATTCCAGTTTCATCATTACAAAAACAAGCTGATGATATTAGTCTTAAATTACGTGATTTAAATGTGTTAATTCAGTCGAATAATTGGAAAATTGATTTGATTGAAGCCTAATAGTCCTTTAGATATAATCAAGTTGAACATACTGGGCGAGTACAAGATCCCTTACTTCCACAACATAGGATTGTAAATAAAGTGTAGTGGCTTGCAAAGCAAGTGGATAAGCTTAAAATTTTAAGTACAAATCAATCCATCACTTGGCAGAACTCAAATCTTTGTGCAAACAAAGTTACACGTTACTTATAACTACCATGTACTGACAGTATGTTCACCTCAATTACTAAAAATAAAGAAATGAGCAAGCATCAGCTGAAGCACATTCCTATTTTTAATTCGGTTCGGCTTTGTTGCATAACGAGCTGAAAGACAGATTTTGAAAATAGCGGATTCAAATCACAAGTGCGACACATTTGTAGTTAGGTGAAAAAGTTAGGTGTATTCGTAGAATCATTAGACTTTTTCAACTCGCAATTGGAAAGCACGCAATGAAGAAATACACCCAACTCTCTCAAGATGAAAGTAAGCATCCGCTGAGCCCCACTTTTCCTCACTCATGAATACCACGATAGTGTCCACTAAACTTTAAGTGGACACCTATTTATGGATTTAAAGACAGTTATAGACAGCACACCAATGCTAAAAAAGCCCCGTCGAACCTTCACGGCTGAATTTAAACATCAACTTATTCAGCAATGCCAGCAGCCAGATACATCAGTGGCTAACTTAATCGCTGCACTGGTAAACCGAATGAACTTGTAATAACGACTTTCGCAAGAGGTCTATTTTATACAGATGATTTCAGTTTAACCCCCATCATATTAAGTGAAGCTCAAAAAGCAGGATTTGAACCTAATATTGTCTGTAAAAGTAGCCAATGGGATTTCATAGTAAAAATGGTAGAGGCAAATATGGGCATAGCTATTCTTCCAGAAATTTACTGTAGAAAATTTAGTAACTTAAAAAAAATATACTTCAATAGTGATGATATGACCTGGCAATTACATATGGCTTGGCATAAAGGATTAGAGATCTCTCATGCAACAAAAGCCTGGTTAAATTTAGTAAATAAATATAGTCATGAAATAAGTCTTTAAAATTACATTTAGCATAAAATCTCTTATGCGAAGTCCAATATTAAATTAATCCCTTCACAAGGAAGAAGCTTGCTACAATGACCAATAAAACTGCAAAGCATTTCTTTAACATTGCTGGTGATAAAGCATGTGCCGCCTTCGCACCAAACTTAGCCGTAATGAAACTCATGATGCTAATGCCAATAAATGCATAAATATGCACATAACCAATGGTATTAGGTACATTAATCTCAGCATTTATACCAAAAATAATAAAACCTAATGCACCAGCAACAGCAATGGGGAGTCCACATGCCGCAGATGTTCCAACCGCCTTCTGCATGACCACACCATAGCGATTCAGGTACGGAACCGTCAGGCTACCGCCACCAATCCCAAAGATTGCTGATGCAACTCCAATCACACTACCAGCAGCAATTTGTTGACCTGATGAAGGTAAATTTTTCGTTGGATCAATTACTTTTTTGGCACCTGTAAACATGGTATAGGCAACCCAAATCAGAAATAAGCCAACAATGATTTGTAGATGTAATCCTGATATCAAACCTGCAATACCCGCCCCAAAAAAGCAACCAATCGCCATGGGTGGTGCTAGATTTTTAAATACCGACCAAATCACAGCCCCATTTTTATGATGCGCCATCAATGAGCTAATCGAAGTAACAACAATGGTTGCTAAAGATGTGCCTAATGCGAGGTGCATAACCACATCGGGGTCATAACCCACTTGAGTAAAGACAATAAAAAGCAGTGGCACAATAATCGTACCACCGCCGACACCAAACAGCCCTGCTGCAAAACCAGCAAAAGCACCGATGACTAAAAAGGTTATAAGTTCCACAATAGACTAACTTTAAAAAATGAAAGGATTAAGGCGTTGAATTAAGCGTGTTCCAACTGACCCACTTGATGATAAGCACGGTTAAAATACACCAGGCTTTCTTCTTGATCGCTTTGTTGAACTTGAAGCACACGACACATGAAAATACTGTGTGTACCCACTTGCTGAATGTCCTGAATTTCACAGTCAAAACTGACCAAGGCATCTTGCAAAATAGGTGAACCAGTTTCCAACGCACTCCACTCACCTAAGTTGAAACGCTCTTCAGAACTGAATTTACTTGAAGCAAAAGCATTTGAAAGCTGTTCATGCTGAGTACTTAGTACGTTTACAGCCAAGACTTTATTTTCAACAAAATGGGCATGTGAACGGGAGGATTGATTCATACAGACCAATAACGTTGGCGGTGTATCCGTCACGCTACATACGGCAGATGCAGTAAATCCATGCATACCTGCTTTACTCGCAGTCGTAATAACATTCACTGCTGTGGTGAGTAAAGACATTGCATTTCTAAAGTCTGTTGCTTCAATCATCTCTTTCATCTCAAATGTACATATCACGTGCTCGTGCTTTAAGTAGAACAAATCATCTTGCAATAATTTGCCCCTGCTTCGCACGAGACTACGTTTGATTAAGCTTCTAGCTCTTTACGAACAATGGCAGCACCTGCGCTTAAAGCCTCAAGCTTGCCACGTGCAACTTGGCGAGAAAGTGGTGTCATACCACAGTTGGTTGAAGGATAGAGTTTATCTGCATCAACAAATTGAAGTGCTTTACGTAAGGTATTCGCCACTTCTTCTGCAGTTTCAACTTTGCTAGTTGCTACATCAATGGCACCCACCATCACTTTCTTACCACGGATCAATTCAATCAAATCCATTGGTACACGTGAGTTTTGGCATTCAAGTGAAATAATATCGAGCTTAGATTGTTGTAGTTTCGGGAATGACTCTTCGTATTGACGCCATTCATTACCTAAAGTTTGTTTCCAATCTGTATTGGCTTTAATGCCGTAACCATAGCAAATATGAACTGCAGTTTCACATTTTAGACCTTCAAGTGCACGTTCTAAGGTTGGTACACCCCAGTCATTCACTTCATCAAAGAATACGTTAAACGCAGGTTCATCAAATTGGATAATGTCTACGCCTGCTGCTTCAAGTTCTAAAGCTTCTTGGTTCAAAATTTTGGCAAACTCCCAAGCCAGTTTTTCACGGCTCTTGTAGTGTCCGTCAAAAAGTGTATCAATCATGGTCATTGGACCAGGCAACGCCCATTTAATTGGCTGACTGGTTTGGCTGCGTAAAAATTTCGCATCGTCTACAAACACTGCTTTTTTACGAGAAACTTCACCCACAACTGAAGGTACACTTGCATCATAACGATTACGAATACGCATGGTTTCACGCTTTTCGAAATCTACACCTTCAAGATGTTCAATAAACGTGGTTACAAAGTGCTGACGGGTTTGCTCACCATCACTCACGATATCGATACCTGCAGTGACTTGCTCATGTAATGATAATTTCAAAGCATCACGTTTAGCTTCTAATAATTCTTCGCCTTCAAGCTTCCATGCAGACCATAATTTTTCAGGTTCAGCTAACCAAGACGGTTTTGGCAAGCTACCCGCAGTTGAAGTTGGGAGTAAAAGTTTCGGTTGTGTAAGCGCCATGTCTAATCTTCTTTGTCTAAATTCGTAAATCTGTTTATCAATTTAATGGATTAAGCAGCTGTTTCGACTTCGAAATTTGCAGCCCATTCATTTAAAATGTCTTGATAAGGCTTAATGAAGTTTTCTTCCGTCCATTTACCTTGTTTAACTGCAAGCTCACCACGTTCCACACGGTCATAGACCACACGTGTAAGTGAATAATCGCCATAGCTTAGACTTGGTTGATACACCACACCTGCAGGAGAGTTGGTGTTGTAAATTTCAGGACGATAGATCCGTTGGAAACTTTCCATGGTCGCAATAGCACTGATCAATTCAAAATCAGTATAATCACGGACTAAATCGCCAGCGAAATAGAATGCTAATGGTGCATTACCACCTTCTGGTTTAAAGTAGCGTACACGTAAACCCATTTTGGCAAAATATTCATCGGTACGTGAATATTCATCATTTTTGTATTCCACACCCAAAATAGGATGTACGTTGGCTGTACGGAAATACGTTTTAGAGGTTGAAACGCTTAAGCAAATGACAGGTTGTTTTTTAAATTCTGCTTTAAATACATCTGAATTGACTAAATGTTGATAAAGCTTGCCATGTAGATTGCCAAAATCTTCAGGTTTTTCACCTACACCACAACCCAATTGTGGCAATACCACGCTGAAGTCGTAATCACGCACATAAGATGAGAAGCTATTGCCGATCATGCCTTCAATACGCTCACCTGTTTGATGGTCAATCACAACACTTTTAAGTGTTTCAATAAATGGGAAAGTTTGACCATTACCTTCAATATCAATTTCCGCAGAAATAATGTCAATCTCAAGTGAATAGCGATCACCTTTCGGGTTATCAACGGTTGCCAAGCTATTAAAACGGTTGTTGATCATCGCAAGGGTACGACGCAAGTTTTCTTCACGGCTTTCCCCACGTGCCAAATTGGCAAAGTTTGTGGTTAAACGTGTGTTTTCTGCTGGTGTATAATTCTCATCAAAACGGATACGTTTAATTGAACACTCAAATGCTGTACTCATGGAGATTGCCACCTAAAAATTTTATAAAAAGTTAAATTTCTGAATGGCTATATTTAAACGTGAATAAGAAAGTGAGTAAAACGATATAAATTCAGCTTAAGATGAGAAATACTCATCTTAATAAATTAAAGATGCTGAGGATTTTTAGTTATTCAGTAAGCTAAGCGGCTATCTAAAATCTTTATCTGAAATTGGTAATGTTTTTTGCAACTCTACCATTTGTACGTGTTACGTCAAAAAGCAAAACAGAAACCGTAGCCCCAGGCAACACTCCTCTCATCATAAAATTATACCAGTCAGTAAAATACCTTTAGATTAAGCATGTGTATGTTGGTTATTATTGTTGATTATCACAATAAATTAGTGACCAAAAATCAAATTACCCCACCCTACATTAAATTACACCACACAAAATAAAAACTCTATATAACTGTTATATATAGAGTTTACTAACATACCAATTATGTTATTTAGTGTATCTTATGTTGGTGACTCTTACCAAGGTTGGTTTATCTTACAACCGGGCCAAAGAATCCTCGCTCAAGCGTGTTATCGCCTGAAGATGAGACGGCAATTGTTGCTTTTCAAAAACGCACTTT
Organism: Acinetobacter sp. YH12100; assembly: GCF_013419135.1. Classification (NCBI taxonomy): domain Bacteria; kingdom Pseudomonadati; phylum Pseudomonadota; class Gammaproteobacteria; order Moraxellales; family Moraxellaceae; genus Acinetobacter; species Acinetobacter sp. YH12100. The sequence goes on along the minus strand of NZ_VPAQ01000018.1, from coordinate 34,540 downwards.
GTTGCCGCTAGACGATTGCCTTTATGCATTGCAGCCAAGTATTCCTTATCTGACACGCTCGTCGTTATACCGCTGCTTGCAGCGGCATGGTATTTCACGACTGCCTGAGGTACAAGGTGATCGCCCTGACAGGAAGCGCTTCAATGGTTACTTTCATATCGACATCGCTGAGATGCAAACAGCACAGGGTAAGCTTTATCTCTTCGTGGCTTTATTGCATAAATATTTTGCAAGATACTGATTTTTAAGGGGTTTTATAAAATTTTAATAAAAAATAAATATAATTAAATCATAGTGTTAGGTATTCGTGCAGCAAAGCCGTTCAGGAACACAAAGGTAAGGTAATAACATCTTTTTTAATAGGGATATTTTATTGTCCTCCCTACTCCGTACATCAAAGTTTTATTTGTAGATTTACCTATCATTAACCCATTTTTCATTCATATTTCCTGTTAAATTTAAGATTGCTTTAAAAATATTTAAACAATAACATTAGTGATAATTATTATCATTTACATCAACTAAAATGTCTTCTACCGTTCCTTCATCATTTAAACTATCTTTACTCAGTTTTTCGATTTTAGTTACACAACAAAGTTTTGCCGATGATACTCAGCAATTACCGACGATTACCGTTACAGCGGAATCAGAACAGAGTGAGCTCAGCTCTGAACAGAGTAAAGCCTATATCATCCAAAACTCGTCAACCGCCTCAAAACTGAATATTCCACTTAAGGAAACGCCGCAAACAGTCAATGTCCTTACCCGCCAGCAGCTGGATGACTTTGCTTTGGATAATACACGGGATGTACTGCGCAATACCCCTGGCATTATCGTAAGCAATCAGGAAACGGAACGGACCTCCTACCTTGCCCGAGGTTTCGAGATTTCAAATGTTTTAGTCGATGGCGTTGGTATTCCACTCGAAGGCTATAATTATAATAATGATAATCCAGACAGTTTTTTGTTTGACCGTGTAGAAGTGGTCAAAGGCGCGAATGCCTTAAATAATGGAATTGGCGATCCCGGCGCAACTATTAATATGATTCGCAAACGCCCGACATCCGACCTTCAAACAGCCTTTAATGCCAGTTATGGCTCATGGAATACGCAGCGCTATGAAGTAGATGTATCCTCTCCTCTCACCCAAGATGGAAAAGTCAGAGGTCGTGTATTTGGCTATCAACAAACAGGCGACAGTTATCTGGATCGTTATGAACTGGAAAAGAACGGCATAGGTGCTGTTGTGGAGGCAGATGTAACTGACACAACTCTATTGACTGCTGGCTATACCGAAACCAATCACAAGCCGAATGGTGTCAATTGGGGTTCTAATCCACTGATCAATACTGAAGGCGAGCAGCTCAGTTACTCACGGAATTATAATTACAGTCCAAGCTGGGCCCACTGGGATAGCAATATTAAAAGCTACTTTGCCGAGCTTGAACAAAAACTGGGTGGCGACTGGACAGCCAAACTGACCTATGATGAAAAACGTACACAACGCGATTCAAAGCTCTTGTTTCTGTCCGGCAAACCTGGCGCAAATGGCACTTCAGGCATCTTCCTCTACCCAGGCATGTATATTGATGACAATAAAGAACAACAAGCCAGCCTGAGTTTTAGCGGCACCTATCCGCTTTGGGGAAAACGCCATGAAGTCTCATTGGGCTATGTCTGGGCCAAAAATCGTCTGGATGAATTAGGTTATGCTGGCAGCTTTGTCAATCCGCTGACCACAGATTTAGCCAGCTTTACACCCGAAGAACCAAGCTGGGATATGTCGAAAACCAGTGGTGAAATGCATATCCAGCAGAAGAACCAAAGTCTTTATGCTGCAACCCGACTGCATCTGAATGATGATCTGAAACTTCTTTTAGGTGCGAACTATGTTCAGGCTGAGAGCAGTGGCAGCAGTTATGCGACCGACACCATTTATGATGAAGATAAAGTTTTACCCTATGCCGGTCTGACCTATAACTTTAGCCCTGAATATACAGGCTATCTGAGTTACACCTCTATTTTCCGTCCGCAAACCACCAAAGCAATGGATGGCAGCATTAACAAACCGATCGAAGGTGAAAGCTATGAAGTCGGAGTGAAAAGCTCTTGGCTAGATGACAAGCTTACTGCCACCATGGCCGTGTTCAGAACGGAGCAAAGTAATTATCCGCTTCGTGATTCTGATGGTATTCCGACTTTACGCAAGACTCAGGTCAGTGACCTGCGTTCCCAAGGCTACGAGTTCGGCTTGGCGGGACAACTGAGCGACCATTTAAACTTAAGCTTTGGTTATACCCAGTTTAGCCTGAAAGATCTGATCAATGGCGGTGATGCGCGTACCTTCAATCCAACCCAGTCTTTTAATCTTTTAACTACCTATCAGGTGCCGCAACTTCCAAAACTGAAACTGGGCCTTGGTGTGCAGTGGCAAGATCAGACCTATCTAGATGTGCCTGAAGCAACCGCCAATGGAGTGATTACCCAGAAAGCTGGAATCATTGAGCAGGATGCTTATGCGCTCGTGAACTTAATGGCCAGCTATGAGCTGAATGAGCATATGACCTTGCAAGCCAATGGTAATAACCTGACCAATGAAAAATATCTGTTCAATTTCCCGAATCAGCAAGGTTTTTATGGTGCACCAGCAAATTACAGCGTTGCTGTGAAATTTAAATACTGATTTTCAAACTTAGCCTTGACGACATGTTCAGGGCTAAATCATCACTACATACACAAAAACAGGTAAAACAAATGAAAAAAATGATCGCTCTGACCCTCGGACTGTCTATGACACTTTCAGCTCAGGCGCATATGCTTTGGCTGGAACGTGATACAGATAAGCAGACTCATGCGTTCTTTGGTGAATATAGTGAACAGCTTAAAGAAACGCAGCAAGGTGCCTTGAAGTCTTTTAATCAAGCAAAGGCCGTTCAGTCTAGAAAAAGCTTTAGTCCTCAAATGCAACAAGATCATTTGCTTTATGCGACCCAAGGCCAGACAGATGTCCAGCTCAGTCATGAATTGATCTATGGAGAATCATTGTTGAGCTATCATGCCAAATCCGGCAGACAAAACTTGAAAGCAGAGTCAGAACTAGATATTGTCCCGACCCAGATCAACAGCAATACATTTACGGTACTGTATCAGGGTAAAGCTGCTGCGGATGTTGAAGTCACAGTCTTTTCCCCGCAATTCTGGCTAAAAAAATACACCACCAACGGCCAAGGCCAGATTACGATCGCCACGCCATGGAAAGGTCAATATGTCATTGAAGTTGGCAAAGAAGCAGACAAGGCAGGAAAATTGAATCAGCAGGCCTATAAAAAACAGTATCTGGTAACGACTTTAAGTTTTGTTTATTAAGTTTTTAGATTTTCATCAGTATAGATTTATTCAAGGCCAAATATGATGTCTGTTGTAGTGCAGCCACTTGCCATTCTCTATCGCTTAGGCATGACCTTTGGCATTGGCTACTTGTGCAGTTATTTAATCGCACTCGATCTGGCTTACTTTCTACAGGCTTTTCTGCCTAAAGCTGAGTCTGTCTATTTGGCTGCATTTACTGCCCTGATTTTTTATGTTTGTTTTGTGATTGGAATCTTCTGTATCCAAAGTTTAAAAAAGCTTTCTATCTATAGCCTGATTCCTTTACTTATTTTATTTCTCTTCTCCCGCTTCATAGGTTAAACCATGCATAAATCTGTCCGTCAATCCATGGCATGTTTACATTCATGGCTGGGTTTAAGCTTTGGCTGGTTACTCTTTGCGATCTTTTTAACAGGCGCGGTCACCTATTACCGACATGAAATCAGTCTATGGATGCAGCCTGAATTTGCCACAATGCAAGTCAATCAGGAAACTGCCTTAAAATCTGCTTACAGCTATTTACAGCAGCATGCACCGGACGCCCAAAACTGGTATATCGGAGTCGCCAATCAAGACTCACCGGTGAATAAAGTCTACTGGCAAAAAGCGGATGGTGGCTATGAAGTCAAAACCCTGAATGCTTCGACAGGAAAAGAATTACAGCTTTCAGCCACACAAGGGGGAGATTTTTTCTATAATTTTCATTTTCAGCTCTATGGTATGCCCTACACCATTGGTCGGCTGATTGTGACGATTGCTGCCTTTATCATGTTATTGACTCTGATTTCAGGAATCATTACCCATAAAAAAATCCTGACAGACTTTTTTACCCTAAGAGCCTTTAAAGGACAGCGCTCTTATCTGGATTTTCATAATGTCAGTTCAGTGATTGCCCTGCCGTTCTTTTTGACCATGACATTTACCGGGTTGGCGATTTTCTTTTATATCGTGCTGCCTTCCGGTATGAAAAAACTTTATCCAGACAATCCCTTTCAATATTTTGAAGAAATTCGCACAATCAATACATCAGCCACCCACTCAGTTCCTGTGAAAACCCAGATGCTGCCAATTCAACATTTTATCACCACGGCACAGCAACACTGGGGATATGCGGAATTTGACAATATCACGGTCAAGCAGCCCAATACCCAGCTGGCACACATAACCTTAACTCAGCTCAAAGATCATTCCATTACACGAAATCAGGCACAGCTTATTTTAAATGCTGCTACCGGAAAATTGCTTGAAAATACACGAAATGAAAGTGCAATTGCCACACTAAATGCCAGCATGTATGGTTTACATATGGCACGTTTTGCCGAACCTGTTTTACGTTTAGGGTTATTTTTCTCCGGCATATTAGGCTGCGCAATGATTGCATCCGGATTGCTGCTGTGGAGCCTGAAACGCCAGATGCAGAAAAAATCAGTGCGGTTTCATCTCGGACACTATTTAGTGAACCGCTTGAATATCACCATAATTATTGGCTTGCCGCTTGCCATGCTGGGATATCTCTATGCGAATCGTTTTATCAGTATTCCTGTAGGTGCACCAAATTATGAAATTTATAGTTTTTTCTCTATCTGGCTTGGCAGTTTTATCCTGGCATGTGTAACCCCACAGCAAGATATATGGAGAATGCAGCTTAAACTTCTGATTTGTGCTGCCTTTATAATTCCCCTGATTGATATTTATTATTTAGTTTCCCAGCAATATGTTGATTCTTTTGCGACTTATTGGCCTTTTTTGCGTATTGATCTGATGTTATGGACCTTGGCACTGCTTGCCCTATTGTTACACCAGAAAATTACGCCCATTCAGCAAAAGGCTATTAAGAAAATCCAGACCAAACTGAAAGCCGTACAGCAGGAGTCTTCCATATGATATGGATCGCAATCATGGGGCTTTTATGGCTAAGCTGTTTTGGTTTTTATGCGGTAAGTGCAAAGCAGATCCTAAAAACCCGAAAATCTCGGTACGCTTTTTTAGCGAATTTTCCTACGTACACTAAATTCGCTGCAGGTATTTTCTTATTCGTCGTAATGGTTTTATTACGGACCCGGTTTAGCTACAGTATCAGCTTTGTGGCTCTATGGGTATTTCTAAGCCCCGTACTTTTTATCTTTATCTTAAAAATGAATAAAGCATTTTAGTATTTATTTAAAATCAGAAAGTAGTAAACAGCCTAGTGTGCTATTCACACGCCCTTTATTAAACCAATCTACCCAGTATCTGCTAAACCTTGCCAATCTGCTTTTAAATACCTCAAATGCATTATTTTGGCTAGAATCAGAAATTTAAATTGGTAGGTATTTGGTAGGTAGGATTCTTTTTAGCTTCATCCAATACTCATATTACGGTGAGGGTCACCGATAAAATAATCAATCAATGGTAGAAGGAATCACCCCATGGCTTTTAAAAATATTGCAGATCAAACTAACGGTTTTTATATTCCCTGCGTTTCACTTTTTGGTCCGGGCTGTGCTAAAGAAATCGGGATAAAAGCACAAAATTTAGGCGCCAAGAAAGCACTGATTGTAACTGATGCTGGCCTGTTTAAATTTGGTGTTGCAGATGATATTGCAGATTATTTGAAAGAGGCAGGTGTTGACAGTTATATTTTCCCAGGTGCGGAACCCAATCCAACTGATATTAACGTGCATCATGGAGTTGAAGCTTATAATGAAAATGCCTGTGATTTTATTGTATCGTTAGGTGGGGGCTCATCACATGACTGTGCCAAAGGCATCGGTCTGGTCACTGCAGGTGGCGGACATATCCGTGATTATGAAGGGATTGATAAAAGTACCGTTCCGATGACACCACTGATTGCAATCAATACCACGGCAGGGACGGCTTCGGAGATGACACGTTTCTGTATCATTACCAATACCGATACCCATGTGAAAATGGCGATTGTAGATTGGCGTTGCACACCACTCATTGCGATTGATGACCCTAAACTGATGTTGGCCAAACCTGCCGGCCTGACTGCGGCAACAGGGATGGATGCTCTGACACATGCGGTCGAGGCCTATGTATCTACGGCTGCTAATCCCATCACTGATGCCTGTGCAGAAAAGGCGATCACCATGATCAGTGAATGGCTCAGTCCCGCAGTGGCGAATGGGGATAATCTAGAAGCACGGGATGCCATGAGCTATGCTCAATATCTTGCCGGAATGGCCTTTAATAACGCCTCTTTAGGATATGTGCATGCGATGGCACATCAGCTCGGAGGCTTCTACAACTTGCCGCATGGTGTTTGTAATGCAATTCTGCTCCCCCATGTTTGTGAATTTAACCTGATTGCTTGTCCTGAACGTTATGCCAAAATTGCCCAATTGATGGGGGTGAATACAGAAGGCTTAACCGTAACTGAAGCAGCTTATGAAGCGATTGGCGCCATTCGTCAGCTTTCGGCTTCAATTGGTATTCCATCTGGGCTGACGGAATTGAATGTAAAAGAAGCTGACTTGGCCATCATGGCGGAAAATGCACAAAAAGATGCCTGCATGCTGACCAATCCACGTAAAGCCAGCCATGCCCAAGTGGTAGATATTTTTAAAGCGGCGATGTAGTGCCTCAATGTAAGTCTTCTCTCCAAGCATCTGACTTACATTTTTAACAGCCCCTGTTTCACTTCCTGAGGAAGTGTGCCAAGAGCAGACATGCATTTTCCTGTTCCTGGCTGATCCTTTTGCCTTCATAAGAGGATAAAAGCGGGGGGTGTTTCTTTTTTATGAAGTCCCCTTCATTATGAATATCGACATTAATCCCATGGTAGAAAAATGCCACTATTTTTTTAGCCCGTTCTAGCCACAAATAAAATTTCATAGCGTATTATCTTACGATTATATTTGATCCCTGAGGAATAAACTGCGCGTCCTTCAAATGACATGAAGGTGAGCGTAGCTGATATCAAGCATCTAGGCAAACGGCAAACTGGGTAGCCACTGATAAAAATTTTAGGATCAGGTTCAGTCTAAATTAATAAGTAAACTCACAGTAAGCAAGGATAATACTTAATATTCCAGAATATTCCTATTTTAACTGTTTAGCTTTGTACCGACAGTTACATCAGCTTTAAAGATTTTTATATTTTAACAGAGTCTGATGAACGGGATGGTTTTTGGGCATCAGTTCAATCAGGCGTTCTACAGCATCAATCGCTTCAGGAAAATGTGCCACATGTTTCAGCAAGACATCGGTTTCATTAGCCTTGAAAATGGCATCGCTCAGGCGTGATTCCAGACAATCTCTCCAGGCGCATAGAAATGGACTTTCTGTTTTGGCCAGAAATACGCCGGTACATAATTTCAAGGCTGAATCGATATACCCAGCATCTAAAGATTGCTCTGTCATTAAAAAATCAGCCTCTACATGCGCCAATAAACGATAGGGTCTGGAACCCAGCATACCACCTAATAAATCGCGTAATTGTGACATTTCTGCTTTTAAAGTACCCATACTGACCTTGCGCTCGCCATATAAGGCTTGATGCAATGTATCTAGACTCAGACCCTGCGGACATAAGGCTAGAATGGTCAGAATTTCAATCTGTCGAGGAGTCAGAACCAGCATCTTGCCATTAAACAGCACTTGAGGTACTGAAAAAGCTCGAATAAACAGGCGCTGCTTCTGGCATTCTAGTAGAGCCGACTGGATGATCGTAGCACAGCGCTCCGCAGCTAGTAGTGCTAAACTGTTATGCTTTGGCCAGGTAGTCGACAGATCAATGACACCTAAGACCTGTTTTGAATAGGGATCAATAATCGGGGCAGCGTAACAAACCCAATCATGAATGGAGGACATGTAATGTTCACTGGAAAAGACACAGCTGGATTGTTGAGTTTTTAAGGATAATGCCAATGCATTGGTTCCGACTAGCTCTTCGCGCCATTGCCCACCTTCAATAAAATGTACACTTTCTGCGGCACTTTGCATTTGTGGGCTAGAAGCTGCCCAAATGATGGTGCTGCCGATATCTCCGACCGCCAGCACCATAGAAGATTGCTCGGCAATATGTTTTAAATCCTGAGCACAATGTTGCAGGGCTTGGGCTAAAGTTGAGGAAGAAGTGGTCTTTTTTAAATCCGTCAGCGGTGCTGCTAAACGATTCTTCGGGATTTCAGCCGAGGATGAACGTTGCCAGGAGCTGGCAATACTCTGTCCCAGCTGTTCTGCATGTAAGGGAGACAAACTGCTGTTTTGCCGAAGCTGATCAGTATTGTGCCTTTTTTCCATCAAATCTTGTTTTGTCATCATTCCTTATTCTCACAACAATTCATGATTTACATCCGCTGTAATCGTTATTTTTTTAAAATGGATGAAAATATCGTGAACATGCTAGCTCCAACCTTTTTCCAACCTTATACCAGTTATATTAATCAAATAAGATGCAGAAGTACCTTATACCAAAGCTGTAGAAGCGGTTTTGCCATACGAAAATAAGCAAAGGAAATACATATGCGTTACGTCGATCCTAATCAACCTGATTCAAAAGTTCATTTTAAAGCACAATACGAGAATTTTATTGGCGGCGAATGGGTCGCTCCGGTCAAAGGTGAATACTTTGACAACATCTCTCCGGTAGATGGCAAAGTCTTTACCAAGGTTCCGCGTTCTTCTGTAGAAGACATTGAATTGGCCCTGGATGCAGCGCACAAAGCCAAAGAACAATGGAACAGAGCATCGCCGACCACCCGCTCCAATATTCTGTTGAAAATTGCCGATCGTCTGGAACAAAATCTGGAACTGCTGGCAGTGGCAGAAACCTGGGATAACGGCAAACCGATCCGTGAAACGCTGGCTGCCGATATTCCGCTGGCTATTGACCATTTCCGTTATTTTGCCGGCTGTATTCGTGCGCAGGAAGGCGGCATTTCCGAAATTGATGAAGATACGATTGCTTATCATTTTCATGAGCCGTTGGGCGTCGTGGGTCAGATTATCCCGTGGAACTTTCCGATTCTGATGGCTGTCTGGAAACTGGCACCTGCCCTGGCTGCGGGCAACTGCATTGTGTTGAAACCTGCAGAACAGACTCCGGTCAGCATTCTGGTGCTGGCTGAACTGATTCAGGATATTTTGCCACCGGGTGTCCTGAATATCGTCAATGGTTATGGGGTTGAAGTCGGTCGCCCGCTAGCCACCAACCCACGCATTGCCAAGATTGCCTTTACCGGTTCCACCGCCGTCGGTCAGATGATCATGCAATATGCCACCGAAAATATTATTCCGGTGACGCTGGAACTGGGGGGTAAATCACCAAATCTGTTCTTTGCTGACATCATGGATCAGGAAGACGATTATCTGGACAAAGCGCTGGAAGGTTTTGCCATGTTTGCCCTGAACCAGGGTGAAATCTGCACCTGTCCATCGCGTGCGCTGATCCAGGAAAGTATTGCTGACGAATTTCTGGCGCGTGCCGTTGAACGGGTGAAACGGATTAAAACCGGGCATCCGCTGGATACTGACACCATGATTGGCGCGCAAGCCTCACAGGAACAGCAGGACAAGATTCTGGGCTGTATTGCCACTGGTCGTGAAGAAGGCGCACAGATCCTGACTGGTGGTGAAGCACGTCAGGAAGTGGGGCAAGGTTTCTATATTGAGCCGACTATCTTTAAAGGCACCAATGACATGAAGACCTTCCAGGAAGAAATCTTCGGGCCTGTACTGGCTGTGACCACCTTCAAAGACTTCGATGATGCGATCAAGATCGCCAATGATACGATTTATGGACTCGGTGCCGGTGTCTGGTCACGCTCAGCGCATACCTCTTACCGTGCAGGCCGTGCTATTCAGGCAGGTCGGGTCTGGACTAACTGTTATCACATCTACCCTGCCCATGCGGCTTTCGGTGGTTATAAAAAATCAGGGATTGGGCGTGAGAATCACAGAATGATGCTGGATCATTATCAGCAGACTAAAAACTTGCTAGTCAGCTATTCGACCAAACCAGCCGGGTTCTTTTAAGAAGTGAAATACATTCAAAGCGAACTTCGGTTCGCTTTGAATGTATGGTAGCTAGCTTTCACAAAATATCAGCAACATCTTCAAGCTGCGGCCAATTCAAATAAAGTTTTTAGTCTATAAATACTTTTTTTAAAGGAAAGAGCATCACCTCAAATTTCTATTTGCAATAGTGTCATTTTAAGATAATTTCACTCTATAAAGATTTCGCCACATTCTCCAGCCATTGAGTGCCAGAAGAATAAAAATAAAATAAAGCATGGCGGTTAAATACAATGACTTATAGCTATACATGCCGACATAAATCACATCTAACACACACCACAAGCCCCAGCTTTCAATATATTTTTTTGCCGCCCAATAACTTGCCACCAAGCTAAAAGAAGCCAACATGGAATCCAACCAAGGGAGTGATGCTGTGGTGAAATGAGCAAATAAGGCGCCAATCACCAGACCGGCGACAATACCCACAATCAGGCTATATACCCAGATTTTTTTATTCAAATAGCCAATCTGCACGGTGATAGCCTGGTCATGATTTTTCTTCGACCAGCTATACCAGCCATAGAGTTGCATCAAGATAAATACAGCTTGTAATGCTGCGTCTGCAAATAAATTGACACGATAAAAAATAATCATATATAAAAATACAGCGACAATATTCACCAACCAGCAGACTTTATATTGTTTGGAGGTCAGCCAGACACCTAAAACGTTTAAAATGAACGCTGCAATTTCTATATTTTCCATAACAATATAACCTGATTAAGCAGCCAATTTAGAAGTTCAGATTGAATGACAAGGTTGCTGTACGCGGCGAACCCAAGAATAAATAATCGTCACCCAAAAATTCACCTGCATCACGCCAGTATTTCTTGTTGAACAGATTATTAATATTCAAGCGTAGCAATGCATCGGTCGTATTTAGTTTAAATTGATAAGCAGCGCCTAAATCAACCACACTATAACCTGCGACTTTCGCAGCACCCTCTTTGTTGGCATATTTGCTGGAACTGTATTGACCACCTGCCAGAACAGTGAAACCTGCAATGCTCGGTACGTTATAGCGAAGATGTGTTGCGAAACGAACTTTTGGCACGTTTTGCGCCTGATGATTGCCATATTCAACCGCTTCTACATTTTCTAAACGGGCTTTAGTCAAGGCTAAAGATGAAGTTAAGCCCAGATGATCGGTTAATGCACCATTCAGTCCGAGCTCCAGACCCTGACTATGTTGTTCGCCTTCCGCAACAAAATAGCGAAGTCCTGAAATCGGCTTGCTATATTGGTTGTCTTGGCGTAAATCAAATAGCGAGGCAGTCAATAAAAACTGCTTGATCTGTTGTTTTAGGCCAATTTCATATTGCTCTGAATAGATCGGCGCTAGAGTTTCAGCCGCATTCTCTGCAAACAAAGGTGCTGTCTTTCCATCTGACAAGCCTTTGGCATAAGAGGCATACAGAGTTGTTGACTCTACCGGGCTATAACTCACTGCAAACTGTGGTAAAAATTTGCCTAAATCCGTATCACGAACTTTTATTACCTGCTTACCCTCTGCATCATAAGCATGTGCTTGTTCATCAAGCTCGATCCATTTTCCACCAATCAAAGTAGACCATTTCTCATTCCACTCAATACGATCTAAAACCGTAAAAGCAGTCTGTTCACTATCTAAAGCTTTAAAATAAGGACCTAGATTTCCTTCTTCTGGGATCCTGTCGTAGGTATCTTGGTAAATATTACCAACATAGTCTTCTGAATTTATGTACTGGTTTATACCGTTGTAACGATTTCTAGATTTATCGGTGTAAGTCAAATCAAAGTTAAGGTGATGTTGTACCCAATTGGTATCAATCACCCCATCCAATTTGACTTTAAATTGATTGGTTTTAAAGGTGTCATCCGGATTACGAAAATCATAAATATCATACTCGCCAGCTTTACCAAACGTGTTACAAGAATACTCTTCCAGACAGCCTTCCCGATAATAACCATAAGCAAAGCTTGAATAGTCATCAACTCTGGATTTACTGTGTGCTGCAACGAGTCCCAAGTTCCAGTCATCATTCAATGCATAGCTATATTTTAAACTGCTATTCAGACTATCGATCGTGACCGGTTTGCCCCAAGTCTGATAACCCAGCAATCGGTCCCATTTCACATTTTCTGGGACTTTACCATCCAGTAATTGATAACCTGGCACTGATTTTTGTTCGGAACGCTGTGCTTCAAGATCAAATTCTAATTTGGATTGCTCAGATGTTTTCCAATCTAAGGCCAATGCCGCTAGATAGCGTTCACCATCGACATGATCGACATAAGACTCCATCTGTTCATTCACCAGATTGATGCGATATCCGAATTGTTGCTCATCACCCCAAAAACCACCGAGATCAGTTGCCACTGAAAACTGGCCGTGTTGATCGGCCGAGAATGTCAGTGCCTGAATATCTTTCGGTCGCTTGGTGACATAATTCACAACCCCACCCGGGGTCGACATCCCACTTTGAATCGCGGACATGCCTTTTAAAATTTCCACACGTTCTTTATTTTCAAGTGCGACGTTTTGTTCACCACGAATCACATTGCCATTAATGAGGTAGCTAGATGCCAAATCGAGTGCAAAGCCACGCGAGACAAAGTTTGGATAATAGCCAATTGCAGCATAGCCCTCACCGATGGCTGCATCATTTTTTATAACATCGCTCAGCACACGGGCATGTTGTTCAGCAATAAGATCAGCAGTCAAAATAGAGACCGATGCAGGTATTTTTTGCAGACTGTCCGTAGCAAATCCCTCAACATTCACTTTAGCACTCGAGTAAGGAATGCTTTGATCGGCTGTGATAACAATCGTGTCAAGCTTTTGAACATCGTCTTCAGCATAAGTCAGCGGGACTAAACACAGCTGCGACAGAATGATCATATTTAAAGATCGGATTAATACATTCTGTTTGAGTTGACGAGTGTTCATACGAAACCTTATGTCTGTGAAGTGGGTGATGATGCTGGGTTTAGAGAGAGCATTGAGAAGATTGCAATTCATCTTGAATGAGCCGGGTTAAGGTCTGGGTAAATTGTTGACCTTGTTCGCCAAAGAACCAGTCCACATGACCGATAATCCAGTCGTAATAAGCAGCATCTGCATGTTGCTGGTTTTGAGTAATCCCAACAAAATACTCAAGCTCTGAAAAAGCGAAATCCAAATGCACGATTTTCAGCAGTTCTGGCAAAATACTAAAATCTTCTTGTGGATGTATCTCGGAAAAATAAGCATGGAGAAAAGCGGTTAAACCGGCTTCATCAATCGGAATATGTGGGTTCTGCTTTAATTCCAACCAATCAATGAAATTACGTTCAATCGTCACAGCCAGATCATAAAGTGCCGAATTTCGGTCAGATAAACCAAAATCAATTACGGCAGTAATCTCCGCTTTGGCATCCGGTGCTGACCAAAATAGATTAGAAGCGTGTAAATCGTTATGGGTCCAAATTCTGCTTGCCTGTTGCAATACAGGCTGAATACGCTGGTGAACCTGTAAGATTTGATCTAAAAAGTAAGGATCTAAATTTTTGTCGGCACAGTAACGGCTTAATTCTGGACTGTTTACAATGCGCCGTTGAATGGCTGTAACGATATTTTCACTGTTTAAAAGCTGCTGATTGGACAATAAATAAGATGCTGATCGGCCTTGCCGCTCAGGAAAATCCTGCATGGCCATATGTAAGCTTGCCAGTAATTGCCCCGCTTTCGCAGCATGTTCAGCATAGAAAAAAGGTTTCCAGGATTGCTGATCTGCATACAGATCTAAGCCGGCTGCTTTTGCATAGACTTCATAGGTCCAGTCACCTAGCTCTAAAGCGGTCAGACCTTGATTTGAGCTAATCAATGCTGCAACAGGAATTTCTTTGCTAGCTAAATGCTGAAGAACGGCATGCTCCTGTAAAATATCGCGGGCACGACGAAAGGAACAATGGCTGCGCTTAATCAAATACTGATGCGCGACTATTTCATCCCTGCTCACAAGATCCTGCTCTACTTTAACCAATACTGCAGATGAAAATGGCCGTGGACTACACCACAAAATCTGAATATGACCTTGTAAACAGGAATACTGCTGCTGCAGGCTTTGTAATTCTGGATCAGAAATATGTGCCCAGTCTTTATGTTCCCAGGCATTGCCCATACCATGACCTAAATCATCAGTCATTGTGGTCATTATCAATATTCCTGAGCCAGATCATCATGTGGTAATGGAGAGTCATCATTTAAGCAAACATCTACACAGTATTTTCAAATACATTTAATATTTAAGGTTTGTCCCAAAATTAAGTGGTACATACCAGTATTAAATTGGAGGCAAGTTTAGCCTTTTAAATATAAAAATAGAATGCTTAATAATTAAAATTATTTTAAAAAAAAAATCCTAAAAACACAGAAGTTTTTAGGATTTGAATGGATTGGAGATAAATATAAGCTTATGCGTGAATATCTAGGGTCATTTCAATTTTGTCCTGAGACCAGATTTCGATGTCATATTCAATCACCAGATCGTTTGATTTTGAAATACGTTCAATGTAAGTTGCTGTTTGGCTTATAGGAATTCCTAAATATTGGCTCTCAAAATGAGAGACACCGGTATTTTTAATTTTTAACTGACTACTCGTATAATCATAATCAAAGTGATTTTTAATGACATCTTGGACCGAAGTAATCACGTCATAATTCAGCACATCTGGAAATAGCGCAACAGGCAGATAATTGTATTCAAGGAGTACCGGGACATCATCAGCATAACGTAAACGGATAATTTCAATAAAGCCGAGTCTTCTCGTTGCTTCACTAAAAACATCACTGTGATCAAATCGCTCCAGCTGTCTGGTCGAGATCAGTTCTGTTCTGGCATTAAAACCCTGTGCCTTCATATAAGAACGAAAATTTTCAATTGAGTTTGGATAGTATTGAATTTTTTTATTACTCACAAACCAGCCGAGATTTTGCCGTTTGTAAATTTTATCTTCGGCACGAAGCTGTTCATAAGCCTTACGCACTGTTTCCCTTGAACAGTTAAACTTTAATGCCAAGTAACGTTCCGATGGAATCATTTGATTAGAACTGTATTTTTTCAATTCAGCCTCAATCAAATCTCTGATTTCCATATACTTCATTCAGTGAATCCAGCTCGTCAGCGTAAGTTATATTGATGGTACTAAATTAAAGAACAGAGGAAAATTAAAAAAGGTACAGATCAGTAAAAAGATACATTCCCTAGTCTTAATGAGAATTTTTACGGTAATGGTAATCCCCCCTAAAAATATTGATGATGAGAATGCAGGACCTTATCGTCAGCAAAATGTATTAAATTCACTTATGCTCTACTTCCTCACTTGTATCGCAAATTGAATAACATGGCATTTACCACAATGTAATTTTCCCTCCTGCCTTTCTTGCTCCCCGACATAAAAGTGATGGATGTGGTCCTGTCCGAAGACTTCTAGAATGCAACGAGGATCGTATAAATATTCGACATTTGAAGGACCACCGGTTTTATAGTCGATCTGTTCCTTTGAATATAGCTCACCAATAAACCATCCACCGTTGAGCAAGGATTTTCTTATGCCTTCTAAAACCTGTTTTTGTGTTTCTATATCGAAATGACCAAATACACAGATCACATTTTGATAAAACTCCGATGGCCATTGAGCTACTGTTAAATCAACATGTTTAAGTTCAACTTTTATCCCTTGGGCTTCAGCCTTGCTGGACAGATGCGTCAAAGCAACATCAGAATAATCCCAGACTTCCGCTGAAAAAGGGTAACCCTGCTGTCTTGCCCGCTCAGCCAGGTATAAGATATTCCGTCCTTCACCTTCAGCAATTGCCAGTGTTTTACCCTCTATTCGGATTTTGTCCGAAATTTGCTGAATGAAAAGATTTGCTGCTGTGCCATACAGATCTTGCGTCCGGGCATACAATTCATTCCAGTGCTGACTCATTTCAGCCTCCATTTACTAAACGATTCAATCAGCTGGAAAACTCTTTAAATGCCTCTAGGGCATTTGCGGCATACATCAATGAAGGTCCTCCACCCATATAGACGGCAACGCCTAAAACTTCTTCCAGTTCCCGTAGGGTCATGCCCATTTTGACTAAGGTTCGAACATGAAAACCGATACAACCATCACAACGTGCCGCCACACCAATCGCCAAGGCAATTAACTCCTTGGTTTTCGGATCAATCACGCCATCACGCATAGCAGTCTGTGACAATTGGTTAAAACTTTTCATTAAATCAGGCGAATCCTGACTTAAAGTTCTTAAACTGCCCGAAATGTTCTGGGTTAATTCTTTGTATTTCATTGCTTCACCTCAAATAAAGAAATCAGCATTCATTTATATATTCAATAGCTTATTTTTCTACCGGATAGCCCTGTTCCAGCCAGGCCTGGTAACCACCCTGAACCGACTTGACCTGGGTAAAACCCATATTCTGTAAGGTATCGGTTGCCAGTGCTGAACGTCCACCCGTACCACAAATCAAATAAATCGGCTGATCTTTAAGATGTTCCAGTGCCTGCTGGGTATCACAATGATGACTGGCTAAGGGATGCTGGTGAATTCGCATTTCCAAAATACCACGTGGATAATTCACCGCCCGGTCTATCGCTGCTGCTTGGAATTCATCTGGTTCCCGAACATCAATCAGTATGGTTTTATGGTTTTGCATCGCCTCAAACAATTCATTTACGCTGACTTCCTGAATCCGGCTTTTTGCATTCCGGATCAATTGCTCTGCAGTTTTCATCATTTTCATTCTTCCTCGGCCATTAAAACGATATTCACATTGCATAAACGATGCTCAGGGAGATTAAAGCGCTTTAGTTTAGGTACTTAATCGTCTGTTTTAGCCCATGAGCGCTGAATAGATTAAATACATAGCTACCCCAACCACGGTTGTGGCAAATATTTTCTGTACCTTGTTACTGTCAATCCGATGCATCAGACTGCGTCCAATGAACATCCCGACAATACAGGCCAGGACAAAGGCCAGTGTGACCGAAACAGGATATTGAAAGCCCTCCAGTACGTGTGCAGAAATGCTGACCCCACCAATCAGGAAAATAATCATGAGAGAGGTCGCCACGATGCTGCGCATATCGAGATCGGTGAATTTACGCAGGGCTGGAACAATAACAAAACCACCCCCAACGCCAAGCAGACCCGTTAATAAACCTGCCACTACACCAATACCAGCCAGAAAGGAGGCCGTTTTCACATTCCAGATCAGACGACCGGTCGTTTGATTGACCTTGCACGGTGCATTACCATGATCATGGACTTTATTAAAGAAGATCCGGTAAGCAACAATCAGCATGACCAGACTGAAAGCCAGCGTCAGCCAGACTGGAGAAACGATATCAGCCAGATGCACGCCATAACGGGCTGAAGGAATACTGATCAGCGCGATCCAGAGCGCAGCGCGATAACGTACAATACGCTTGAATAAACCTTCGAACGTTCCAACCAAGGCCGACAGCGTGACTGCCAGCAAGCCCACCGGCGCAGCCTGAGCTACCGTCCAACCCTGACTCGCCATCAGTGCCGGTACAGCCAGAATGCCGCCACCAGCACCGGTTAGACCCAGCAAGCCACCAATCGCCAATCCTTCCAGTATTAATGCCCACATCGCCCTCTCCCTTATCCACAAAAATGATTCAATAAAGGTTGAACTTTTTGTTGAATCACGACACAAGCTTATTTGAAGTAGTTAAGAGGAAGCTTGAGGTAAGAAACACCATTTTGCTCTGGCTCAGGAAACTGCCCTGCTTTCATATTGATCTGAATCGCCGGTAGAATCAGTTTAGGCATACTCAGTCCTGAATCCCGCTGGTTGCGCATCTGAGCAAATTCAGCTTTACTGATTCCCTGATGAATATGAATATTCTGTGTCTTTTGTGTCTGTATATCAGATTCACACACATAGGATTCACGTGTTTCAGGCAAATAGTCATGACATAAAAAGACCCGGGTATCTTCTGGCAACTGAAACAGGCTTTGTACCGAATCATAAAGCTGTTCTGCACTGCCACGCGGAAAGTCACAACGTGCTGTACCATAATCTGGCATAAACAGGGTATCACCCACAAAAACCGCATCACCAATCACATAACTCAGGCAAGCAGGCGTATGTCCCGGTGTTGGAATGTTATAGGCTTTCAATGTTCCGATTTGGAACGACTCATGATCTTCAAATAAATAATCAAAGAGCTGCTGGGCATTCCATTGTTTAATATCCAGATGATAAATCGCGCCAAAAGTTTGCTGAACAATACCAATTTTCTGGCTCATGGCAATCTTGCCACCTAACTCAGCTTTGAGGTATTGCGCTGCAGTCAGATGATCAGCATGGACATGGGTTTCCAGAATCCACTCGACCGTTAAACCCTGCTCTTTAATATAGGCAATAATTTTATCGGCATGAATAGTTGAGGTACTTGCTGATGCCGGATCGTAATCCAGAACGCTATCAATAATGGCGCAGGCTTTGGTTGCAGGATCACGTACAACATAACTGAAGGTATTGGTATCTTCGTGAAAAAAATCTTTTACTATAGGTAAGTTTGACATCGTTAAGCTCCTGACCATTTACGGTGAATCCATACACCCACCAGCATTGCTACAATAAAATAGAGCACTTGATAGTGGCCCAAACCGATCAAGGTGAAACTTGGCGCCGGACAGATGCCGGCAATGCCCCAACCTGCACCAAATAAAACCGCACCTGTGATCAGTTTTTTATCTATCTGATTATTTTTAGGTAAATCAATAGGGTCATTAAATACTGTTTTCGGTTGCGCCGTACGTAATGCTTTCTGGAAGGGAATAAAGGCCACCGCAATCGCGCCCATCATGACAAAGGCCAGACTGGCATCCCAATCGCCAAACAGATCCAGGAAATCGAGTACTTTTTCCGGATTGGACATGCCTGATACCATCAATCCCACAGAGAACAGCGCACCAAATAAAAAGGCAAACACATTTTTCATTTTAGAATGCTCCTGTGATATGACGGATAATATAAACAGCGACAAAACCTGCAAACATGAAAGTCATGGTCGCAATGATAGAACGCTTAGACAGGCGACTGATGCCACAAATTCCGTGACCACTGGTACAGCCCGAACCTAAGCGTGTCCCAAAGCCCACTAGCAGACCTGCCACAATCATCATCAGTGGGCTGGCATTCAATTCGATTTCAGGTTGTACAAACAGACCATAAATAAACGGTGTGAGGATCAAGCCTAATAAAAACCAGATTGCAGGCGTTTTAAACATGGTTTTTGAGTTTAATACTTGCCCAATCAAACCACTGATTCCTGCAATACGGCCATTGACGTAAAGATAACCAACTACGGAAAGCCCGAGCATTAAGCCGCCAATAAATGCGATGAGGAAGTCATGCATGATGAATTAATCCCTATACAATATACTTTTTTATATTATATAATAAAAAATATTAATCAAGCAGTTTTATGGTAAATTATGTAAACTGCACGGGCTACATCAAAAGTTGTGAGGACATTTATGGATATGATTGCTGAAAATGCCAAAATTGATTTTTCTCAAGTCGATTTCGTCAGCCAATGCCTAAAAGTTTTGGCCAATCCTGATCGTCTGAAAATCTTATGTGTCCTGGTCGATGGGGAAATGAATGTTCAGGAAATTGAAGAATCTACTGACATTCATCAACCTACACTTTCACAACAGCTGACTGTATTGCGTAAGGCCAACATGGTTGGCACCCGACGTGAGGGCAAGCAGATTTTCTATCGTCTGAGTGATCCCAAGGTCTTGAGCCTGATGCAAAAGCTGTACGAGCTGTATTGCGCCTAGCCCTCCTCTTAATGCAACCAAAAAGAAATGATCAGAAGCAGCCCGCTAAAAGCAGTAAACAGGTTTAGCCATACAGGATGCTGGGTATAATAACCTTCAATAAATTCCGGCGGTCCCAGTGATGTCCATCCCCCTCGATATTGCAGGATTGAGGCGATATTCACCAACATGCAAAACACAATCACCGCAATCCCCATCCACTGTGCATAGGCTATTTTTTATGCATAACGTTCATGATCGACTAATTACAATAGCCGGTTGGATTTTTCAATCACAAAACCAAATGCAATTAATGTCAGACCATTCCGGTTCCCTGCCAGAGCGGTTCATTCCAAAGCAAACAATACCCGTGGATGATCCAAAGTGGACATATCTCATCCGATCTTATTGTTCAAAAATTTCTTTGACGTCCATCGCCAGGCCTTGAGTAGATTTAAATTCACCCTGGTTATTTTTCCAGGCCATCGACGGTGTGGAGAAAAAGCCGTATTTCCCCATTAGGGCCTGGTTGGCATCAATTTTTGCAGCAATTTCTGCAGGAATCTTTGCCATTTTCTTGAGCTGCTTTTTGCCTTTATTCTTGTTTATATCATTAAAAACTGCTGCTGGATTTTTCGACATTAACAATGTTGCCACCTGACCACGGCTTTCTTCACGGATCACACCGACCTGAATATGACGCAGCTGTACCTTGCCTGATTCGACCCAAGGCCGAGCCGCCTGCCAGAATTTATAGCAATATGGACAATTCGGATCGGAAAAGACATAAACCACTCGTGGTGCATCCGGCTTGCCATCCTGAATCCAGGTCGATTTTTCCAGGGTTTTCCAGACATCATCCAATACCGCTTTTTTCATATGCTTTTCAATCTGCTCATTGGACAGGCTTTTCCCTTGCGCATCAAACAGTTCGCCCTTGATATAATATTTGTCATCGTTGGAGATAAATACTGTATTGGAGTACTGGTCTTCATGCCCCACCCAACCGGTCATTCCTTGCGGTGCCGGAATCTGTTTTACAAACACAAAACCCTGTTTTTCAATATTCTGTTTAATATTCGCCTGCGTGTGCATGCTCATGATCAGGAACATGCCTGCACCCAGTACCCGGTAAATTCTGTTCATACTAAGTCCTTCCGTTTTTTTAAGGTTGATCTGAAATTCTGTTTAAATATTGCTGCAACATGGCCGGACTGAGTTCCCCCATATGCCGCTCGACCAGCTGGCCTTGAGCATTAAAAAACAGCGTCGTTGGCAGGCCAAAACTATTCAGCTGCTGTGGCAGTTCACCATATGGGTCCAGCAGGACATGTTTAAATTGAAACTGATGTTTTCTTAAATAGGCATTTACGGTGGCTACCTCCTCACCCTGATTCAGCATGACAAAATTCACTTGAGGATGCTGCTTGGCTGCTTTGGCCAATACCGGCATTTCGCGATGACACGGCGGACACCAGCTCGCCCACAAATTAATTACCGTGGGCTGGCCAATGAATTGGCTGAGTGGAATCTTATCTGTACCCAGACGTTCCTGTTCTAGTCCAGCAAAGGCTAGATCAGGAAACGCTGCTTCAGTTTTTAGACTGGATTTGAACGCGAGCCCAAGCCCGACCCAGAGTACAAAGATGATCAGCAAGATGGCTTTGAATCGGGTCTGCAACTGTCTGTTGCGAATGACATACCATAAAGTACCTATCAGCACCCCGCCCCATAAATGAAAACCTTTGTCCTGGATTTTCAGTATGTCGATGGGGGCTACAAAATACAGCTCGGCATTGAGTAGAACGAAAACAAGACGTGCACCCAGCATCCCTAGCAGAAAACTGCTCCAGAGCAAATCCTGACTTTGTCCAAGCAGCTGTTTAGACCATGAATACTTTCTGGCTAATCCAAACAGGACGGCAGATAACAGCATCAAGCCAGTGGCAACAATCATGAGTGTCCAGGGCAACATCAAAGGTCCCAGATGCAGCGCATCACTGGAAATCATCATAGTTGCTCCCCTTGTAGTTGCTGCAATGTGCCTAGTAAATGTGCCGCACTAAAGCTTCCGGTCAAGCGCAACTCACGCTGCTCCTGATGCGCTGCATTTAAAAATATAAAGGTGGGTGGACCGAGGATTTGCCATTCTTTTAGCAGCTCATCCTGACTTGGATGATAGTGGGTCAGGTCTAATTTGATACGAACCACATTTTGTAAAGCCGTCTGGACATCACTACGTGGAATCACTTCCTTTTCAATCGGTTGACAGGCCACACACCAGTCCGCATACACATCAATTACCACTGGCTGTGCAGGATGTTTGGCTAAAACCTGTTGCAATTCTGCGGCTGTACTGACCTTCTGCCATTCAAGCCGTGATTCCACATGGGCGACCTGTACCTGACTCCAGACATGATAGAGCTGCATGCCTCCTGCAAAGACCAGTAAACCACTGAGCAGCATCAGGACTATTTTCGATACAGACCGATGCACATGGGGCAGCATCTTGAACAAGAAGTAGCCTGAACAGGTGATCAGTACTACACCCAAAAGGCTCAGGTATAAAATGCCGGGCAATAGGGGGCGGGCAAAATACAAGGCCAGGGCCAGCATGACAAAGCCAAAACTAAACTTCAGGCGATCCATCCAGATGCCAGGTTTGGGTAAAAGATGGGACCCAAATACAGCTGCGATAAATAGTGGCAAGCCCAGCCCAAGGCCTAAGACAAACAGATAGCTGGCACCCAAAATCGGTTGATTAAGCTGAGACACATAGATTAAGGCACCGGCCAACGGTGCACTCATACATGGCCCGACAATCAGTGCCGCGATCATGCCCATGAGACCAGCACCAATCAGCGTGCCACCCTTCTGCTTTTGCTGCCATTGATCCAGCCGCTGTAACATGCCTTGAGGTAAGGACAGCTGAAATACTCCGAACAGATTAAGCGCGAACAAAACAAACAGAATGCTGAAAATACTGATGAATATCGGACTTTGAAACCAGCGCTGAAAACTGTAACCGAGCTGTGCCACAGCAAGTCCTATGACCGCATAGACCAGTGCCATACCCAAAACAAAGACCAGCGCAATCAGTGCAGCACGGTAGCCCCGGTGCTGCTGAACCAGAATTCCCGTTAAAATTGGAATTAAAGGTAAAGAACACGGTAAAAATGCCAGCAGAATGCCAAGCCCGAGAAAAATCAGAGCATTAATCAACAGACCTTGTTTCGACAGCAAACTTAAAAAATACTGGTCATTGTTCCACTGGTCATTCATGCCTGCTGATGAAGTTTGATTTTTAGGGTCTGTAATAAGCTGGTCGTTTTTCTCTGTTAATTCCACCTCAGGCTGCACGACAGGGTCGGAAACTGCAGCGACTTGCACTTTCTCCACCTTTTCTTCAGCCAGTGCTTGATCTGTACTTTGAGTTTGCCCTATAGCTTGGAGCTCATCTTTCTGAGTAGTCAAAATCTTTTCGTTTGCTTCTGGCTGTGTAGTGCTGGCCAGCAGCTTTTGAGGCTTGCTCAAGTTTTGCGCTGGAAATAAACCATCTGCATCAGTTTTTACTGTGGTGCGTTGCACCGGATAACATAAACCGCTTTCTGCACAGCCCTGCCACTGCACCGCAAACTGCTGGTTGGGCTGGACATTCATATTGGTTTTGACTTGCCCATAATGCACCTGAGTCAAACCGAAATTGGGATCATCTTTGTCTTCAGGTTTGGGCAATGCCAACTTGACTGGGGTCTGCTGATGAGACACTTTAAGCTGGTCATGATACAGATAATAACCCTCTGCGATTTTCCAGCTAAGCTCTGCCTGATCCTGACTTGTAGAAACCACCTGAAACTGAAAAGCCTGATCCGGTGGTAAAAAGTCTGCATGTGCAGTTCCCGTCATGATTCCACCGCCGATCACGGCACCCAATATCCACTTCAACATCCAGCTGATCTCCTCCTGTTAGGACTGCATTATTGAAAAACTAAAATTAAGACAACATTAACAGCCCAAATCATTTATAAAATAATGGCAGTTTGATCAGGATGTTCTATGTTTATTGTATTGGTTGAGGATGATCCCTATATCGCACAGAGCATTTGTGCTGCTCTGAACTATCTGAATATTTCAGTGGAGCATGTCAGTCACGCACGTGCTGCAGATTATTTTATCCGGCATAGTGCTGTCGATTTGTGTTTACTGGATTTAGGCCTGCCGGATCAGGATGGCCTGGACTTGCTGCACAGCTGGCGACGCGACCAGATTGATCTCCCGGTACTGGTATTGACGGCACGGCTGCGGACCGATCAGTGTGTTCAGGCCCTGAATGCCGGTGCCGATGACTACCTGACCAAACCCTTTGAGCTGGAGGAACTGATTGCCCGGATTCATGCCCTCACCCGTCGCCACCGCGGCTTTGCCTCGAATACACTGCAATTTGATGACCTGGTTCTGAATCGGGATACCCAGACTGTGACCTACCAAGACCAGGCCGTGAGTTTATCTCGCCGTGAATTCAGCCTGCTGGAAACCCTGATGAGCCACCCCAACCAGATCCTGAAAAATGAACAGCTTATTGACAAGCTCTATGGTTTTCAGGACGCTATCGAGAGCAATGCCCTGAATGTACACATTTATCACCTGAGACAAAAACTACATCCAGACTTGATTCAGACCGTTCGTGGTGTGGGCTATATTTTCAAACCGTTTGAGCATCGTCATGTTTAAGCACAGCTTGAAATGGCGTTTGGCCATGAGTCTTTTGGCCGTGTTTATTGTGCTGTGGAGTGCGGTATTTTCATGGCTGTATATTGACCTGAAACAACGTTTACAAGACACGCTGGATCAACGCCTATCGGCATCTGCGCAAATGGTTGCCCGGCTGATTCAGCAGCTACCGCTGGATAGTCTGGGGGATGCAACCTTATCCAAATTAGCCAAGAATGATGATGCAAACCAGTTAATTGCCTGTGAAGTCTCTCTTTTTAGCTCTGACATCTCGTTAGATAATCAGGTCATTGCCAAAACACGCGGTGCCCCCCAAAATTTAAGCCAGCGACCAGAAGGATTCAGCACCTGGCAGCAGGGTGATACGGAATGGCGCAGTTATGTCCTGCGTCGTGGTGATATTCAGGTGGTGGCGGCAGAACGTATGTTCTTGAGGGATACCTTACTACAGCAGATTCTACAGTCCGTACTGGTTCCCTTGGTCTTCTCACTGCTAATCTGTATTGCCCTGATCATCTTTATTATCCGCAGACAGTTCCGGTCTTTGGATCAGCTCAGTCAATACCTGAACCAGAAAAACCTTAGCTATTCAGAGGCGGCAGATTTTTTAATGCAGCTCAAGCCTGCAAGCATTCCCCAAGAAGTACAGCCTTTTGTCAACAATTCCACGCAGTTGATTCAGAAACTCAATGACAGTCTGCAACAGGAGAAAGCCTTTAGTGCCTATGCTGCACATGAATTACGCAGTCCCCTGACCGCAATTAAAACCCATGTACAACTGGCACAGCTGATCGGTCAGCAGCAGAACCTGCCTGAATCCATTCAGCACAATTTGCAGCAGGCCAATGAGAGTATCCGGCGTTATACACTATTACTCGAGCAGCTTTTATTGCTGACCCAATCAGAAAACAGTCTCCAGGAAATGACTGAGGCCATCTGGCTTCGCCCCACACTTGAGAAAGTTCTTGCAGACTTAGGTACACGCTATCCAGAAATGAACAAAAAAATACAGGTGAAATGGGAAAGTCTAGGCGAAATTCAGCTACCTGAATTTGTGCTGTATACCGTACTGAAAAATCTGCTTGAGAATGCACTGCTGCATGCACAGGCTGAACAGATTTGGATTTCCATGCAGTCTGGTTGCCTGGTGATTGAAGATAATGGCCAGCAACTTACAGCAGAAGATATTCAACATTTAGGACAACGCTTCTGGCGCAAATCTGCTCAGCAGCATGGCCATGGTTTAGGACTGGCATTAACTGCTAACCTGTTAAAACAATATGGCTATCAGCTCTCTTTCAATGCCCGTCGACCCTATGGTGGGCTCAGCATTGAAATAAAGTACGGCGTGTCTAAGCGTGACATGCAAGCTTAGGGATATCCAGCCATACGGCTGTTGGAAAATACCGGGTCAGATACTCCTTTAAATATTGAATGGTATCCATCGCAATCGTTTGATCCTGGTGGTCATCAGCATGGTTAAATGCCACAGCATAAAGCGTGACTTCACGTTGTTTGAGTAGCTCCAGACTCAGTAGAGTATGATTAATACTGCCCAGACGGCCTGAAGTCACCAGAATGACAGGGTAGTGATGCGCTGCAATATAATTGATCGTCAGCATGTCCCGGGTCAGCGGCACCATTAATCCACCCGCTCCTTCAAGCAGAACCCGGTCATAACGCTCGGCCAGTATAGTGGCTGCCTGCTGAATTTTTTCGAAATCGATTGAACGCCGATCCAGTTCAGATGCCAGATGCGGTGAGGCCGGATAGCTAAAGATTTCTGGCATGGTCAGCTTGCCACCTGAGTGCAACTTAATTTAAAAAATAATTGAGGATGTTGTTAAATAAGCTCAAAAAAATAGAAGTGATTACTGGTACGCTTTCACAAGTCCCTTTTTGCTCCGTTCTATATGATAAATCCCGGTCATTGCACTGAATCACTGCTAAAATCTTTTCTTCTATTTGAGTAATGGCCTGTCATACTTAGGCTATTTAGCATACAAAATAAATAAGGAGGCATCATGCCTCTTTGAGCTGTTACTATTTACTTTCTTTTTCCGTTGGCATAAGTCAATCGATTGCTTTTAGACACTATATGGCTGGCAAAATTCCTGTAAATCGAAGGAGTCTTTCAACTGACATAAGCGCTGATACCTTCAGTTAAATCCATGAACTGAGATGCCTCCAGATAATCATTCACTGCTGTAACATGATCCCATCCTGTCCCGGATCACATCACGGGCTGTTTTTAAAACTCCACATAAAACTTTTCAATCAACTGCTGTGTTCTAATCAGCAGATGTTTAAACACATTATCCCGTTCAAATAGCTTCACCTTATAATTTGGCGAGTCTTTAAGTTCTTCCTTACGCAACAAATGCTTGGAGAACTCGTAATATTCCAGTACATTTTTTATCGTCTCTGGCTTCAAATTCTCCCTCTATGATGCCAGTCAAGGTATTGGCAATATTCCAGACTTTTTGTAGCTGTTGCACCTGGGCATGATTATGACAGTCCAAATCACGAACTCATTAATCCAGTGATTTCGCCTAAAATTTTCAATCATGCCATCGTAAGAAGGTGGCAAAAGACATAGTTTTTCGTGGGATTATGGCGTGAATAATAGTAAGTTTTTGACCCCAAGAAAAAAGTGTAGCAACTTACTACACTTTTTAGATATTCAGAATTTAGGTATTTTCACTTGTATTTTAGACAAGATGTAGCAAGTCCGAACTGCGACATTTTCCCAATGAGCGCCCGCTAATCTCACTAAAAAGATGTACCAGAAATATTCTAGTTATTTGCGAAAAATGTCAGACATGCAAAAAAAAATCATTCACCCGGAATATTTTCAATGCGCTGTAGCAATTTGCTACACTTTTTAAATAATTTCTTTACCAAAAATCTCATTCAAACGCTCGCGATTTTCCTGAACAAAAGTCGGATCATTTTTGAGCTTATATTTCATCTCTTTCTTGAAATCATTCATGGATGCACCGGCCACAGCAAAATCCATTTGAAACATAATATCGTTCACAATAACATTCGCCTGAGAATCGGTTAAACAGCCTTCGGTCTTAAACCACTTGCTGAACTGCGTATAATTCGGATCATTGGCATAGATATACCAGGAACGTACGGTCATATCAAACTTTGCCCCCAGCTCTTTCACGATGGCATTATCATCAAAATCTACATCCAGATAGATTTGAGTTTTTTCGTTAAATTGCGGGAGAGCCGCTTCAGTATCTCCACTCATAATTTTAAACCGCACACCCACAATAGGACGGCCTTTCTTAATAGTGTCATATTCTAGCTGCAAACTGGTTTTAGTATTAATTTCTTCAACAATTTTATCCAGAATATAACGCCTAAAATCTACCCAACGGTCATATTTTTTTTCACCGATGTCAATCAACGCTTTTAAATTCTCTAAGGTGAGTTCAACTTCATAGGTGTCGAGATTCGCATACTTAAATTCATTTTTAACAATATAAGAATATAGACTCATACTTGTGACAGAGTCTAAAGCAAATAAATCTTTCAACTGGTAAGTGGTAAAATTCCCACTGGCCAGACGGGTGAAGTAAGGCAGCACTTCACTGGTAAAGCGAATCTGCAAGGCATTTTTGGCATCATCTTCCCAGCGCAGTTCCCGGATAATCGGTACCACAGAATGGACTTTTTTTACTTTACGCTTGACGTCATCTACAGGCTCTTCAATTACAAAATGAGCAACCCGAGATGAAAGTTCCCTATAAATCCGGTCAATAGCCACATTAATGGAATTCTTCTTATTGAGTCCTAACAATTCCCCCAAATCTTCTTTATGCAGATAGATATAGGTTTTCTCGGTAATTTCACGATCTTGGTTATTTTTTTCACCATAGTTTGCAACCGCCATTGCATAAAGCAGTGCCTTATATTCATTAGAAGACAATTCAATAGGGCGAATTAAGCGGTTACTGGTACTCACCACTCCATTCTGTCGAATATTGCCGATACAATAAGGTAAATATTCTATTTCTTGTTTTTCGTTAAAATCGCTCATAAGTGAAAAATTAAAAGTTATTCCCCCTATTTATACATAAAAGTGGAATAACATTCAACATCTTCACCTTACAGATTCACTTTAAGTGCTTATCCCTTTAAAAGGATGTGCTAAAGATCAAGAGTGGAAAGCATGTCATCATTTTTTTAGATTTAGCCTAATCCTTAACCCAAAGGTGGAAACTTTGAAAAAATTTCTACTTATTAGTGACAAGCTTTCCACTTTTATCAACTGAGAAGAGCTTAAATCGTTTTCTTTGCATTTTTTTGTGGCCAAAAATACCGTTATAAGTGAAAAAATCATTTGGTTTAGCACTTTTCAGTGACAAAGCTTCCACCTTTAGAGAGAATCAAGTACTAAATCGGACTTTTTTTTGCAATTTTTAAAGGGAAAACATAACTTATCCACAAGTATAAAAATAAGCGTGACAAGTCTTCCACCTTTAAAGTCAGATCATGATACTTATCAACAGATTAAAGTTTTGAATTTAAATATTTTTATAACTTAATTTCATGTTTTTTTTTAAACCAGTGACAAGTCTTCCACCATAGTGACAAGTCTTCCACCTTTCAGTGACAGCTCTTCCACCTTTCAGTGACAAGTCTTCCACCTTTCAGTGACAAGTCTTCCACCTTTCAGTGACAAACCTTCCACTTTTCGGTGACAAACCCTCCACCTTTAAAGACGTAAGATATTGTTTTAAAAAGGGAAAAATTGTCCTAATTATAATTACTTAATTATATTAATTAATACTAATTATAATTAGCTAGCTATATTTTATATAAAACTTTAATTTGTTTTCTTTGTTAGCCGATATTGATTCGTACTTTAATATCATTCAAATAAAGTGTAGCAAGTTGCTACAAGTTCCACTATATTAGGATCATTCGAATGGGGTCTGATATGACAAATAAATCGACTAAAATTATTGCTGTAGCAAACCATAAAGGTGGTTGCGGGAAGACCACCACGGTTGTTCATCTGGCTGCAGAGCTAGCAGACTTGGGGCATAAAGTATTGGTGATTGATTTAGATCCACAAGCCAATGCAAGTTTACATATCGGATTAAGACATCCGAGTGAGGTTGAAACCACTTCTGCTGAATTACTGGTAGGTGATTTGAACCTATTGTCTGATGCCTTACAAGAAGAAACCAATTTTAAAAATGTTTCTTTAATTTATGGTTCACTTACTTTAGGTAAAACAGAAGACCAACTTAAAGATGATGCCCCAAGACCCTCTGAAGAGCTCTCTAACAAGTTGGAATTATTAAACGGATTATATGATTTCATCCTGATTGACTGTCCTCCAAGCCTAAAACTTCTGACCAGTAATGCCTTGGCTGCATCTACCCATGTTATGGTGCCGATTGAATCCGGTTCACAATATGGCCTATATGGTGTCACTGACTTAATTAACCATTTAAGTAAAATAAGACGGGTCAATCCCGAATTGAAACTGTTAGGTGCTTTGCTGATTAAACATGATGAACGTCAAAACGTCTGTAAACTGATACGAGATGAAGCTTTAAGCCAGGTCGGCGAATTGTTAAAAACGACCATTCCAATGAGTACGAAAGTCAATCAAGCAGCAATTTTACAACAGCCATTGTTGCGCGTAGATAAAAATTCTAAAGTTCGTAAAGCGTTCCAAGATTTAGCGAAAGAAATCATCAATCGTGTTGAATAAAGGCACTCTGAGAATCCTATGGTAAGTACAAAAGAATTGTTGGCACAACGTCTTCAGCAAAATACTCAAAAGCATCAACAAGCTCAGCAAGAGCATGTCAACGATGTGAAAGAATTACGTCGTAATGTCCAAATTACAGACATTCAACCTAGTCCCAATCAGCCACGAAAAATATTCAATCAGCAAGATATTGAAGATTTAGCAGCCTCGATTGAGGAGATTGGATTATTGCAGCCGATTGCAGTTCGGCGAGTACAGGACAAATATGAGTTAATTGCAGGTGAACGACGCTTGAAAGCGCATCAAATTCTCAATAAAAACACCATTGAAGTGATTGTCATCGATGCATCAGATGAAGAAGTTGCACTGTTAACCTTGGCTGAGAATTTAAAACGGGAAGACTTAACAGATTATGAAATTTATGTCGGTCTGAGTTCTCTGGATGAGAAATTAAAAAAGAACAAGCAAAAGCTGGCAAAATCATTAGGCATGAATCGAGAGGATATGTATAAATATCTATCTTTCGAAAAATTACCGAAAGAACTGATTGCCGATTTAGAACAACAACCGACATTGTTGGCACGCACTGCCGCCACAGCTGTGAAAAAGTTTCTTTCAGATTATGAAGAGAATTACAGTAATGCTAAAAAAGCACTGCTAGAAGCTTGGGCGAAATTACTGAAAAAAGAAGTTGAGCAAACAAAACTGGCCTTATTGGCAGAAAAAATTTTAAAGTCGAAAGAAAACAAAGAGCCAATTAAAACGTCAATCGTGCATAAAATTGAATATGATGGAAAAGTCGCAGGGAATATTAAGTTTGATCACAACATTTTAAAAGTGTCATTAAAAATGAGTGAATTTGATGAACAAAATTTACAAGAGCTGGAAAATTTGCTGAAAAAAATGCTGAAAAAATAAAATGAAGGCACTGTAGCAACTTGCTACAGTGCTTTGTTCAATTGAAATTTCGCCGATTTTTATACTTTTTGAATTTATATGCTATAAATATTGCTTGTTTTTTACTCGAGAATAAAAAATGTTAATTCAATTAAAAAAAGATTTTTTCCTTAACGCTGATCATATTGTTTCGGCAGAAATTATCCCACTTGAATCGAATGCTTTTTCAGTCGTGATTAAAAGCTCCTCGACAAATCAGGGAAATAAAGGGACGATCAATATTGATTTTGAGGATTATGATGCAGCCCGTACATTGATCAATAAAATCAAAAAAGCACTTAAATAAATTTCTGACCGTATTTGTATGATTGCTGGATCGAGCACTGAATCATAACTTTGATTAGTTGGAGCATAACAGCATACAGCTTAGCTGATAGGGCTGGTTTCATTTATTCTAAATACTCGATGCCTATTCTGCCCAATCATTTGTTCTATTCATCAACCGAATATACTGAAAGTCACAGTAGGGTATTTAGAAAGATGCAAAGCCCTGTCATTATGACTGATGTCCGATTTGGATTTAGCTTTATTGCCCTATTCAGCTCAACATTTTGGAGAGGGTTTAGGCAGTAAATTTAGAATGTTTTTCTAAGTTTTAGAAAGTGATTTTGTAGCATTGGGTTTGCGTATTTATGTTAAATTAAACAGAGTAATACAATCCAAGGTACCTGGGGTCTCAGTTGTTATATAAAATACTTCTATCTTTGAATCTGAATTTACGCAAGCTGATTCTGATTTCAACGATCC
Source organism: Acinetobacter sp. YH12100 (assembly GCF_013419135.1). Classification (NCBI taxonomy): domain Bacteria; kingdom Pseudomonadati; phylum Pseudomonadota; class Gammaproteobacteria; order Moraxellales; family Moraxellaceae; genus Acinetobacter; species Acinetobacter sp. YH12100. The sequence goes on along the minus strand of NZ_VPAQ01000018.1, from coordinate 2,141 downwards.
TCAGCGTTTCCTGTTTATTTGTGATTAGCCTGTTTATTCTGAATTATGTGGTTAAACAGCAACTGATTCAGAATTCACTCTCTATAAATGAAAAATACGCAGCCAAGATTGCGATGGGTGTGAATCGTGATGTCAGCAATATGTTGCAGGAGTTGCAGTATAGTGCTCAGCAATTAGGGCAAAACTTTTACAATACGCCACTGCGACAGGCTGAAGTCAAACGGCTAAAAAACCAGTCGAATAACTTTAACAGTATTTTTATGGTAGGCCAGCGAAATCAGATACTTGCTTATGCACCAGTATCATTAGACCTAAAATTCCACACACCCTATAATACAGCGGGTATTGTTGGATCACTTAAAAGCAAAAAGGCGTATATTTCGGCACCCTATTGGTCAAGCAAAAAAAATCTGGTTGTGTTGATATCACAGCCTATTTACGATGTGAATCAAAATTATAAGGGCTTTATCAGCGGTACGATTTATCTGCAGAAGAATAATTTAATCAGTGAAATGCTGTTCAATCAATTTGATTTCAAAAAAAGTTATATGTATGTGATTGATCAGCAGAACCGTATTATCTTCCATCCAGATTCGAGTCGGATTGGCGAAAAAATTGTAAATAATACTGGTCTTGACTATATCAATGAAAACAAGAAAGGATCCGTCCGTCTAACGAATAGCTTGGGGATTGATAACCTGGCCGGTTTTGCACATGTTCCCAGTGTGAACTGGATTGTGGTTTCACAGCAACCTACGGATGAACTTCTTAAACAGGCCAATGAATTAATTTTAAAAGTTTCTATTGGCATATTTATCTTTTATCTGTTTATTTTCTTTATCGTCTGGCGGATGTCGCTATTTATTTCTTCGCCGCTGAATCGTTTGGCGAAAATGGCCAGTATGTTAAATCGAAATGATATTCAGGATAAAATCAGTCAGGTTGATCCCTGGTATTTTGAGGTATTCAAGTTTAGGGCCTCGCTACTTTTGAGCTCCAAAACATTTAATAACAAGATCTCAGAATTACGCCAACATATCAATATTGACCCCTTGACTGGCCTTTATAACCGTCGTGGCATGCAATATCTTCTGGATGAATTAATCAGTACGGGTACTCATTTTGCGGTACTCGCTATCGATATTGATTTCTTTAAAAAGATCAACGATAGCTATGGACATGACCGCGGAGATGAGGTTTTAAAGCGATTGGCTTTTTTAATGCAGAAAAATTTCAGAAGCCATGATCTCTGCTGTCGCACTGGTGGGGAAGAGTTTATCGTACTGATGATGACCTCCGATATTCGGGTTGCTTTCAATGCTGCCGAACGTCTCAGAACGAGTATGCAAGCAAGTCAAATTGAAGGAGTTGAAGAAATCACCATTTCCGTGGGTATCGCATTCTGTCCGAGTGATTCAGTAAGCGTCAAACAGGTTTTTAAAATGGCAGACAATAAGCTGTATGAAGCGAAAAATAATGGGCGGAACTGTGTTCGTATGACGCAAAAATTAGCCAAGTAAAATGTCGGCACAAACAGGCTGATTTTTTTAAATCTTTTTCTGCTCAAGCATATTCAGCACAGGGACCTTGCGGAGTTACATGAGCTTTAATCGAGATCAGCTTCAGTCTGTGCCCGAGCATGCACTGGTAAAATTTGGTATATGGGTCTGTCCGGGGAGCTTTAATGGATAAATAAAGTGAATTAAGCACGACAATTCATGTCCTTTTGCAGCTTTTTACTGCTGCATGATTTAGAATTTTAGGTAAAATCACTTGATTAATGATTTACTTAATTGGACTTGTATAACAATGACCCAGGTGCAACTGCAACAGCTACAAAAACAACTCTGGAATATTGCCAATACTTTGCGCGGCACCATGGGGGTGATCCTAGACAAAATAATGGACAGCACGTCCCTCTAAAGATAACGTAACTTTAATCTTTGGAGATTCAAGAAATGGCTAAACGTTTTAGTCCCGAATTTAAACAGCAAGCGATTGATTATGCACTTTCAAACGGCTTTGTTGCATAAAGGTTTGAAAGGCTGAGTTCCCTTAAGCTACTCAAATTTAAGAGACAACTTGGGTATGAGGGCGACCTAATTCTGTGAATTTATTCAAGACTGCCATGCGTGCATGGA
>NZ_VPAQ01000017.1:0-66524 GCF_013419135.1 Acinetobacter sp. YH12100 | reverse complement strand
TTATCAGAAGTTTTAATCTTCATCACTGCCGATGGATGTGCATTCTACAGGATTTCACACCCAACACAACCCCTATTTCTAAATAATTCAGCAAAAAACCAACGACTGTTTATTTATTCTACAAAAAGTGCAGGTTTTTCTATTTTTTGATCATAAAACATACACTCCAAGGAGGTTTATAGTGTTTATTTACTTATAAAAGCTATTTCTGGTGGATTTCAGATTTATATTTTAATTTATCTTTTCTTTAGCAAGAAAAATATAGATATCAAGACTGATAAATTATTTATATTTCCCTTTTATATAAATGCTGAGGAACGCATACACCTTACCAAAATAAAATAATACGAAAATGAGAATGCCTCAATATTCCTCCACCCTTAAACGCATCATAATCCTTCTTCAGCAAAAGACATAAAATAAAAAACCCATCTCACCTGCATAAGCTATATTGAGTGAAAAATAAATTGATATAGAGATACAAGTGATTACATAAACAATTATCAAAAAGGCGACTATAAATAATATTGTGTATTTTTTATACTTATTAAATTTTAGGCATAAAAAAACCGCTTAACGCGGTATCTTTTATCTCGACCATCTTTAAGGAGATGGTCGGAGCAGTAGGATTCGAACCTACGACCCCCTGGTCCCAAACCAGGTGCACTACCAGGCTGTGCTATGCTCCGATTTCAACTTTAAAAGTTGGGGTGAATGACGGGATTCGAACCCGCGACAACTGGAATCACAATCCAGGGCTCTACCAACTGAGCTACATCCACCATCATTTTGATTCTTAACATCAAGCGACCAAATGGCGCGCCTGACAGGATTCGAACCTGTGACCATCCGCTTAGAAGGCGGATGCTCTATCCAACTGAGCTACAAGCGCGTTACTGATGCAAACATCATTTGCCTTGAAGAATTGGTCGGAGCAGTAGGATTCGAACCTACGACCCCCTGGTCCCAAACCAGGTGCACTACCAGGCTGTGCTATGCTCCGATTCATCTCAGCTTTCGTATCGAACATCGTTCGGTACGGTGTGCATTCTAGGCGTGACGCCCGGAGACGTCAACACCTATCTTAAAAAAAAACCTAAAAAACGCGCCAAGCGTTTATTTATCAAGCGCTTCAGACATTTTTTATACAAATTTTAACGTTTTAGTCCGGCACTAAAATTCAACATGCGATCTAGAGGCAGTTTTGCGCGTTCAGCCAGTACAGGATCGACATGTACTTCCTGATCCTTATGCTGTAATACATGCAAAATACCATCCAGCTCATTCATTGCCATCCACGGACAATGCGCACAAGAACGACAGGTTGCCCCTTCCCCCGCAGTTGGTGCCTCAATCAGGATTTTATCGGGAACTGCTTGCTGCATTTTATAGAAGATACCACGATCCGTAGCCACAATTAAACGCTGATGTGGCAAAGTCTGTGCGGCTTTAATCAGTTGCGAGGTACTGCCTACTGCATCGGCAATCTCGACTACAGACATGGGGGATTCCGGATGTACCAACACCGCAGCATCGGGATAGAGTGCTTTCATATTGACAATACCGCGTGAACGGAATTCTTCATGCACGATACAGGCACCATCCCAGAGCAACATTTCTGCACCGGTTTTGCTTTGGATATATCGGCCCAAGTGCTGATCCGGCGCCCAGATAATTTTTTCACCGAGACTATCCAGATGTTCAATAATTTCCACTGCACAGCTAGAAGTCACTACCCAATCGGCACGCGCTTTCACCGCTGCGGAAGTATTGGCATACACCACCACGGTATGATCGGGGTGCGCATCGCAAAAAGCTGTAAATTCATCAACCGGACAACCAAGATCCAGTGAACAGGTTGCTTCCAGGGTTGGCATCAGCACGGTTTTATCTGGAGATAAAATTTTTGAGGTTTCACCCATAAATTTCACTCCTGCCACCACCAACGTAGAGGCTGGATGATCGCGACCAAAACGTGCCATTTCCAGAGAATCCGAAACACAACCACCGGTCAACTCAGCCAGTTCTTGCACTTCAGGATCGCAATAATAATGCGCCACCAAAACGGCATCCTGTTTTTCCAGCTCAGCCTTGATTTGTGCAAATTTGTCTAATTTTTCCTGCTGGCTCATTTGATGTTCTTGAGGAACGCCTAAACGATCTAAATGCGCCTGCACAATCGACTTTGCTTCATTGGCTATTAATTTGGTCGCACTATTCATAACAACTCTTACTCTACCCTAATTATCCGTTATGACACGGACATTTACCCTACACCCTAATCACAATTGGCAAAATGCCATTTTTGACCAGTCATTAAAAATCATAAGATATAAAAAAAGCCCCACAACGGAGGCTTTAGAAACGATCTGAATTATGAACGATAATCTGCATTAATCTTGACGTAATCATAAGACAGGTCACAGGTATAGACCGTGTCTTTCGCTGTACCACGTCCAAGATCAACACGAATCGTCATTTCAGCTTGGGCCATCACACCTGCACCAGCTGCTTCAGTATAGTCTGCTGCCGCACCACCATCTTTACAGATTTGTACATCATCTAACCAAACCTGAATTTTTGCAACGTCTAAATTCGGCACACCAGCATAACCAATCGCTGCCAGAATACGCCCCCAGTTTGGATCAGAAGCAAAAATCGCAGTTTTAACCAATGGCGAATGTGCAATGCTATAAGCCACATCACAGCATTCCTGAATATTAGCACCACCTTCTACCGCAACTGTAATAAATTTGGTGGCACCTTCACCATCACGCACAATCAGTTGCGCCAAGCGTTTCATGGTACGCATTAACACATCAAGCACGACTGCATAACGTGGATCTTCAGTCGAAGTAATTTCAGCCCCCCCGCCTTGACCTGTGGCAATCAAGATGCAGGAATCATTGGTTGAAGTATCACCATCGATAGTAATGCGGTTAAACGACACATTTACTGTTTCTGTTAATAACTGCTGAACCAGTTCACGGCTGATTGGAGCATCGGTTGCCACATAACCCAGCATAGTCGCCATATTTGGACGAATCATGCCGGCACCCTTGGAAATACCGGTCATGGTATAGGTGACACCATCCAGCTCGAACTGCTCTGAAGCACCTTTCGGTGTAGTATCTGTGGTCATGATTCCCGTTGCAGCATCGACCCAGGCATCATCACGCAATGAGTCTAGCGCAGGTTGTAAACCGCTGAGCAAACGCTCCATTGGCAATTGCTCGCCAATGACACCCGTAGAGAATGGTAAAACTTCAGCAGCCTGTACCCCTGCCAGTTCAGCCAGCTTGGCACAGGTGGCTTCTGCATTTGCCATGCCTGTAGGGCCGGTTCCTGCATTGGCATTGCCGGTATTGATCACCAGGTAACGCGGATTCCCTACCTGTAAATGCGCTTTAGATACATGCACAGGGGCTGCACAGAAGGCATTTTGAGTAAATACCCCTGCAACATTGGAGCCTGTAGCCAGTTCAAATATCACCAGGTCACGTCGGTTCTGATAGCGCACATAGGCTTCAGCCGAACCAATTTTAACCCCTTTCACCACATGCATCTGTGGCATAGATACGTCACCAACTGCCATTTTAAAGTCCAATATTGAAGTTTCGGAAAAATACAGCTTAGTTGATCTGCAACAAAAAATCGAGCCAAAGCCTGAGTAAGCTTGAGATTTATGATGGATTTTCACAATAAAAAACCAGTCATCAAGACTGGTTTCTGCATTTTCAAAAATCGGGGATTTTAATTTTTCGCAAGTTGCCCTGCTTCATTTAATAAAGCCTGCTTCGCTTGCTGCTGACTCGCGGCAGAAAGTGCCGGATTAGATGCCACAATACGATCTGCATTGGCCGCATTGGCCGGTGCGATCGCAGCGGTCTGCAACACAATCGGGCGATTCTGATTGGCAAAGGTATAACGAATCCCGGTACGCGGGCTGGCCACGGTCACTTGTTCATCTGTACGTTGTACTTGAGCTGTAGTAGAACCCACTGCTTGCTGAACTTTATCAAGTGTCGTGGTGGCTGCAGTTTCTGCAAAACTTAAAGCAGGCATGGCCAAAGCTGCAATCATGAGCGTTTTTAATACTTTTTTCATTCAGGTTATTCCACTTTTCGGTGTTGAATGAGCCATTAAATACCATTTAATCCGCAGGACTGCAAATAGTATTCAGTTTCTGAAAAATCTTTATACATAAAAAATCAGAGCCATGTGGCTCTGATTTTCAATATCGCTTAGATTCTGCCATGACACTGTTTATATTTCAGGCCTGAACCACATGGACAAGGTGCATTACGGCTTGCCGGCGCTTCAAAGACTGGCGCTACCGGACTTACCTCAGCATTTTGTTCAGTCGTATTTTCATGTTCATCTGCAAGTAAACCCTCGAACTCATCATGAGATAACTGCAATCGCATTGCCTCAGCCTGTGCCTGCTGCTGTGCTTCCATTTCAGCCAGCTCTTCAGGGGTCGGCACATGAATACGCGATAAATCTGTAACGACATCCGATTTGATGACACCCAGCATATTCACAAACAGGTTATAGGCTTCTTTTTTATATTCCTGCTCTGGATTTTTCTGTGCATAGCCACGTAAATGGATGCCCTGACGTAAGTAATCCATCGCTGCCAGATGTTCTTTCCAGTGGCGATCCAGAGAATTCAGCATAAAGTGACGTTCAAGCGATGCTGCAGATTCCGCACCCATTTGTTCACGACGCGAACGGTAACGATTCAGTACTTCATCGCTAATACGCACCACCAAGGCCTCTTCATCGAGACGACGGTCCTGTTCCAGCCATTGTGCGATAGGAAGATCGAGTGACATGTCTTCACGCAAGGCCAATTCCAGACCTTCAATATCCCACTGGTCATGAATCGACTCAGGCGGAATATAATTAGCAATTACACCCTGCATCACTTCACGAATCATTTCTTCAATATAATCTTGCAGCGAATTTTCTGCCAGAATGTCATCACGCTGACTATAGATAATCTTACGCTGTTCGTTATTCACGTCATCGTATTTTAGCAAGTTCTTACGAATATCGAAGTTACGTGCTTCGACTTTACGCTGTGCATTCTCAATCGAGCGAGACACCATTTTGTGTTCAATCGCTTCATCTTCCTGCAAGCCCATGGCACGCATCATACCCACCACACGGTCACCGGCGAAAATACGCATCAAGTCATCTTCAAGCGACAGGTAGAAACGCGATACACCCGGATCCCCCTGACGGCCTGCACGACCACGCAACTGGTTATCGATACGACGTGATTCATGACGTTCAGAACCGATAATATGCAAGCCACCCGAATCCAGAACGGATTGATGATTAACATCCCATTCCGCTTTCAGACGCGCTTCGTCATCGCTTGTCGGATTTTCAATTTTGGCCAGCAATGCTTTCCAGTTACCACCCAGCAGAATATCGGTACCACGCCCCGCCATGTTGGTGGCAATGGTCACGGCACGCGGTGCACCGGCCTGCGCAATAATATCCGCTTCACGTTCGTGCTGTTTGGCATTCAGTACTTCGTGGGTAATACCGGCAGCTTTCAACTTATCGGATAGAATCTCAGATGCTTCGATGGTTGCCGTACCAATCAAGATTGGCGCAACACCGGCTTCATGCACACGCTGAATTTCTTGAATAATCGCGTTATATTTGCCTTCACGATTTAAATAGATTAAATCGTTCTGGTCATCACGGATCATTGGACGATGGGTCGGAATCAGCACCACATCCAGACCATAAATTTCTTTCATTTCCGCGGCTTCAGTATCAGCAGTACCGGTCATACCCGATAATTTTTTATACAGACGGAAATAGTTCTGGAATGTTGTGGTTGCCAGGGTCTGGTTCTCTGGTTGAATTTCCAGACCTTCTTTGGCTTCTACCGCCTGATGCAAACCTTCAGACCAACGACGGCCCGGCATGGTACGACCGGTATTTTCATCAACGATAATCACTTCACCATCATTGATGATGTATTGCACGTTACGTTGATATAAATAATGGGCACGAATTGCTGCAGTGACGTGATGCAACAGGTTCAGGTTCGAAGCCGAATAAAGGCTCTCGCCTTCAGCCAGCAAGCCCATTTCAATCAGTTCACTTTCAATAGTTTCAAAACCCACTTCAGTAATTTCAACTGAACGCTGTTTTTCATCAATCCAGAAGTGACCGCCATCCGGTACTTTCTCTTCTTTCTGTGCCTGTAATTTTGGTGGAATATTATTGATGGCTGCATAAAGCTGTGAAGAATCTTCACTTTGACCGGAAATAATCAGCGGAGTACGTGCTTCATCAATCAGGATCGAATCGACCTCATCAATAATCGCATAGGTTAAACCACGCTGCTTTTTCTCAGCCAGCGAGAACACCATGTTGTCACGCAGGTAATCAAAGCCAAATTCGTTATTGGTACCGTAGGTAATATCGGCACGATAAGCTTCCGCTTTTTCCATCGGATTTTGCATGGAATAAATAATCCCGATGCTTAAACCCAAAAATTCAAATAATGGACGGTTGAGCTCGGCATCACGTTGTGCCAGGTAATCGTTCACGGTAATGACATGCACACCCTGACCGCTGATGGCATTCAGGTAACAGGCCAAGGTACCCATCAGGGTTTTACCCTCACCGGTACGCATCTCTGCAATTTTACCTTCGTGCAAGGTAATACCACCGATCAGCTGCACGTCATAATGACGCATGCCCATCACCCGCTTGGCGGCTTCACGACAGACTGCAAATGCTTCAGGCAATAATTTATCGAGGTTTTCACCCTTATTATATCGTTGTTTGAATTCTTCAGTTTTCGCAGATAAGTCTGCATCGCTAAGGGTAGATATCGTCGGCTCGAGCACATTAATCTTGTCTACGATTTTACGCATGCGTTTGAGTTCGCGCTCATTTTTGGTACCGAAGATTCCTCCGATCAGACTTGCCAACATGAATAGACTCTCTAAATCTTGCTTGTCAAATGAATATGTTCTTAGTCGTTATTATGGTGCTAGAAATTTGAACTACAAGGGTTTTGCTATAAAACCGCTGAAAAAAATCTGATCCTGAGTTCTAGCCCCGAGATCTAAGGCAAAGTAATGTAGCAAACTTTAGCTGTGCAATATAGTCAATTAGACGACTGATTTGTTTGATTCTAGATAGATAAAACAAATCACTTATGCTATTTATTCATAAAGAAAGCTAAAAACACTATTTTTAATCATAAAAAAATTAGTTCATATTAAATCTCATCTCTACATTAAAAGACCAATTGAGGCAAAAAGATGAGTTTACGTCTAGGCGACACCGCACCGAATTTTGAACAGCAATCCAGTGAAGGCCTGATTAATTTTTATGATTTTCTGGGCGATAGCTGGGGCATTTTATTTTCACATCCGGCGGACTATACGCCGGTATGTACTACTGAACTTGGTTATACCGCAAAGTTGAAAGATGAATTTGAAAAACGTGGTGTCAAAGCCATTGCCTTATCGGTTGATGATGTTGAATCACATAAGGGCTGGATTAAAGACATCAATGAAACCCAGAATACCACAGTCAATTTTCCGATCATTGCCGATCAGGATCGTAAAGTGTCTGAGCTATATGACTTTATTCACCCGAATGCCAGTGAAACGCTCACAGTTCGCTCTTTGGTGGTCATCGATCCAAATAAGAAAGTACGTTTAATCATTACCTACCCTGCATCGACGGGTCGTAATTTCCATGAAATCTTGCGTGTGGTGGATTCATTACAACTCACCGACAGCCATAAAGTCGCAACACCTGCCAATTGGCAGCATGGCGATGATGTGGTGATTGTGCCTTCCCTAAAAGATGAGACTGAAATTGCACAACGTTTTCCTAAAGGGTATACCGCGATCACGCCTTACCTGCGCTTAACGCCACATCCTGAGTGAGGATCAGCAAGGCACTGCTTCGCCCTGAGGAATATATTCCGCAAGAAGACGAGAAGCTACGCTTCGAGTGACACAAATTAAAAGGACTCCTTTTTAATTTTGCGCAACACAAGTGAAGTGCGCAGTAATAGATAAGCAGAGCACTGCTCTGTTCATAAAGAATATGTATAAGTACATCCACTCTTAACGTTGATGTATCTATATAAAAAGCAGCAAGATTAAAACTGAATTTCTAACCCGAATGACGTGCCGGTTTCGAAGTTCATCACCAGCCTATCTTTAGATAGGCTTTTTTAATCCTGAGAGTTTTGTCACCTTTTTAATTTTTGCTCCCCAATAAAAATGGATCCAGGCATAACCTGAATCCATTTTAAACCAAAGTACAGTAATACGCTGTCTTAGTTACGCTTATCTAAAGGCACCCAGTCAATCACCCAGGCAGATTTCATATTCAGACTGTCATCTGCAGCGATTTTTTTACGCGAAGCATCAGCAGTTTCCCGATCCTTTGATGGACCGACCATGATACGAATCCCTTTAGAGGTTGGACTCTTGGTCACTTTATAACCCTTGGCACGCAGTTTTGCCGCAACCGCATCTGCATTGGCTTCATTGGCTGCCAGTGCGACCTGCACCATCCACTGCTTGTCACTTTCACCTTCCAGCAATTTACGTGCCTGCTCAGCTTCTGCTTTCTTTTTGGCGTCTTCTGCTGCCTTTTTCTTGGCTTCTTCAGCCTTACGTTTGTCTTCGGCTTTACGTTTTTCTTCGGCGGCTTTACGTTCAGCTTCTTTCTTCTCGGCTGCCTTACGCTCTTCCTCAGCCTTACGTTTTGCCTCAGCCGTCTTACGTTCTGCTTCGGCTTTTTGCTGTTGCTCCAATTTACGTTTTTCTTCAGCCGCTTTGCTTTCAGCGGCTTTACGCTCCGCTTCTTTCTTGGCCGCTTCAGTTGAACTGTTGGCTTTTTGCTGCTCAAGCTTCTGCAGGGCTAGCTTTTTGTCTTGTGCAGCCTTTTCTTCAGCCAAGCGTTTCTGTTTGGTCTGTTCGTCTTCGACCAGTTCTGGTGGAATATTATCCGAGCTTTGCTGTCCCATACGATGCGCATTAAGTGCAGCATATTCTTCAGCCGCTTTACGCGCCGCATCTGCTTCTGCCTGCTGCTGCATCGCTAAAAATTCAGCCGCACGAGCCTCCTGCTCTGCCACAGATTTTTCCCGATCACGGCGTTGCTGTTCAAGTAAACGCTTTTCTGTTTCCACATCGACCGTCAAGGAACCCAGCGAATGATTCACTGCATCCTTAGTTTCCACTTCCGCAACCTGTGCCGGTTTCTGCTGACGGTCCTGCTTGATTTCATCTTGACCTTTCAGGAGTAATGCTGCCAATAAAACACCACCACCGAGTAAAACAACACCGCCCATCCAGCGCTGTTTGTTATTCATTGACATTCTTCCAAATACTCCCATACCGCTTCTAAGGTATGAAATGATCCACATACCAAAATCAGCTGATTATTATCTGTTTGATCCAGTGCTGATTTAAAAGCTAATTTCACATTGTCAAATTGTTCTACCGCCTCACCGCCTAGAGCTTCAGCCAAAACTGTGAGCTCTGCCGCACGTGGGACGGATAATGGTGCAATTTTCCACAATTGAACCGTGTCTTTCAATAACTTGGTGACAGAATTTATATCTTTATCTGCCAACATTGAAAACACACAAACGATATTTTTATAGTTTTGATTGTAATTTAAATAGTTTCGCAACTGTTTCAGCAGAAACTCGACCCCATGCGGATTATGTCCGGCATCAAAAATCACGGTTTTATTCTGGATTTGACAGACTTCAAAACGTCCCGGCAACTTTGCCGTTTGAATCCCTTGTGCAATCGCCTGCTGACTGACGTTTAATCCGCTCAGCAGAATGGTAGCCACAGCGGTAGAAATATTATCTAGCGCCAGTGAACCTGTTGGGAGTTTTAAGGTCGTACCTGAAGAAGCAAATGCCCAGCTTTGCCCATCTTCAAAGGCTTCATAGAAATAATCACGATTCACCGCATATAGGGGCGCGTTGCATTGCTGAGTTTTATCTAAAATGGCTTGTGGAATCTGTTGCTGTCCACCAAACACCACCGGAATATTCGGCCGGATAATTCCGGCTTTTTCAAAGGCAATTTTCTCGATGCTATCACCGAGCCAATCGGTATGATCCAGACCAATATTGGTAATCACTGCTACATCCGGATTAACCACATTAACCACATCCAGACGACCGCCCAGACCGACTTCCAACACCCAGACATCACATAACTGATCTTTAAAAATCACAAAAGCGGCCAAAGTGGTCGCTTCAAAGAAAGACAGGCTCAAATCACATTCGCGACGAGCCTGATCCACCTGAACAAAAGCATCCACCAACAACTGATCTTCAACTTCAATGCCGCGCAGTTTTACCCGCTCATTGAAACGGTACACGTGTGGAGATTGATACAGTCCGACCTTGAAGCCTTGTGCATTCAAAATCGCAGCCAGTGTGGTGGTGGTTGAACCCTTACCATTGGTTCCAGCCACCGTCAGCACTTTGGCCGCCGGACGTGTCACACCGAGCTTTTCAGCCACCGGAATAACCCGTTCCAGACCTAAATCAATACCCGTAACATGAACATGGCTCCAATAATCGAGCCATGTACTTAAAGAATCTGTTGCTAGCGGTGCTGTGTTCAATGCAGGTTCATCAATTTCGTAACAATACGGTAAACTGTATCACGTAATGCGTGACGGTGAACAATCTGATCGATTACCCCATGATCAAGCAAATATTCCGCGCGCTGGAACGGTTCTTCCAGTTTTTCACGGACAGTTTGTTCGATCACTCGTTTACCGGCAAAGCCAATCATCGCCTTCGGTTCAGCCAGATGTACATCACCCAGCATCGCCAATGATGCAGTGACACCACCGTATACCGGATGCGTCAATACCACCACATAAGGCAGGCCTGCTTCTTTTAAACGCTGGATAGCAGCCGAAGTACGTGCCATTTGCATCAAGGACAACATGCCTTCCTGCATACGTGCACCACCTGAAGCAGCAAAGCAGATCAAGGGCTGACGGGCTTCAATCGCACGCTCTGCCGCCTGAACAAAACGGTCACCGACCACTGTCCCCATAGAGCCGCCCATGAAATCGAATTCAAATGCACAGGCAATCATTGGGACATCTTTTAGCAGGCCTTGAATCACGACCAACGCTTCGGTTTCGCCGGTTTTCTTTTGCGCTTCTGCCATACGCTCTGGATAAGCTTTGCTATCGACAAACTTTAACGGATCTTTAGCCTTAAACTCCTGACCCAGTTCAGTCTGTACCTGGTCAAAGAACCAGTTCAGGCGATCACGGGCTTTCATGCGTAAATGCTCATCACACTGCGGACAAACATAGGCATTGAATGACATCGCGGTACGGGTCACCAAAGCATGACATTCAGGACACTCGACCGTAGGCTCGGTAAATGTCGCTTTGTAGATCGTTTGCTCATCGGGTACATGAATGCCTGGAACAATGCGTTCCGTCCATGGGGTCGATGGGCTCAGAATTTTGCCTGATTTCACGGGTTGACTCATACTATAACTCATCGAGCGCTGCTCGAAGCTCCTTGACTTTATTCACCGTTGCAATAACGGCTTGTTCTGGTGCGAGCGTTGCAAACTGCTTTACAAACGCACTACCCACAATAACTGCATCGGCAGCAACACCCATCGCTTTCGCAGATGCAGCATCACTGATACCGAAACCTACGCCTACAGGAACATCAGTCACAGCTTTAATCTTTTGAATGCGTGCAGCAGCTTCAGAAACATCTAAAGTTGCTGCACCAGTCACGCCTTTCAGTGACACATAGTAAATAAAGCCGCTGGCCTGTTTTGCTACATGTTGAATACGTGCATCGGTTGAAGTTGGTGCCAGCAGGAAAATCTGATCCATGTCATATTTTTCCAGTACTTCACCCAGACTTTTTGCTTCTTCTGGCGGTAAGTCCACCAGCAGTACGCCGTCTACTCCACATTCATAGGCATAAGCCACAAACTTTTCATAGCCAATTACTTCAACCGGATTCAGATAACCCATCAGCACCACTGGTGTTTCGCGGTCTTTCAAGCGAAATTCTTTCACCATATGCAGTGCATCCAGTGTATTGGTCCCACCAGCCAGAGCACGTTCAGCAGCTAGCGCAATCACCGGTCCATCTGCCATCGGGTCTGAGAAAGGAAGTCCCAGCTCAATCACGTCGACACCCGCATCCACCATCTCATGCAACAAAGGCACCGTAATTTCTGGATGCGGATCACCAGCCATTACATAAGAAACTAAAGCTTTACGCTGTTGAGATTTAAGTTGTGCAAATCGGGCGGCTAAACGTGACATAGGGTGATATTTTCCTTAACGTGTTTCAAACTTGAGGCATTGACTATGTAGAAATACAAGACATCGCATTGTAACGCTATTTTTTGTCCAATGAACAGTCTGCGATACCGACCTCGAGTACTTCATTTCCTGTGCGAAGATTTCAAAACAATTCGGAAGGGTCTATTTACGATTATTTTGATTTTTTTCACAATGATCAAAGATGCCTAATTTTGCTATTACCTAAAATCTTGAATATTTAGATAAACTTATTTTTATCATATAAAAATTAATAAAAATGCAGATGTTAGCGCATTCATTTAAAGTTTTCTGAAATTGCAAAACCTGCTTTATACTAGTCCTATTCTCTTACTTTTTTATCTCCTATGCAGACTGATTCTGAGGCTACAGTGCAGGCACGCGCCATTGCACTGCTGCCGCTTATTGTATTTTTAACCCTGTTTTTGGGTAGCGGGATCTATCATTCCCTGATTGGAACCGAATTCGCGTTCTATCAGGTGAAAGCACCTGTTGCTGCCCTGCCTGCGATTATTTTGGCTGCATTGGTGTATCGCGGCAAACTCAATCAGGGCATTGAAGCCTTTCTAAAAGGGGCCAGTCATCCGAACTTAATTTTGATGTTTATGGTGTTTATGCTGGCCGGTGCCTTTGCCAGTGTCAGCAGTGCGATTGGCAGTGTGGATGCCACGGTACAACTGGGCCTGTCGATTATTCCGCCTGAATTTATCTTGCCGATGCTGTTTATCATCTCGGCATTTATTGCCACGGCGATGGGCACCTCCATGGGCACCATTGCAGCTTGTGCCCCGATTGCCTTTGGTTTTACCCAGGTCACCGATATTAATGTGATCTACGCCATTGGTGCAGTCGTAGGCGGTGCCATGTTCGGTGACAACCTTTCCATGATTTCAGATACCACCATTGCAGCCACCACCAGCCAGCGGGTGCAATTACGTGACAAGTTTAAAGTCAATGTCTGGATTGCTGTACCGGCCTCTATCAGCACCATTGTGATTTATATTTTAAGTACAGGCAGCTCCAGCCCCGTAGAATATAAAGATTTTAACTGGTTACTGGTCTTACCTTATATTGCGGTCTTTGTTTTGGCTTTTAGTCGCCTGCATGTCCTCGCAGTACTGACCATTGGTGTTTTGCTTTCGGGTCTGTTCGGCCTGTTTGCAACACCTGAATTTAACCTGCTCAAGCTGAATACTTCGATTTATGATGGCTTTGTCGGCATGTTTGAAGTGGCATTACTGTCCATGTTCCTGGGTGGCCTGTCAGCGATCATGCAACGTGAAGGTGGTTTACGCTGGCTAATCGAGCGCATTTATAGCCTGACCCGCCTGTTTAAAGTTGGGCAGCAAAGGGCCGGCGAAATCGGGATCAGCTTTCTGGTGGTATTTTCAAATATCTTTGTGGCCAATAATACCGTCGCAATTATTCTGTCGGGTGATATGGCACGTGAAGTCGCCAAAGAATACGGCGTGGATCCCAAGCGTTCTGCAGCACTGATGGATATTTTCTCCTGCGTGGTACAAGGTCTGATTCCTTATGGCGCACAGTTGCTCCTCGCCTGCTCGATTGCAAAAATCTCACCGGTTGAACTGATTGGCGGCTTGTACTATTGCTGGATTCTGGCCATCTTCGCAATTGCTGCGATTGCGTTGAGATTCCCCAACCTTAAAGCAACCGCTTAATCTCTGTATCATCCTCACATCAAAAAGCGATCTGATTGGGTCGCTTTTTTATTGCTGTGCATGCTTTAACTGTTTCTTGCGCTGGAACAAAGTCTGTCCGGTGGCTGCTTTATAGGCGCGGGCCAAGGCCGACTGGTCGGAATAATCCAGCGCTTCAGCAATCTCGCTCAGACTAAGCCCCTGCTGTAACAAAATCTCACAGCGTTTGATGCGCTGCTGTTGCAGCAGTTTTTTAAATGAAGTTTGATATATGCTGAATAAGCGTTGCAAGCTTCGGGTCGACATCCACAACTGCTGGGCAAGCTGCTCAATTTTGATCGCCTGTTGCCTGGTTCGCAACTGTTCGGCAATGATTTGCTGTGCTTGCTGCAAGGTATTTTCAACAGGTGCTTTTGCTGCAATCGCCTGTTCCGCCTGAAGAGTCAGCAACTGCAATAATATGGGGTCAGCATGCTCAGACCCATGAGCTAACCCCTGTACATCCAGTTCCAGAGCATAATAATCTTGAGAAAACTGAACCTCACAGGCAAAGAATTTTTGATAATGCATTTGTGCCATTTCAGCTGCATGAGCCAGTCGTACACAACGCAATAAAAGTGGCTGCTCTTGCAAAATAACCCGTCCCAGTTGCACCATTGCTGCCATGGTGAGCTCATTTAACAAATTATATTTTTCATCTAAATAGCCCCAATAGAGTTCCATACTGTGTTCATGCTGCTTCAACTGTAAAGGCACGAATTCACTGCCATCAATCACCAGCCGCTGAAAGCGCATGCTATAGCCGATCATTTCCGCGACACTACTGCTACGTGAAACCATATAACCCAGTACACCAAAATGCTCAGGACGAATGACCTGCACGATTTCAAAAATCAGCTGCGGACAGTTCAGATGTTGCCGAGTAGTTAAAATAATATGATTCAACAATTCCAAAGGTACTTGTGTATCAAAAGGCTGATCGATGAGGGTCACAAGCGAGTCATGCACATCTTGCAGAAAGTCGGCAGTTAAGGGTTCAATCCCCACATCACGCAAATAAGTCGCCCAGAGCTGAAGATAACCATTGGATATTTTTATGTCTTGCATGTGCGATTCTCGCTGGCAGCTCTAATCTGACCAGTTTTATTTTCATTTGGCATAAAATGTATAAAAATTGGCAAGCTCTGTCAAAACAATGGCGAGATTCGCCGACATACTGTCAGCATCGTCACAAAAAAGAATCTACAAGATGAACGCCATATTAAAATCCGCCCTACAGCCTGTGGTTCGCACCCAACTTGATTTTAAACTGGATGAAATTCCACGTTACTGGTTCGGCGGCGATCCCTTTATGACACGCATGTTCGATGCCCTGAGCCTGACCTTTCCAGACGGCGAGCGCTATTTTATTCAGAGTGTCCGCCTGTTCCGCGATCAGATCCAGGACCCAGAGCTGCAACAACGTGTCGCGGATTTTATCCGCCAGGAAGCCCAGCACGGCATCGCGCATGACAAAATGAATCAGTTGATGCGCGAGCAAGGCATGCCTGTAGACCAATTTATTGAACGTTTAAATAAAATTTTCAATTATGATCTGAAGCACCGCTCACCCCAGTTTAATATTGCCATTACCGCTGCGGCAGAGCACTTAACGGCGCTTATGGCAGAAACTTTTTATGGACAAAAACAGACCCTGAAAGATGCCCATCCTTTTGTACGGGCATTATTGGCCTGGCATGCCATTGAGGAAATGGAACACCGCGATGTAGCTTTTGATGTGATGAAAAATGTGGCTAAAACCCCAGAATTTACCCGTCGAGCCACCTTAGTCAGCACGACCATTTTAATGTTTAGTTTTACCGTCTATCGTGCCAATGTCATGCTGAAACATGATGGCTTTAGTCCCTTGCAACGCTTGCAGATGAATATCAAGAGCTTACCCTGGTTTTTTGGTCCAAAAGGCACATTGACCCGAATGGGCAAACAGTATCGAGACTGGTTTAAAAAAGACTTTCATCCGAGTCAGCACCCAGTGATTGCCCAATACGAGGTCTGGATCAACACCCTAAATGAAACCGGCGATCCGATTCAAGCCGGTGAAGCCTTCTGGCAGGCCGCGAAAGACTAAACGTGAGCATCGCTTAAATCAAAAAGCCTTCAAAATTGAAGGCTTTTTGATTTAAGCTGATTTACCATTTGGCATAATGCTGCTCAAGCAAGGCATATTCATTCAGTAAAATAATTTCCTGATCATCCTGCTGAATGGTGCCACAGACTTTGGCCTGCCACTGGCTAAACTGGCTGCCGACCAGACGCAAATTCAGATTTTCATAACGTCGCCAGCCTGTGCTTACAGTCAGATTTAGCTTTTCATCTAGCGATTGAATCGTCCATTGAGTTTCGGATTCCTGCTGAAAGAGCACATCAGCCAATGGATAAATTTTTCCGTTGATCCATAAACAGTTTTCATTACCAAAGCTTTCGTTAACACCGGATGCTAAATTAATTCCAATCCGCTGATTGGTCGCATCCCAAAAGTTACACGACAACCAAAACCAGGCAGTTTCTGGACGTAAAAAGCCACAGGTGTCATCCAGCAAGGCAAAAGTTCGTTCGTTAAATTGAATCTTTTGTTTTTGTTTATTTAAAAAATAGCCTTCGCAACCTAAGGTCGTGAGCTTTTGCGTATAAGTCCAACCGTTGATACCAGTTGGGCTACACATACTTAAAGGATCGGTTCCTGCACAAAAGATTCGTGCACTGAGCTGAATTTCGCCGTATTTACTGACATTGATATAGCGCACACCGTTGGCATGCTGAATATCGACCTGAAAAGGCGATTTATGAAAATAACTGTGATTGAATAATGGTTGTTCATCCAGCACAGTATGGCGAGACAGGAAATTAATCGCATTCCATTCCAGAACATCATTGGTCATATGGTTGTAGACATAGACAAAACTGTGCCCTGCCCATGCAATATCGGCAATCGCCAGCCCAATGGTATAATGTTCGTGCTGAATACTACAAAATTTGAATTTCTTATATTTTAGATGCTTACGCCAGCCTGACAACACCTGACCATAAGGGTTCTTGTATTGATATGCCTGATAGTCAATACTTTTTGGAAGTTCCTTGAAACGTCCATAGTGCGGTTGTCCATTTGCCTGAATTAAATCCATTTAAGATGTTCCATCTCAGTCAAAAGCTGTTTTTCCTTTCCGGTATTATGCAGATTATTGAACTTTGATAAAGATTTTTTTTAAGTCACTCGTCGAATCCTGACCCTCAGCCACGCTATAGCCCTATGCTTCAGTTTTAAATCGTGAGATAGGTATTTTCCCAGCGATTCGCACTAAAATGTCCCTCCACCAGCTGTACATATCGGCCATACACCTGATCAATCGCAATGCAATCATCGACATCCAGCACCCGGTCAGTATGCTGTTTTTGCCAGTGCTTGGCGAAATAAGCTTTACCGCGCTGTTTTGCCACCATGGCATTCTGTGCCACCACCAGCACATAACGGTGCAGCTCACCAAATTCACGTGCATCATAACCCCCTAAATTAATCAGCCAAAGCTTTTCGGCAGCCTGATTCGGGGCAGCATCGCTAAATTGAACGTGATAATTTTTGCCCTCGAACTCCAGTCCATTAATTTGCGCCCAAGCATCAATATGCAGCCCTTTTTGCTCGGCAAACCAGGCATTTTTCAGTTGAGGATAGGTTTCTTCCAGAGTTTCGCCTACTGCCAGTACCACATCATGAACTTCTGTATTGGCACGGGCATGACGGCCACCAAGCATCACAATAAATAAACTGGGCATCCGATTTCCTTATTTCGCTGCAATTTTAAGAATGATTTGATCAATGCTTAGAAGTATATCGCAAAGTAATTCCATGATATTGAGATGATGATTCGTCAAGGCAAATTGCCTCAATTGACCCGAAGAAACTGCCCCGAAATAGCATCTGATCACTCAACATTCATTTGTATTTCGGGATCATCACGATCCCACCCAATGCTCAAAAACTCATCTTCAGTGAATACAATCTGGTAGCATAAAATTTCTTTCCAGCACCATAATGATTTCTAAGCGCAGAAAATTATTTTTTTGTACAAAATACAAACACAGCTAAACCATACAAATCTGTACAAATTTTCGCCCAAATTTCAATCTAAAAGCATATTTCGTTGACTGAAATGCGCTGAAAGACGATACTCTCAATGTTTTTATTTAAGCAAATCGGTTCAATGAGGCTGGACCAAAAGTTCGGCCCTCAGAAACTCAATCCAACGCAAGGGGCTATATATGGCTGGTGGAAAGTCAACTATCATTTACACACTGACCGACGAGGCGCCATTACTGGCGACTTATTCTCTGCTGCCGATCATTGAGACCTTTACTAAGCCAGCTGGCGTTGAGATCGTCAAAAGTGACATCTCTGTAGCTGTGCGCGTGCTCTCTGAATTTACAGATTACCTAAGCGAAGAGCAAAAGGTGCCTGACACTCTAGCTGAGCTAGGTCGTCTTACACAAGATCCAGACACGAACATTATCAAACTCCCAAATATCAGTGCTTCTGTTGGCCAGCTAACAGCGTGTATCAAGGAACTCCAGTCTAAAGGCTATGCCCTTCCTGACTATCCTGAAAACCCGGCCACTGAAGAAGAAAAAGCAATCAAGGCACGTTATAGCAAATGTCTTGGTTCAGCAGTAAACCCGGTACTACGTGAAGGTAACTCAGACCGTCGTGCACCTGCTGCCGTTAAAAACTATGTGAAAAAACACCCACACTCTATGAGCGAGTGGAAACAGTGGTCTCAAACTCACGTTTCACACATGGACGAAGGCGACTTCTACCATGGCGAAAAGTCGATGACTTTAGACCGTGCACGTAATGTGAAAATGGAATTGATCACCAAGTCTGGTAAAACCATCGTTCTTAAGCCAAAAGTTGCGCTTCAAGATGGCGAAATCATCGATTCAATGTTCATGAGCAAAAAAGCGCTTTGCGATTTCTATGAAAAAGAATTAGATGATTGTAAAGAAGCCGGCATCTTGTTCTCACTTCACGTGAAAGCAACCATGATGAAAGTTTCACACCCGATCGTATTCGGTCACTGTGTGAGAATTTACTACAAAGACGCATTTGAAAAACACGGCAAGTTATTTGATGAGCTTGGCGTGAACGTAAACAACGGTATGGCTGGTCTTTATGAAAAGATCGAAACTCTACCAACCTCTGTACGTGAAGAAATCATTGCAGATCTACATGCTTGCCAAGAACATCGTCCAGCACTTGCGATGGTTGATTCTGCCAAAGGCATCACGAACTTCCATTCACCAAACGACGTGATTGTAGATGCTTCTATGCCTGCAATGATCCGTGGTGGTGGTAAAATGTGGGGCGCTGATGGCAAACCTTATGACTGTAAAGCCGTTATGCCTGAATCAACATTCGCACGTATTTACCAGGAAATGATCAACTTCTGTAAGTGGAATGGCAATTTTGATCCACGTACAATGGGTACCGTACCGAACGTTGGTTTGATGGCGCAAAAAGCGGAAGAATACGGTTCACACGACAAAACTTTCGAGATCTCTGAAGCGGGTATTGCCAACATCGTTGATCTTGAAACTGGCGAAGTGTTGATGTCACAAAACGTGGAAGAAGGCGATATCTGGCGTATGTGTCAGGTGAAAGACGCACCGATCCGCGACTGGGTGAAACTTGCAGTAACGCGTGCACGTAACTCTGGCATGCCGGCAATCTTCTGGCTTGACCCGTACCGTCCACACGAAAATGAACTGATCAAGAAAGTTGAAAAATACCTGAAAGATCACGACACTGCCGGTCTTGATATCCAGATCATGTCACAAGTACGTGCAATGCGTTATACGCTTGAACGTGTTGCGCGCGGTCTAGATACCATTTCTGTAACAGGTAACATCTTACGTGACTACCTGACTGACTTGTTCCCGATCATGGAATTGGGTACATCTGCGAAAATGTTGTCAATCGTGCCGTTAATGGCGGGTGGCGGCATGTATGAAACAGGTGCAGGCGGTTCTGCGCCTAAACACGTACAGCAGTTAGTTGAAGAAAACCACTTACGCTGGGATTCACTCGGTGAATTCATGGCGCTTGCAGTTTCTCTAGAAGAAATGGGTATTAAAGAAGGCAATGACAACATCAAGTTACTTGCTAAAACTTTAGACCGTGCAACTGGCAAATTGCTAGATAACGACAAGTCACCTTCTCGTCGTACTGGCGAACTCGACAACCGTGGTAGCCATTTCTACCTGGCGAAGTTCTGGGCTGAAGAACTTGCTGCTCAAGACGAAAATGCTGAATTGAAAGCGAAATTTGCACCACTTGCAAAAACTTTAGCTGAAAATGAAGAGAAAATCGTTACTGAGCTTGCTGAAGTTCAAGGTAAATCAGTAGACATCGGTGGTTACTACGCTGTTGATCAAGAGAAAGTAAATGCAGTGATGCGTCCAAGTGCTACTTTGAATGCAGCACTTGCTACGATCTAAGCTTTTGCAAAACTGACTTGATCAGTAATGTAAAATAAAAAAACCGGCGTCTAGGCGCCGGTTTTTTATGTCTGATTGATGTATCAAAGTTATTCAATTAATCTATTTTTCGCTATAGATATAAATCATCATCTTACTGACAAAACCACTCAAATTCAGTCAAAAACCATTTTAAGAAATGATGAAAATAAATACTTTTAAATATACAGACAATAAAAAACCCCAAGACTGAATGTGCTTGGGGTTTTCTAGAATTTTGGTCCCGAGGGTCGGACTCGAACCGACACGTCATCTCTGACAGCGGATTTTGAGTCCGCCGCGTCTACCAATTTCACCACCTCGGGAGTGGATGAAAGGTATAATACGCGATTTCTCGGCACTGTCAACGCAGAATATTTACATTTGTTTATTTTTAAAACAAATGGCATTTTTTCGTTTTAAAATCGAGCAATTCCCGCTATAAAAAAGAAAAAAGTTTATACTAGCCGCAGTTTTTTTAGCGTAAATCATCATGCAACTTTCTGATTTTAATTTTGATCTCCCCGATGAGCTGATTGCTCGCTATCCTCTGGAAACACGCAGTGCCTCTCGCCTGCTGCACCTCGACGCACACGGTCAATATCACGACCATCAATTTACCGACATTCTGGACTTGCTTGAAGACGGCGACTTACTGGTATTGAACGACACCAAAGTCATGAAAGCACGTCTAAAAGGCAAACGTGCCTCAGGCGGTGCCATAGAAGTACTGGTTGAACGCATGATGGATCAGTTCATTGCACATTGTCATATCAAGGCCAGCAACTCACCGAAAGCCGGTGCAGAACTGTTTATTGGCCCAGATGCAGTAAAAGTGACCGTGCAAGGTCGTCATGAAAACCTGTTTATTGTGGAATTTTCACAGCCGATTTTAGATGTCTTAGACAAATATGGCGCCCTCCCTATTCCGCCCTATTTCAACCGTGAAGCAGAAGAAATTGATACCGAACGTTATCAAACTGTGTTTAATGATCCAACCAAGCTAGCCAGTGTCGCAGCACCTACGGCTTCTCTGCATTTCGATGAAGACTTATTGAAAAAGTTAGCAGCCAAAGGGATTCAGACCACCTTTGTCACACTACATGTTGGCGCAGGTACATTCTTACCAGTCCGCACTACCGATATTGAAAATCACATCATGCACAGCGAATGGTGCCAGGTGTCCGATGAGTCGATGGAACTCATCAAAACAACTAAAGCGCGTGGCAATAAAGTCATTGCCGTTGGTACAACGGCTACCCGTGCCACAGAAAGTGCGGCGCAGGCCAATAGCGGTGAGCTGAAAGGCTGGACCGGTGATACCCAGATTTTCATTTATCCGGGTTATCAGTTCAAAGTGGTCAATCGTCTGATTACCAATTTCCATTTACCGGAATCTACCCTGTTAATGCTGGTTTCTGCCCTATCCAATCGTGACAACATTCTGAATGCCTACAAGCATGCAGTAGACAGCCAATATCGTTTCTTCAGTTATGGCGATGCCATGCTGATTGATCAGGCACAATAGCGAGAATAGCTGCCCATGCCGATCGAGTCTGTACAACAGTCCATTCATATTCGCCGCAAGAAAAATGCAGTGGTGTTTCAGAATATTGCCCGGCTGTGGGATTTGGGCCGTCAAGCCAAGAGTCATCAAGACCTGCTGGACGGATTGCATCCCTGGAATGGCCCGATAACGCTAAAATTTGAAAATAATCTGCCATTGGCGCTGGCTGGTATTGGTTTGTTGCTCATCGTCAGCATTTTTATTGCACCGGAAAATATCTGGATTCAAAGTGGCGTTTTTCTGGGCGGTCTGCTGCTGTTCTGGGCCTATCTTTGCTATGAGCAACAACAACCATTAGATGAAGTTATTGGCTTTCTGGAAGATGCAGCACTGGCCAAAAAATATCAGCTTGCCTTTCAGCAACAGCCACAGCATATTTCAATTCCTTTAAATCCCCTGCATTTTATTGGACATTTAAAACGTTTATTCCCCTTATTCAATCAAGGTTCTTTGAGTAATGAGATTACACGTTATGCCAGTACGATATGGGAAGATGAAAACGGCCAGCAACATCAGGTGCTGCTGTTTCAATATCACTATATTGATGAAGTACAGGTTCGCAACAAGCAAGGGCAGCCGGTCAAATTAATGCAGGTTCACAAAGACCTGTGGGGCGTATTTGTCTTTGATATCCAGATTCAGGGACTGGCGGTCACGACTTCTCGACGTAAATTTTATTATCCTTATAGCCATCCCTGGCATAGTAGCGATATTCGTACCAATCAACGCTTAAGCTTTTATGGCAGTGATCCGATGCAAACCGCCAAATTACTCAGTCCGGGTTTTGTACTGCGTCTGGCCGATTTTTTTGCACAGCGTCAGGGGGATTTACTGTTTCATCCAGAAAATCGGATGCTCTGCTATCTGGGGCCTCATGACCTATTTCAGGTGTCGAGCAAGCATCGTCATATCAATGATATTTCGACATTGCGCGGCCATCTCAGAACGTTTAAATTAAGACAACTCGAACAGTTACAACATGATCTTGTGCAGTTTTTAAAATAACTGCTTTTTTTTAAATCAATATTTTCAGAATATAAATATGAATTGGGGAGATCTCGCATGGGATTTTTGGTTTTATGTTTGATCATTATTGCGCTGATTGTGCTGATCATTATGATCCGCAACAGTATTGTCCGTCATCACAACGCGACGATTCGCGCCTGGTCGGATGTTGCCAGTTATGAACGGCAGAAACTGAAAATTCTGGATGGGCTGCAGCCGCTGGTCGAGCAATATTCTTCTTTTGAAAAAGGCACACTGGAAAAAGTCACCGAACTGCGTCAGAACATCATGAATTTAAATATCAACGATGCCGACATTTCTCAGTTACAGCGCATTGAAAGCCTGAACAAACAACTCATGCATAGCCTCAATGTAGTGGTTGAAAACTATCCCGAGCTAAAAGCCAATGACATTTATCTGAAAATGATGGCTGAAATTGAAGAACAGAATGAAAATGTCGGTGCGGCAATTACCATTTATAATCGCAATGTGGAACTGTTCAATAACCAGATCCAGATTTTCCCACACAATGTGATTAATAATATGCTGTTAGGAAAAAAAGCAGTTCGCCCTTTTCGCGATCAGAGCGCAACCCAGAGTTTTGACTATCGTCCAAATTTTCACTGAGCAACTATCTCATCTGATCGACTTTCTCATCCTGGCGTACTCAACTTATAATAAAATGACCCAGGATGAAGCTACACCTTTATAAAACCAATAAAATAAAGAATAAAAATTATGCTGAATTATGTAGAGTGCTTAGAGCAGACGCTGGTCGAGGAATTTTATCAGCTTTATGACCATTATCAGGACGATGGAATCTATGCCTGTAGTCTGGTCTTTGACGAATTTTTACTGCTGGATGATCTGGCCATTTCGACTGAATGCAGTATTTTTAAAGATCCGGAAGATCAGCGGCAATATCTGGCTGAACAAGATCGCTGGAATGTCCCAAAATGGCGTTATCGGGCACAAGCTGCGCCCGACTCTGGACTGATCCCGTTCAAAACTTTGCTGGCCGATTATTTTAAAACCCAGCATAGTTTTGGTCATCCGCTATTGGGACAGCAACAGCTCCACACAACACATCTGGACTTATTACTGCACACGTTTAAACAGACCAAATACCGCCTCTCCGAAGCCTATGGTCTGGATCTGGGCAATATACTTTTTTTCCTGAGCCTGCCAAACCAAGTCGAATTTGAGCGCCGATCTACACTGGAACTCAACCCAGAAAGCGCCTTATTGCAAAACTTTTTAGTCTCCCGACATGCCCAGCCTTTTTCTGAAATCAGCAAGCGATTAAAACTCTCGCAAAATGACAAGGACATTCTGATTGATCTGGAACAAATGCTGGTGATGGAGCCTTATGATTATCTGCAAGTGGCGCACGATGCCTATTTGCTGACCTTGGAATCCTACTTTATCGACAGCAATATCTATATCCAGAAACTGATCCAGCATATCGCTGCCATGGCCTCTGAGCCGGATGGCAGCTGTGCTCTTAGCCGGGAAGATATCCAGCAGCGCTTGCAACAGTTTTCTGCAAATTCGACTATTTCACCTGATCTTGCATTTATTCAACGATAAATAAAATTACAGAGCGAATGCTCTACAATGCTGGCGTTTAGCGTAAGAATCAAGGAAAATAGCGCCCTTTAGCTATGAACTAGCAGCGAACTGTTTTTTCGCCTGGATGTGGAACTCCTATGAAGTTTGAAAAATTAGGTCAGTCGGGTCGCGCCCGTCGTGGTCGTTTAACGCTTGAACATGGTGTGGTTGAAACCCCGATGTTTATGCCTGTCGGCACTTACGGTACGGTGAAAGGCCTGTTGCCGCGTGATATTAAAGAGATCAAGTCTCAAGTCATTTTGGGCAATACCTTCCATTTGTATTTACGTCCAGGACTCGATGTGATTCGTGAACATGGTGGCCTGCACGAATTTATGAAGTGGAATAATCCCATTTTGACCGATTCCGGCGGCTTCCAGGTGTTCAGTCTGGGCGCAATGCGTAAAATTAAAGAAGAAGGGGTCACCTTCCGCTCACCCATCGATGGTTCAAAAGTATTTTTATCGCCTGAAATTTCAATGGACATTCAGCACACGCTGAACTCTGACATTGTGATGATTTTTGATGAATGTACGCCCTACCCTGCGACGCATGAAGAAGCGCAAAAATCCTTGCAACTGTCTTTGCGCTGGGCGAAGCGCTGTAAAACCCAACATCATGAGGTTCTGAAAAACCGTAATGCACTGTTTGGGATTATTCAGGGTGGCATGTATGAAGACTTACGTGAAGAATCGTTAAAAGGCCTGCTGGATATTGACTTTGATGGTTACGCGATTGGCGGTCTGTCCGTTGGCGAGCCTAAAGAGGAAATGATCAAGGTACTGGATTATCTTCCAGAACAAATGCCGGCAGATAAACCGCGCTATTTGATGGGTGTCGGCAAACCTGAAGATATTGTGGAAGCGGTGCGCCGTGGTGTCGATATGTTTGACTGCGTGATGCCAACCCGAAATGCACGTAATGGTCATTATTTTGTCACAGATGGTCTGGTACGGATCCGTAATGCGAAATATCGTCACGATCAAAGCCCGCTTGACCCACATTGCGATTGCTATACCTGTACCAACTTCACTCGTGCTTATTTATTCCACCTCGAAAAATGTGGGGAAATGCTCGGTTCGATGCTCGGTACCATTCATAACTTGCGTTATTACCTGCGCTTGACTGAATCCATGCGTGATGCCTTGGACAACGGTACATTTGATGCGTTTGTGCAGGACTTTTATGCCCGTCGTGGCCTGGAAGTACCCCCTTGCCCGCAAGATTAATCCATCAGCATTTGCGCTGAGGAAAAAGACAATGTAAATTGCAAGAATATGTCAATTTATTATCAAGTTGATCACCAGTTTTTTTATTTTAGGAAAATGTAATGAGCCTTTTTATTTCGACTGCTCACGCTGCAGGTGAAGCTGCACAACAACCCAGCATGATGGCGAACCTTTTGATGATTGCGGTTTTTATTGCAATCTTCTATTTTTTGATCTGGCGCCCTCAATCTAAACGTGCCAAAGAACATCGTGCTTTGGTTGAAAGCCTTGGTGTTGGCAGTGAAGTCGTTTTTGCAGGCGGATTAATGGGCAAAATCACCAAGATTGAAGGTGACTTCGCAGTGGTTGAATTGAACCGTGGCGTAGAAGTTAAAGTTCAGCGTGCGAGTGTGATTTCAGTCCTTCCTGAAGGCACTTTAAATAACCTTTAATCAAAAATAGTCGTGCCCTTGCACGACTTTTTCATTTTAAGAAGAAAATAAATGCGTTACCCAGCATGGAAATATGTACTGATTCTAGTTGTACTAGTCATCAGTACCTTATATGCCCTGCCAAGTTTGTATCCAGATGAACCTGCTGTACAGATTTCGGGTGCCAAAGCCGGTACTCAAATTGATGCAAGCATCGTACAAAAAGCAGAGCAAATTTTAACAACTGAAAATATTGCCACCCATGACAATAGCTTTAGCAACAATGCTGCCTTATTACGTGTAGATTCAAGTGAACTGCAACTTAAAGCCAAAGAAGCTTTACGTCGCGGATTAGGTGATGATTACGTGGTTGCATTGAACCTTGCCCCGACCACGCCGGAATGGCTACAAAAAATTGGTGCCAAGCCAATGAAGCTGGGTCTGGATTTACGTGGCGGTGTTCACTTCCTGCTTGAAGTGGACATGGACAAAGCGATTGCGCAGCGCATGGAAACCTCTGCGACAGACCTACGTCGTCAGTTGCGTGATAACAACCTGAAATTTAATAGCCTGAACTTAAGCAGCAACACCATTGTGGTGCAGTTTGCCAGCAACGATGATCGTGCTGCAGCGATGGACTTCTTGCGCCGTAATGGCAATGAGTTTACCCAGCAGGCTGTTGCGACTGATACCGGCTCGACTTTACGTTTGACTTATACTGATGTACGTAAGCAAGAAATCGAGTCTTATGCAGTCAACCAGAACTTGACCACGTTACGTAACCGTATTAACGAATTGGGTGTGGCAGAAGCACTGGTGCAAACCCAGGGCAGCAACCGTATTGTGGTTGAATTGCCGGGTGTACAGGATACTGCAGAAGCAAAACGTGTCTTGGGTCGTACTGCGAACCTCGAGTTTCGTCTGGTTTCTGACCTGAATGATCAATATATTGATCCATATACCGGTCAGGCGACTGGCACATTGCCACCAGGTACAGAAGTATTCGCTTATGAATCCCTGGACAGTGGTCGTCAGCTGCTTTTGAACCGCAACCGGATCTTGACTGGTGAACGTGTTCAGAATGCATCTTCTGGCTTTAGTCAGGACACCGGCGGTGCTGAAGTCAACATTACGCTAGACAGCGCAGGCGGCAAACTGATGTCGGATGCGACCCGTAATGCGGTTGGCAAACGTATGGCTGTACTGTTCATCGAGAACAAACAGCGCATTAGCTATGTGGAAGACCCTGCGACCGGTACTCAAACTGAAGTTCGTACCCCATATACTGAATCTGTCGTGATTAATGCTGCAACTATTCAGGCGGTACTCGGCTCTCAGTTCCGTATTACTGGTCTGGATTCTCCGCAGGAAGCTGCTGAACTTGCCTTGATGCTACGTGCAGGTGCTTTGGCTGCGCCAATGTACTTTGTCGAAGAACGTGTGATTGGTCCAAGTCTGGGTCAGGAAAACATCGACAAAGGGGTACTTTCAACGCAAATCGGCTTCATTCTGGTGGCGATCTGGATGGTGGTATTCTTCCGTCTGTTTGGTGTGATTGCCAACTTTGCTCTGGTCTTTAACCTGGCCATGCTTCTTACCGTCATGTCATGGATTGGGGCTTCTCTGACCCTTCCTGGTATTGCCGGTATCGTGATTACCATCGGTATGGCGGTCGATGCCAACGTACTGATCTGTGAACGAATACGGGAAGAGATGAAATGGGGTGCCTCGCCGAAACAGGCGATCGTGGCGGGTTATGATCGAGCCTATAACACCATTTTTGACTCGAACCTCACCACCTTCCTGGTTGCATTCATTCTGTTCGCGATTGGTACAGGTCCGATCAAAGGCTTTGCCGTGACCCTGATGATTGGTATCGTCTGCTCGATGTTTACTGCCATTACAGTAACCCGTGCCGTGGTACAGATCATTTATGGCAAAAAACGTAACTTGAAAAAGTTGAGCATTTAAGGAGATCGATGATGACTGAAAATACTCAACTGAATCAGAAACAGTATGGTCGCCCTGAAGACGAACGCGTCATTCCGTTTATGAAGATTGCTTTGCCTGCGGCATTGTTGTCTATCTTCTTAACGGTTGCGAGTCTGTTCTTTATTGCCACTAAAGGTCTGAACCTGGGTCTGGACTTTACCGGTGGTGTGGCAGCCGAGCTGAACTATACCAATCCGGTCAAACCGGAGGATGTTTCCAAGGCACTGAGCCAGGCTGGCTTCAACGATGCCGTGGTGCAGACTTTAGGTTCAGAACGCGACCTGATGGTACGTATGCCCGTTCAGGAAGACATTGAAGCTGAAGACCTGACCAAAGCGGTCACAGCAGCGGTTCAGCTGCCAAATAATGCGGCAGAGGTACCGAAGCTTGATGTGGTCGGCGGACAGGTGGGTAATGAGCTGTATGTCCGCTCTGGTGGCGCGGTGGCACTGGCACTCTTGCTGATGCTGGTCTATGTCACCATCCGCTTTGAGCTCAAACTGGCGATCGGTGCAGTACTGTCGCTATTCCATGACATCGTGGTGACCCTCGGGATTTTTGCCATGACGCAGTGGCCATTTGACCTGACGGTACTTGCGGCACTCCTTGCGATCATTGGTTTCTCACTGAACGATAATATCGTGGTCTCTGACCGTATCCGTGAGAACTTCCGTAAGATTCGGGGTGCAGAACCGCTTGAAGTGATTAACATTGCCCTGACCGAAACCTTACGCCGTACCATTCATACCTCTATGACGCTATTGCTGGTTGTTGTTGCAATGATGCTCATGGGTGGTGATGGCCTGAAATGGTTCTCGATTGCGATGTTTGTCGGCGTTTTTGTCGGTACCTACTCTTCAATCTATATCGGGACTGGATTTGCACTTTGGCGTGGTTTAAACCGTCAGGACTTTATCGTACAAGTCAAGCCAGAATTTGAAGACGAAAACCAGATTCCCTAATCTGATATTTCATTTTCATCGTTCAGCCCGTCCTAGGATGGGCTGAATTATTTCTGCTGTTTGAATGTTGAAGTAGCCGGCAGAATCGCAATCACTGGATGGATTTTTTCAATATCTGTTTTTTGGAAAATGACTTTCCGATTTTCATCCAGACTTTGAAATTCATAAGTATCTTGAGCTTCCCCCACCCCCTCCAAAATGAGCTGCAAGCCGTTGGCCAGATACACACAGCACATCCCAAAAACTGGCAACTCTTTATCACAAACCAGCCACCAGTCCGGTTTCAGACTGGGAAAATAATAGTGCTCTGCCACCTGAATCGCATAATGCTGTGCTTGCAGATGAAAAATATCCGGATTGAACGAAACCGTAGAATCTATGGGATTGAGTTTAAAGGCCTGCTGCTGTACCACCTGCATCTGAAATAAAGCGACCTGTTCTATAGCTGTAGCAAGTTCAATCTTCGGTTCGACCGTCTGATCCAGAATTAAATGAGCTAAGCCAAGTTGCTGTTCCAGTTCCCTTGCCACCTTCTCTCCGATCTGGCGTTTGCTATTCAGTAACTGCGCGATATAGGCAGCAGACAAGCCAAAATGCTCGCAGATCTCTTTGCCGGTTTTAAATTGCTGGGTGTCAATCAGCTGATCAATCACTTTTGCCAGATGATGTCGTCTTCGTTCAAATATTTCTGTCGCACTCATATCGGTCTGTTGATCTGTTTTTATCCATTTTGTTCAAATACCTTACAATAAAAAAGCCCACAATTGAATTGCAGGCTTTCTTCAGCTTAGAAATAAAGAATTAAGTGCCCTGTACCAGACGGCGGGCGCTGATAATGCCCGGCTGCTGCTCAAGACGAGCCAGCAGCTTGGAAAGTTGCGCCAGGCCTTTAACTTCAATCAACAGCTTCATATTGGCAATACCATCCGCTTCCGAAATAGTATTGACCTGACGGATATTGATCTGATCGGAAAAAATCACTTGCGTCAGATCTTTGAGCAGACCACGTCGATCATAGGCTTCCACCACAATCTGTACGCTCTGGCCACGAGTCGGCTGCATTTCCCAGTCGGCTTCTACCGCACGTTCAGGCTCTTGGGTGATCATGCGCACATAGTCTGGACAAGCCACCTTATGAATGCTTACCCCACGATTCAAGGTGATATAGCCAGCGATCGACTCACCATGCACCGGTTGGCAACATTGCGCGACATGCAGCTCAACGTTATCCAGCCCGTCAATCAGAATACCGTGCGCTGACAGGGTATGACTGGCACGCGGATTCAGCGCTGGCTTCAGCACCAGCTCAGGTTCATCCTGATCCAGATGCATATGACGATTCACCTGATTAATCAAGGCATGCAGGCTGATATCACCATTGACCAGATTCACCAGAATGTCATCACCGGTTTTGACATTAAAATGATTGCAATAATCACTCAAATCGATCGATTTTGGATGAATCGCCAGACGTGACAATTCTTTATTCAGCACTTCACGGCCGACTTCCAGGTTTTTACTGCGGTCCTGTTGACGGAACCAGTGGCGCAACTTGTCGCGCGCACGTGCAGTCTTGATATAACCCAGAGAGTTAACCAGCCAGTCCCGATTCGGCTCACGGTCTTTTTTGGTCAGAATCTCGACCTGTTCCCCGGTTTTCAGGGTATAGGTCAGTGGCACATAGCGCTGATTGACACGCGCGGCATAGCATTTGTTACCAACTTCGGTATGCACATGATAAGCAAAGTCGAGCACAGTTGAATCACGCGGCAACTCTTTGATATCACCATCACGACTAAACACATAAATTTTTTCGAAGCCTTCGAAGTCTTGAATATGTTCGAAGTTTTCGATTTCATCTTCTGCTTCTTTATGTGCACTGGACTCATTGCGTTCCTGATAATGCTCGAGAACTGCGCGTAAAGAATGCAAACGATGATTAAAAGAATGATCGGTGGTTTTCGAGCCTTCTTTATAATTAAAGTGCGAACACACCCCCAGCTCTGCTTCTTCATGCATGCTGTAAGTACGAATCTGCACTTCAAGTGATTTGTTCTCGGCAATTACAGCCGTATGCAGGGAACGATAGCCATTGGCTTTTGGATTGGTGATATAGTCATCAAACTGATGCGGAATATGTCGCCAGATCTGATGTACAATCCCTAAACTATGGTAACACTCCGGTACGCTCTTGACCAATACCCTTAAGGCACGAATATCATAGAGCTGGTCAAAACTCAGGCTCTTGCTTTTCATTTTTCGATAAATCGAATAAATGTGTTTTACGCGTCCGTTAATTTCAGCTTCGATGCCATATTCAGACAATTCATTGCGTAATTTATCAATCACGAATTGAATATATTGCTCTCGTTCTAAACGTTTTTCATTCAGTAAAGAAGCAATTTCTTTATAACGTTCTGGCGCAAGATAACGGAAGGCCAAGTCTTCCAGTTCCCACTTTAACTGGGCGATGCCTAAACGGTGCGCCAGTGGTGAGTAGATCGTCAGAATTTCTCGGGCAACCCGTTCCTGACGCTCACGCGAGGAATTGGTCAGCTCACGCAAGGCATAGGTACGCTCTGCCAACTTCACCAGAACCACACGCACGTCTTCGGTCACTGAAATCAGCATTTTATAAATGCCGGACAGATGTTCACGCTGATTATTATCGAAATGGTCTTCCAGACGTTTATTCTTTTCGATCAGTTCAGACAGTTTACCCATGGCCAGCGTGCCCTTGACCAGGCTATGCACTTGCTCACCAAATTTTTCTAACACTTCAGTCAGTGGCATGACGCCTTCACGCACCGAACGATAGAGCATGGCCGCGGACAGGGTATCTTCATCGACATGCAGATGTGCCAAAATATCCGCCATCTCAATACCGGTATAAAAGGTATTGGAACGATGCTGAACCGTACTTTGCAGCTCTCTTTCTAATGTTAAATGGGCGACTTCTTCGAGCTGCTGTAAAGGTGCCCCATCTAATATGCCACGAACCCGATCCAACCACTCAGTCAGATCGTGGTGTGCTTGTTCGGCATGTTCTACAGTCGTCTCCTGTGACAACTCATTGAGTCGTCCAGGGAGTTGCTCACGTACTGTGACCATACCCTTCTCCTACTTGTAAATACATCATTTCTTCAATCGTTCATTTAATTTTCTTTTTCGAACAATGCAATCGATTCAACATGCCCAGTATGCGTGAACATATCCATCACTCCGGCTTGAGTGAGGCGATAACCCTGTTGTACCAAGAGCCCTGCATCTCTTGCGAGTGTCGCAGGATTACATGACACATAAACGATTCTTTTTGCGCCAAACTGAGGAAGATAATGCATGACTTCTTCTGCGCCAGCACGTGGCGGGTCAATCAATAATGCATCAAAACCTTGATTTGCCCAAGTCTGGTGCGAGAAATCTTTGGTTAAATCTTGTGAATAAAAAGCAACTTGGGCAATACCATTATTTTTGGCATTTTCCGCACCGCGTTGCACCATTTCTTCACTCCCTTCCACTGCAATCACCTGACCAGATGTGCCTACACAGCGTGCCAGTGCTAGAGAAAAATTTCCTAATCCACAAAATAGATCCAGAACCCGCTCACCCTGTTGCAGCTGTAGCAAATTACATGCCAGCGCTACCATTTGCGGATTGATAGTCGAATTCACCTGAGTGAAGTCCACAGGATTAAAACCGAATTTCACATCAAAGTCATCAAGACTATAGTGCAAGCGCGCCGCGGCATCTGGAGCATCAATTCGCGAGAGTGTATCTTTGCCGGCAGGCTGCACATACAGTTGCCAGCCTTTCTGTAACGTAAATTCGCGCAATTGGTTGACATCAGCCACTGATAATTTTGCAGTTTCACGCACCAGTAAGGCAATATCCTGATCCCCCATGGCCAATTCTATATGACCAATGTCAGCCTTGCCATTGAGACTTTGCAGCAATTGTTTAAGGCTTGTAAGCGATCCAAATTCACGATCCAGAATCATGCAGCGATCAATCGAGGTTAATTTATTGCTTTGATTCTCACGAAAACCCACCACCAATGTGTCTTTAGCCGGCAGATAACGCACTCCGATCCGGGCTTTACGGCGATAATCTTCACGCTCGGAACGTAGCGGTGCAAGCCACTGCACAGGCTGGATGCCAGCAAAATGCTGTAAATGCGATTTCAGCACATTCTGTTTTAGTTCAATCTGTGCATCGGCTGCGATATGCTGCATATTACAGCCGCCACAGACCCCAAAATGTGCACAGATCGGCTTGACGCGAATTTCGGAAGCTTCGCTGAGTAATTCAAGACTGTCAGCTTCTTCCAGTTTTTTAACTTCACGGGTAATGCGAGCACGCACGGTTTCACCGGGCAAGGCATAACGGATAAAGACTTTCTTGCCGTGTTTATGCGGTGGATGATCCGGGTGTGAACCATAATGAGCGATGCCACGTCCCTCATGCGAAAGTGACTCAACCTGAAAAATGTACTCGGGTTGCTGGGTAGGACGTGTGTGTGCTCGATGCTTCATGAAAACCTAGGATGTGGGAGTTGGAAAATCAAAACGGGTAAAGTCAGTTCTTTGTGACGTTTCACGCCAAACCGATAAAAAGTCCGCATGCTGCGGTTGGGTATGCAAATATTGAATCGTACTGTGCAGCAAATGCTGATAATCCGGCAATAACAGCTGTCCTTTTAACAACAGCCAGCGGATATAGACCAGCCAGGTATTCAGCACATCGCCTTCACAATAAGAGGTCAGTTCGGTCCATTGCTGATTGCGGACATATTCAGGAACCCGATAGGCCCCGTCACCGCGTTTACCCGGATAACCCAGCAAATGTGCAACATCGTCCAGCTTCTGGAAATGACGCGCATGGAACATGGCCATCACATCCATTAAGTCGACATGACGATGATGGTAACGATTCTGGTAGTTATTATAACGCTTTTGCGTGTCAATTTCGCCCTGATCGAATAGACTCGGTGCAGAGAGTCCATGATACATGGCACGGTATAAAATCACCGGTAAATCAAACTGTGAACCATTCCAGCTGACCAGCGTCGGATGACGCTTATCAAAAATCGATAAGAATTTTCTTAAAATTTCCGCTTCAGAATGCTGTTCCCGGCTAAAAGAAAACAGCTTCATGCCCTGCTCATCGATCCATAAACCGGAAATACAGACAATTTCATGCAAGGGCGGACGCTGAAAATCAGAGCCTGAATCCTGACGGCGCAGTTTGGTCAGGGCCTGATCCAGATCTGCTTCAGGCAGGTCCAGACCAAATAAATGCGCGCCTGATTTGAGATCGGTTTGGGTTTCAATATCGAAAGTTAAAACAGGCAGGCGCATAACACAGTGCTCAAATAATTATTCAGAATCTTGCACAGAGAATAACCCTGTAGACAAGTAACGGTCACCACGGTCACAAATAATACACACAATGACGGCATCCGGATGTTCTTCCGCCAGCTTGATGGAAGCCCACACCGCACCACCAGATGAAGTACCAGCACTGATGCCTTCTTTCTGCGCCAGCTTGCGCATGGTTTTTTCAGCTTCAATTTGTGGAATATCAATAATACGATCCACGCGACTGCGGTCAAAAATAGTCGGCAGATATTCTTCCGGCCAGCGACGGATTCCGGCAATGCTTGAACCATCAGATGGCTGTAAACCCACGATCTGAATCTCCGGATTCATTTCCTTCAGATATTTCGAGACACCCATAATAGTGCCGGTGGTACCCATAGAACTGACAAAGTGGGTAATCTTGCCACCGGTTTGCTGCCAGATTTCAGGACCTGTAGTCAGATAATGTGCCTCGACATTATCCGGATTGCCAAACTGATTCAGTACCAGACCCACGCCATCATTTTGCATTTGAGCGGCCAGATCACGTGCACCTTCCATGCCTTGTTCTTTGGTAACTTCAATCAGCTCGGCACCATAAGCACGCATCGCATCCTTACGTTCCTGACTCATATTGTTCGGCATGATCAGCTTCATTTTATAGCCACGCATCGCTGCGACCATCGCCAATGCAATCCCCGTATTTCCGCTCGTTGCTTCAATCAGGGTATCACCCGGTTTGATCTGTCCACGCTTCTCGGCCTGCATGATCATATTATAGGCCGGACGGTCTTTGACCGATCCTGCCGGATTATTGCCTTCGAGTTTCGCGAGTACTGTAGCTTGAGTGTGACTTGCCAGACGCTGTAAACGCACCAATGGCGTTTTGCCAACATAGTGGTCTAACAAAAATTCATCTGCTTGAAAATCGGGGGTGGTATTACTCATTGTGTGCACCTATATCGAGGTGCGGCTATTGTATGAAAAAATGCTTTTCCCTGCATCCATTTAGCACTGCTTTTTCAGGAAACTCTCTAAAACGGACTCAGTATCCCGCTATAAACTTCATTTTCCTGTGATTTAGCAAGATCAAGCAGCTCAGCTGTGAATATAAAAGCGTTATTTTCAGCCCCGGATTTTCAGACGACTGAAGTCTTCATCGCCCGCTTTTCACTGTATTTCAACAATCATTTAACTGAAATCTCTTGTATTTTTAAAGGTTGATCTGAACCCTTATAAAAATAATGCTTAAATTTTAACTGTCGATTTAAAGCATGCTAATATGCCAGACATAAAGAAAATACTGCTTAAATCATGTCAACGATCAATAAAAAGCTGTTTAAACGCCTACACTTAAATCACGCCTATGGACAGTTGATTGCGCTGATTTTTGTGCCGATTACTATTTTGGCCTGTGTTGGCGCGATGCTGGTGTTGACTGAAACCTCGAATGCCGCACGTGCCCAGCAAAAGCAGATGGCGATTGCCATTATGACGCGTTTTCAAGGCACGTCTGAGTATGCACTGGATATTTTAAGCCTGTATCCCTGGCAATATGATCAGGCCCACAATGCCATGCAGAATATGCTCAATGAAAAGCATCTGGTTCGGGCAGCCATTCTGGATGACAGTGGCAAGAATCGTTTAGGTATCGGCTTTCAGGAACAGGCCGCTTGGCCCGATTTTGATAAAAGCGGTAACTTTATTGGCCCGATTCTGTATAAAGACAATCATATTTATGCCATTAAAGTGAATGAAAACAGTTTCTCTAAAGGCTGGCTGGCAATTGAACTGGATAATCAGCCGCTGGAAATTGCCCGTTACCGGGTCTTGATCGTGTTGATTGCGACCGGTCTGTTGACCTTATTGCTGTTATTACTCTGTCTGAATTTCTACTCACGGCGCTGGATTGCACCGATGTATGAAATTCGCATGCAGCTGCAACGCCTGAATGCCGACACCCTGGGTCAGCATATGGTGATTAACAGCACTGGAGAACTGCGTTTATTGCAGCGTGATATCGCCAATGTGGTGAAACGTCTGCATTTCAGCTTTCTGGAACTGCGCGAACATACCGAACAGACCGAAGATGATTTACGCCGTACTCTGGACACGTTGGAAGTCCAGAATATTACCTACCGTCAGGCACGTGACCAGGCAATCTCGGCCAATCAGGCCAAGTCGGTATTTCTGGCCAACATTTCCCATGAGCTACGTACCCCGCTAAACAGTATTGATGGCTTTATTCATCTGCTCTTGCGTCAGGGCAATCTCAGCAATGAGCAAAGCTTATATTTGCAGACCATTCGTAAATCTTCGGCGCATTTGCTGGCACTGATTAATGATGTACTGGACTTTTCCAAAATTGATGCCGGCAAACTGGAACTGGAAACAGCAGCTTTTGATCTGGAAGAAGCCATTTTTGATGTGATGGACATGCTCTCGCCACTGGCCGCGCAAAAACATATTGATATGGCGTTTTACTATGCGGACAGTGTACCGAAACATGTGATTGGCGATGCCTTACGTTTTAAGCAGATTCTGACCAACCTGATTTCCAATGCGATCAAGTTCACTCCGGATGGCGAAATCATCGTGCGGGCACGTATGGAACATGAGGGGATCGATCGATGTGTCTTGCATTTTAGTGTACAGGACAGCGGCATTGGCCTGAGTGGTACCGATCGTAAAAAATTATTCGAGTCTTTCTCACAGGGCGATACTTCGGTCACCCGTCAGTTTGGCGGTACAGGGCTGGGGCTGGCCATTTCCAAACAGCTGGTCAGCCTGATGCATGGCCAGATTGGTTTTGAAGATAATCAGGAACGTGCCCCAACCGAAAAAGGCTCAACTTTCTGGTTTACTGCACAATTCCTGGTCGATGAAGATACTGTAATTGAACATCCAGATTTCAATGAATTGACGGTGGTGTCTTATCTGGCCCATCCGGCAACCGCGAACGTCTTGCGTCATTATCTGGAAAATTATCAGGTCAAGCATATTGAATGCGCATCGATTCTGGATCTGTTTAGCCGCCTGAATCATCTACAGAATTCTGAAAACACCTGGCTCATCGTCGATCATAGTGGCGACAGCGAAGTCCTGTTACGCGAGATCCGCTCGCGTTATCAGGGTCATTTGGCCGTATATGGTTATCAGATGCAACTCGATCCAAGCATGCTGAACGACCATCGTGCCCGTGCTCTGCATCAGCCACTCAGCCGCAGTGCCTTGATTCAGCTGCTGGGCAATCAACCGGTCTTCGATCAGGAACAGCATGAAGACTTTAATGGTCAGGGTCTGCATATTCTGGCCGTCGATGACCATTTGCCCAACCTGATTGTTCTGGAAGCATTACTCGCTGAACTGAATGTCACCACCAGCAAAGCCCTGAGCGGACAGGAAGCGATTGATATCATCCAGCGCCGTTATGAGCAGAAACAGCCAGCTTTTGATCTGGTCTTTATGGATATTCAGATGCCGGTGATGTCGGGAATTGATACCACACGTGCGATTCGCTCACTGGAATCGACCTTTGAAAACCATAACCGACTGCCGATTATTGCCCTGACTGCACATGCGCTGTCGGATGAAAAACATAAGCTGCTGCAAAATGGCATGGATGATTATGTCACCAAGCCGATCCAGATCGAGCAGATTGTGCAGATTCTGACCCACTGGACCACCGAACATTTTAAACGGCTTCCAGTGCTGGAACGCGCCCATGTGATTGATGCACTGGATCCGAATATTCTGGACTGGCAGCAAAGCCTGCAACTGGCAGCCAATAAGGAAGATCTGGCAGTAGACCTGTTGCGCATGCTGGTCGACAGTTTTGCCGATGCACTCACTGAAATGCAGCAGTTAATTGAGCTGGAAGATTTCCCGCAACTGGAACATGTCTTGCATCGTTTATATGGTGCAACCCGCTATGTCGGCGCACCAACTTTACAGAAAGTCACGGGCAGATTTGAACAGTTCGTTTCAACCCTGCGCAAAGAACGTCGCAAGGCCGACGAAAACTTTGTTCAAGACGTGCTGAAACATTTTGATGAACTTAAAGCCGTGGTCGAACAAGTTGAACAGGCCGCCCAGCAAATTCTGAAACAACATTTGAATTAAAACTTGAAGCTGCTCAGTCCGTGACTTAGAAAGTATGACTGAGCTGTCATGCAAGCTCATAGGCCGCATGCTATGCTCGGCTCAGGAAAAATAAGGAAGAATGCCATGTCACTCGTGCGCTTGGAAAAAAATAACGGCATTGCCACAGTTACACTGAATCGCCCGGATAAACGCAATGCCATGAGCTTTGCCCTGCTGCGTGAACTGGTTGCGACTGCGCAGAAAATCAAAAAAGATAAAAGTATCCGTTGCGTCATTTTAACCGGTGAAGCGCAGGTGT
Source organism: Acinetobacter sp. YH12100 (assembly GCF_013419135.1). Lineage (NCBI taxonomy): Bacteria > Pseudomonadati > Pseudomonadota > Gammaproteobacteria > Moraxellales > Moraxellaceae > Acinetobacter > Acinetobacter sp. YH12100. The sequence continues at coordinate 27,389 of NZ_VPAQ01000017.1, read as the reverse complement.
TTAGTGCCGGCATTGATCTGGCCGATTTAAATAATCCTAAAAATCGTGTCTATGCGGCCTGGGAGTTAATCCGTCCGGGTCAGAGCCTGTTCCAGAAAGCCTTTCTGGTCTGGCAGGAATTACCTGTGCCGGTGATCGCTGCGATGCAGGGCTTCTGTTTTGGCGCTGGTATGCAGCTTGCTCTGGCCGCAGATATCCGTATTGCACATCCTGATACCAAAATGTCGATTATGGAAACCCGTTGGGGACTGGTACCAGATATGGGACTCAGCCGTTCGCTGAAAGGCCTGATTGGGATTGATCTGGCCAAAGAGCTGACCTTGACTGCCCGGATTTTTGACGGTGCCTATGCCAAAGAGATTGGTCTGGTTACCCATGTGGATCAAGAACCACTGGCACGCGCACAAGCATTGGCTGAGGAAATGCTGCAACGCTCTCCGGATGCCCTGATGGCCTCTAAGTTTGTACTGGATGCCATGCAGCATCGCCCAAATAAATCTTTACGTATGGAAAAAATCTGGCAGCTCAAATTACTGCTAGGTAAAAACAGTCAGCTGGCTCGCAAAAAGGACAAGAATCCGGAAGTCCAGTTCGTGCCACGCCAATATAACTAAATCGAGTTAGAGTCCAAGCAAGGAATAAGAAAAAGCATGCAGTTAAATCGCGATACTAAGATTGCCTTTTTGGGTATGGGCCTGATGGGACGCCGGATGGCGACCCGTCTACTACAGGCAGGTTTTCAGGTCGCGGTATGGAACCGTACCTCGGCGGCTTGCCATCCCTTAATCGACTTGGGTGCAACTGCGCTGTCTTTGAATCAGATTGCGGATTATCCAGTGATTTTGACTTGCTTGGCAGATGATCAGGCGGTGCAATCGGTCTTTGAGCAGATCGTGCCGTATTTGGTTGCCGATCAAATCATTGTGGATTTTTCCAGCCTTTCGGTGCAGCAAACTCACGCGCTTGCAGCACAAGCACAGGCCAAACAGGTGAGCTGGATTGATTCCCCAGTTTCAGGCGGTACCGCAGGTGCTGAACAAGGCAGTCTGGTGATTTTTGCCGGTGGTGATGCCGCAATGATTGAACATCTTGACCCAATTTATGCAGCACTTTCACAGCGCGTCACCCGTATGGGCGACACCGGTACTGGTCAGGCGACCAAAATTTGTAATCAGCTCATTGTCGCAGCCAATAGTACCCTGATCGCGGAAGCAGTGGCATTGGCGGGCCTTGCAGGTGTAGATACACGCCTACTGGCACCTGCCTTGGCAGGTGGTTTTGCCGATTCCAAACCTTTCCAGATTCTGGCACCACGTATGGCCACACAAACTTTCGAACCGGTGCAATGGAAAGTGCAGACCTTATCTAAAGATCTGAACAATGCCGTGCAACTGGCCCAAAGCTTTGACCTGAATGTTCCGGTCGCGACTCAGGCCTTATCACAGCTGCAAATCCATCAGGCCCAGGGCTTTGCCGAGGCCGATCTGGCCACTGTGATTCAACAGCTCAAGCACGCATAATTTTTACTTTTGTAATACCCTGAATGTATAAGGAAAATACATGATTAAACTTGCCGTTAACCTGTCGATGATTTTTACCGAAGTGCCACTCATCGAACGCTTCGCGCTGGCTCGAGCACAGGGCTTTAATCATGTCGAAATCCAGTTTCCTTATGAATTGACGATTGGCCAGATTCAAAATCAGCTCAGCATCCATCAACTGAACTTATGCCTGATTAATGTGCCTGCCGGTGATTTAATGCAGGGCGGCCATGGCCTGGCCGGTATCCCGGGGCGGGAAATCGAGTTCCGTCATGCTGTTGAACAAGCTATCCAGTATGCCACGGCCTTAAATGTACCTCGGGTCAATATTCTGGCCGGCAAACAGCCTCTGGATTGTGACCTGTTGCCCTGCCTGAATACGCTGGCAAGTAATCTGAAAATAGCCTGTTCAATGCTGCTCGAGCATCAAATTGAACCGGTCTTTGAAATGGTCAATGGCACCGATATGCCACGTTTTTTGATTCAAAATGTTGCACAAGCTCAGGAAATGCTGGAAGCGGTCAATCATCCGGCCTTAAAAATGCAGTATGACTGCTATCACATGGCGATGATGGGCGAAGATGTACTGGAAAATTTAAAAGAAAATATTCACCTGATTGGTCATATCCAGTTTGCGGATTGTCCGGGACGACATCAACCCAATACGGCGTCTATTCAATATCATGATATATTTCAGTGGTTAAAACATAGTCAATATCAAGCTTATGTCGCTGCCGAATATAAGCCGATGCAGCATTCCAATGACTCCTTTGTCTGGAAAGCCGAATTCTTTCCGGAGCATGACTGAGTGGACTGCGGCTTCATTTGAAATTCAGCACTAAAACCGCTATATTAGACCATGCATAATTGTTAGGAAATTACACACCCCATGAATTTAGAACCATCGCCCAGCGCTTCTAATTCTCACGATCTTACTATGAATTCAAATTCTCAAGCTGTACAGGACTGCTTAAAAGTCGTACATGCTGCACTTGAAGATGTAAAAGCAAAAGAAATTGTTGAGCTTGATGTCAGCGGTATCAGTAATGTGGCTGATGCTATGGTCATTGCAAGCGGCACATCGACACGTCATATCAAATCACTGGCCAATAACGTTGCTGAAGAAGCACGTAAAGCTGGCTTCCGTCCGCTTGGTATTGAAGGCGAACGTGATGCTGAATGGATCCTCATCGACCTCGGTTATGTAGTGGTTCATTGTATGCTTCCAACAGCGCGTAAATTCTATGATCTAGAAAGCTTATGGCGCAATCCTGCAGATACAAACTCTGTAGCGTAAAATCAAATATTCAAAAAAGCGACCTGTGTAGGTCGCTTTTTTATTGCCTGTTCATCGGACTTTATAAGCGTTAATACAACTCAAGCTACAGCTATTTTTCTTTAATTTTCATCTTGTATTATGCACCGATTTGATGGGTATTTTAGGATAAATTCATCATAAACATAGACGTTCGATGACCGCTCAATCATCTTTTTTCCAAAATATAAAATAAAAAATCCCCCTTTATTAAAGGGGGACTTAGGGGGATTTAAATGATTAGTGACCCGTCCCATTAATCGCTTTGGTCATATCTTCCACCACTTTCTTGGCATCACCGAAGATCATCATGGTCTTGTCATTATAGAACAAGTCATTGTCCAGACCTGCATAACCGGTCGCCATTGAACGTTTGATTACCATAATAGTACGTGCTTTATGCGCTTCCAGAATCGGCATGCCATAAATCGGCGATGTTGGATCATCTTTGGCTGCCGGGTTGACAACGTCGTTTGCACCAATCACCAGCACCACATCCGTTGCCGGGAAGTCAGAGTTGATCTCATCCATCTCTAAAATATCTTCATACGGCACATCAGCTTCAGCCAGCAATACGTTCATATGACCTGGCATACGACCTGCCACCGGATGAATTGCAAAACGTACGGTTACGCCCTGCTCTTTTAAGATGTTCGCAAGTTCTTTGACCGCATTCTGTGCACGACCTTGCGCCATTCCATAACCCGGTACAATCACCACGCTGTCCGCATTTGACATGAGGAAGCCCGCATCATCTGCTGAACCAGAACGGTGGTTACGTTGTACCTGCTCACCCGCACCTGCTGTCGGCGCAGCTGTACCGCCCATTGCGCCACCAAACAGAACGTTGATGATTGAACGGTTCATGGCTTTACACATGATATAAGACAGAATCGCACCTGAAGAACCGACCAGTGAACCTGCCACAATCAGCATGTTGTTTTCAAGCGTGAAACCAATCCCGGCTGCAGCCCAACCAGAGAATGAGTTGAGTAGCGAGACCACCACCGGCATATCACCACCGCCGACAGGTGCAATCCATACCCAGCCAAAGACCAGTGCAAGTGCTGTCATTGCCCAGAATGCGGTCATATTCCCTGTTGAGAAGAACATGAAACCAAACACCAACATGGCAATAAAGATGATGGCCTGAACAGGTTTTACCCATGCGCCAGAAATGGTTTTTGCCCATTTCTTCGCAGCCAGTTTTCCATAAGCAAAGACTGATGCTGTAAAGGTAATTGCACCGACAAAACAACCCACGAACAGTTCAAATAAATGAACACGGCTCATTTCATGGAAATTGACACCATTGGCCGCCAAAAGGTCTGGACCGAGTTCAATCAGTTTGTTGTTATGAATAATTGCAGCAATCGCAATCAAGACCGCAGCCAGACCCACCAATGAGTGCATCAGCGCCACAGTTTCTGGCATTTGGGTCATAGGGACAGTACGCGCACGGGCAATACCCACCACCGCACCTGCTACCATTGCGCCCACAATCATCCACACCACAGGATTATCTGCAACAAAGAAGGTGGTCAATACTGCAATCGCCATGGCGATCATACCGTAACGGTTACCTTGAATTGCAGTTTTAGGACCTGATAAACCACGTAGCGTCAGGATAAAAAGAACGGCACCAATCAGGTAGAACCAATCCGCATATTCTCGAATCATTTCCATGGATTAACCCTCTTTTTTCTTTTGCTTAGGTTTAAACATTTCCAGCATACGTGCAGTCACGGCAAAGCCACCGAAAATATTGATACTGGCCAGGAACACCGCGATTGCACCCAGCACGCTCACCACGTTAATGGTCTGGAAATCCACGCTGCCTTCAACGCCGATCACCGGCAGACCAACGGTCTGGATCATCGCACCGACAATAATGATCGATGACAAGGCATTGGTGACCGCCATCAACGGCGTATGCAATGCTGGTGTTACACCCCACACCACGTAGTAACCTACGAAAATGGCAAGGACAAAAATCGTAATTGTTTCAACCATGAGTCTTCTCCTTAACCACGTTTTAGCAGCACTTGGCCGGCATGAGTGACAAGTAGGGCTTTTTGAATTTCTTCTTCTGGATTCAGGACAAAATTCTTATCGGCATCAAACAGCGTTTCGACAAAATTAAACACGTTACGTGCATATAAAGCCGATGCTTCAGTCGATACAGTCGAAGGAATATTGGGAATACCCAAAATTTTGACGCCGTTGTCGGTATGCACAGTTTCACCGCATTTCGAACCTTCAACGTTACCGCCCGATTCCACTGCCATATCTAAAATGACTGAACCCGGTTTCATTTTCGCAACTGTTTCAGCACGGATTAAACGCGGTGCATCACGGCCGGGTAAAAGCGCTGTGGTAATCACAATGTCAGCATTTGATACGGCTTTATCCACAATGGCAGCCTGATCGCGGATGTATTCCTCACCCGGCATCCAGCCATAACCATTCTTGGCCGCATCCGCCGCTTTTTGCTGCTCTTCGGCAGACATCGGCACGTCCAACCATTTACCGCCCAATGATTCCACTTGGTCTTTTGCTGTTGGACGCAAGTCTGTGGCTTCCACAATAGCGCCTAAGCGTTTTGCAGTGGCAATCGCTTGCAGACCCGCGACACCGACCCCCATGATCACCACACGGGCCGGTTTGACCGTCCCCGCAGCCGTCATTAGCATCGGGAACATGCGCTGGTATTCAGCCGCAGCCAAAAGCACCGATTTGTATCCTGCAAGGTTGGCTTGAGAAGACAAGACATCCATGTTCTGCGCACGAGACAAGGTCCGTGGCAAAAGTTCCAATGCAAATGCAGACACGTTCTGTGCCGCAAATTGGTCAAGCTCAGTATTACGGTAAGGATCAAACATCGCCACGATGGCGGTGTTCGGATTGAGTTTTTGAATTTCCTCACCTTTCGGTGCACGAACTTTTAAAATCAATTGACTGCCGGTGTAGGCATCATCCGTAATTTTGGCACCAACTTGTTCATAGGCACTATCGATATAGGCAGCTTTAAGCCCTGCACTACGTTCGATAATCACGCTATGTCCTGCGCTGATCAATTTCTTTACTGTCTCTGGCGTCGCAGCGACGCGATTTTCACCGACAACAGTTTCGGCTGGAATTCCGATCTGCATGAGCGTTCCTCAAGCTAATTTTTCTTAAGTAAACATCGCTTAAACGATGCTTCCCCTCAGGATGTGTTCTTGTTGAATTTTTGGATTCTAATCAAACTGTTTGAAATTACTACCTACTATTTATTTAATAAATGCCTATATATTGAACTGATGATTCATAAAAATGTTGCTGTACTGGTGCGTGGCTTACATACGCCAAATATTTATATTTGATTATTTTATAAACGATATTCATTTACCTGAATGAAAACCTGAAAATGCGCTCGGCTGATAAGCCGCCTACTTGAGATTTCTTTTGTTACATTGATCTTTCTGACCAAAATTCCTGTTTTGGTTCTTTAGGCTACCCGTTTCTGAATAGGTCTCTCTGCTAAGGACAGCGGCACTTTAGCTTTCCAAGTTTTCTAAATTTGACTTTATTGACAAATAAAGAACTTATTCCCGATAAGCTATCTGATCTGTAAAGTAATACCTTTTATTCAATTTAGTTATGATTTAGCACCCATCGAGCTAGGGTTGAATTGATGGATGTGACACAACGAGATCTGTGGGTCTAAGGGTCACTTATCTCTAAAATGATCAGACCAAGAGGAACAAAAATCTTGCTGACCATTTATTATATTAATGTCATAAACCGAATAAGTGACTAAAATAAAGTTTATGCACCATATCTGCGCATAAAATGAGAGCCATTATTTAATTTTTTTCATTTTCAGGGGATTTTCCGTTCTTTCTTTGTCCTATGCGTTGTAATAAAGCCAGCTATTGATCAAAAATCTGGCAACCTGATCATTCCTGACTGGTTTTCTAATTCAAGTCTTGTGTAGTCCTTGCGATCTAAGATCTTTTCATTGAGTCATTGTAATATTTTTCTACTTTTAAAGCCTAAAGTTCTCACTTATAGTGCCTTTCATTCCTGCATCAATGCGCTGCTTGTTTTAAATTCTCCTCGGCTTAGATAAGGTTGCTGCTATGAACACGCCCCTCGATATCAGTCAAAACAAGCCCTTATTATGGCTGATGGCGATTGCCTGTGGTTTATGTGCCGGCGCCAACTATTATTGCCAGCCACTGATTTCATCGATTCAGCAATATTATCAGGTGCCGGAATCACAAGTGGCACTCACCGTTACCTTTGCTCAAATCTCTTATGCATTAGGCTTGCTGTTTATTGTACCTTTGGGCGATATGCTGAATAAAACCAAGCTGATTCCCTTTCTCATGCTGGGTGCAGCTGCAGGTTTATTTATTTGTGCCAGTGCGATAAACCTGCCGATGCTGTGGGTTGGCACCATCATTGCCGGACTGTTTTCCGTGGCTGCACAGATTCTGATTCCCTTGGCCACCATGGCAGTCAAACCGGAAAAAACTGGAGAAGTAGTGGGTTTCCTGATGAGCGGCTTGCTGGTCGGTATTCTGCTCTCGACCAGTATTGCGGGATTATTGTCCGACCTGTTTCACTGGAAAATGATCTATATCGTCAGTGGCATCAGCATGCTGGCTTTAAGTTTTTATCTGCGAGGAAAATTACCGAGTCTGCCACGTCTGAGAATCAGCTATGCAGCGATTTTCAAATCTATGGCGAGCTTATTAAAACATGAACCACGATTGGTCTTGCGCTCTCTTACCGGTGCTTGTGCTTTTGCCGCCATGAGCATGCTGTTCTCGACCATTGCCCTGCTGCTGACCCAAGAACCTTTCCAGCTGTCTGATGTCATGGTCGGTCTGGTGACACTGGTCGGCGTCTTTGGCGCATTGTCGACTCAATTCATTGGTAAATGGGCCGATCGGGGCCATATCAAAACCTTGAGCTGGATTGGCTGTTCGATCCTGATTGGGAGCTGGCTGTTCCTATATTTTGGTGCGGTATCGCTGCTGAGCTATATTCTGGGCTATGGACTGATTAATCTGGGGTTGGCGATTACGCATAGCTGTAATCAGAATGTGATTTTCCGCCTGCGCCCGGATGCCAAATCACGGGTCAATTCACTGTATATGACCCTGTATTTTATTGGCGGTGCCTGTGGTTCAGCCTTAGGGGTTTATGCCTGGCATCATGGGGGCTGGAGCATGACCTGTATGGCAGGACTCGGGCTGGCCCTAGGCGCTACCCTATTCGCCTTACTGGATCAATGGCATCACGCCCGGACAGCAGCCTAGATGCTTAACTATACTTAGCTGACTTGAGCCGCTGGATAGAAAGGTTTATTTAAATCTAGAGCAACTGAATTTTCCAATAAAATACAGATAAAGACCGGCAGCAAAGCGGCCAGAATCCGGCAGCTTTCCTCGAGTGACTTGTGATTCAGGGAACTATGATAGGTAATTCCGCCCTGCATGAGCTGATGGTGTAATGTATATAAACGACGAAACACCCCGACTAAAATTTCGACAGAATTCCGCTCATTTAAAGCATGCTGTATGATTTTTTTCTGTGTTTCCAGTTCAGCATTACAGCATTCCAGACTAATTTTCTGGTGACGATAATCCCAAAAACTTTGTTCCATATAGGGGTTCGCTAAGAGTGAGTGGATTGGCTGACTGTACTTTTCCCAGACAATATGATTAATCTTCTGGTCCAGATCATTTTGGCAAAGTATTTCTAGAAATTGACGCAGCTTATCCTTTCCCTGAACCCGATCATCCTCTTCTGCATAAATAGCCTGAAAACCAATCCATAGACTGATGAATTTAAAATCCAGATCTTGATCCAAGTCTAGCGCTTTTTTAAACCAGCCTAAGCCACGATGAATTTTTAAGTTAAAATGTGCTGAATTTTGTGCTTTATGGCTTTTATAAATCTCCTCCAATAACAGCATAATTATTCTCCTTATTTCTATCATTTTTTATATTGGTGTTTCTACTATCAAAATATACCATTCTGGAATGACTTGGAATTCTAATTTTATTTCTTGTTTTATGTCCTGGACTTACTGGCTTGACTCAAGTTCGCCGGGTCGTTCTGCTGATTTTATGCTAGTATTACGCCCTCTTTTTTGCGATGTTGGCCTAGCGAGCTTGGGCAAAAAAAATAATCTTTGGGTGATTTATTCATCCCTTCTTCTTCCATTTCGTTAAGGCATAATTTTGAATGACTGATCTGACCACCATTGAAAATAAACTTCAACCACGAATCAGTGTTGCCCCGATGATGGATTGGACCACCAAAGACTATCGCTTCTTTGCCCGTCTGTTTAACCCAAATGTGATTATGTACACTGAAATGGTCACCACAGGTGCCATCATTTATGGGGATGCCAAACGGCATTTGGACTTTAACACCGAAGAACAGCCGATCGTGCTACAACTTGGTGGCTCGAATCCTAAAGATCTCGCGATCTGTACCAAGATGGCACAGGATTGGGGTTATAACGAAGTCAATTTAAATGTGGGTTGCCCGAGTGACCGGGTACAGAATAATAAAATTGGGGCCTGCCTCATGGCTGAACCCGATTTAGTCGCGGAATGTATTGCTGAAATGCAGCATGCGGTGGATATTCCAGTGACTGTAAAACACCGGATCGGGATTGATGATATGCAGTCTTATGAAGAAATGCTGCATTTTGTCGATACCGTAGCCAAAACCGGCTGCAATAATTTTATCGTACACGCGCGCATTGCCTTATTAAAAGGTCTATCGCCTAAAGAAAACCGCGATGTGCCGCCCCTGCGTTATGAAGATGTTTATCGCCTGAAGCAGGATCGTCCTGATCTGCTGATTGAAATCAATGGCGGGATCAAGACCTATGCCGAAACGCTGGAACATCTCAAACATGTCGATGGCGTGATGATTGGTCGTGAAGCCTATCATAATCCGTACTTATTGGCTGAACTGGGCCAATTGTGGAATCTGGATGCACCGGATCGTTTCGAGATCATGCAACAAATGCTGCCTTATATTACCCAGCGCATGGCAGAAGGTGCACCATTGTCAATTATTAGCCGTCATATTTTAGGACTGTTCCAGAACTTGCCGGGTGCACGTAAATGGCGTCAGGCACTAAGCGGTGGCAATGCCAAAACCTTGAAAGATGTGGAAACTGCGCTGTTTAATATTCAAGAAGCAATGCAACGTACTGAAGACTATGTGCGTGAACATCAGCAAGTTGAATTCTAAATACGAATTTAAAAGTCTAATCGATATAAAAAAGCACCGATCATCGGTGCTTTTTTATAGAGATGAGCGAAGACGTTATTGAGTATATGCGGTGATATTACCGACCGGAACCGGTTCTTCCTGATAAGAAACACCTTGAAATTCTGGCTCGGCAATGGGTGTGACCAGAGAACCGTGCTCATGTTCTTTTGACTCATCTACAGGTTCCAGGTCATCTAAGGCTGAAGCCAGCTGCTGTAACTCCCGATCCAGTTGCTGCCGGTATTGCTCTATTTCAATTTCATCAATAAAAGCAAAGGCATCCTCTTCGATCGACCACCTATAGCCTCCATCGACCTTAAAAATTTTGACATTGACCGGATATGCCTCCCCCTGATAATTCAGATGAGAAATCGCTTTAAATTGATTGCCCTGCCGCTGGACAATTTTGACCTTCTGCACAGTAAAACGATAGCGTTGATAATCCTGATTGGAATTAAATTCCTGTTGCATCTGCGCTTGAATATTTCTGGCCAATTCATCCATCGAGACAAAGTAACTGCATCCAGCCAGACAGGCGATCATCCATAACACAATGATTGTTCTCATAGCGCCTCCTTCTTTTTCTTTCCTGTTCCTGCTTATAGCTGATATATGCAGTATTGTTATGCTTGCTTATTCTGTGACCTATTTTATGCTTTTTTGAAAAAACAAGAAATAAGCAGTGCATGAATCATGACTAAATTATTTAAGATTTCTACAGCTTTTTGAATAAATGATAAAAATTTACTCATAAAAAAGCCCTGAATCTAACAGGGCTTTTTTTGTGAAGATTCTTTTAAAAATCGTCATCACTGGATGGATCACGATGCAAGGCATCATGAATCGCTTCAATCAGCTGCTGGGCAATTTCCTGCTTGGAGGCTTTTTCCAGATCACGCTTATCCATCTGATACTGTTCGGCAAAAAATACGGTCATGGCATTTTCATCCGACGCAAAACCGATATCGGCACGTGAGACATCATTGCAGGCAATCATATCCAGTTTTTTCGCGACCAGTTTGCCCGCGGCATATTCTTCAATATTGCGGGTTTCCGCCGCAAAACCGACCATAAATGGACGTTTCTCTTGCTGGGCAATAGTCGCCACAATATCCGGATTTTTCACAAGCGCCACATTCAGCTCATCGCCAGATTTTTTAATTTTGTGTTCTGCAACTTGCGCCACGCGGTAATCCGCCACCGCAGCAGTTGCAATAAAAATATCACAGCCATCTTCCAGCATCTGCATGCTTTCATTGAGCATTTTTACGGCAGAACTGACATTTTTGCGTTTGACACCATTTGGTGTATCCAGAGTCACTGGCCCTGCAATCAGGGTCACATCTGCCCCAGCGGCATAACAGGCAGCTGCCAGAGCAAAGCCCATTTTACCGGTACTGTGATTGGAAATATAACGTACCGGATCAATCGCTTCACGGGTTGGACCGGCGGTGATGGTGACACGTTTACCCGCAAGCTGACCAAATTTTTCTGCGATCGCACGCTGTGCTTGATGGAAATATTCTGTGACTTGTCGTGCCAGATCTTCCGGCTCAGGCATACGGCCTAAACCCACATCGCCACAGGCTTGAGATCCGGCATCCGGCATGATCACATGCACACCATCTTCAATTAAAGTGGCCAAGTTGCGTTGTGTTGGCTTAGCTGCCCACATTTGCTGGTTCATGGCAGGCGCTACCCAGACCGGTGCCTTGGTCGCCAGATATAAAGTACTGAGCAAATCATCTGCCAGACCTGCTGCAAACTTTGCCAAGGTGTCACAACTTGCAGGTGCAACCAGTAACAGATCCGCCCAACGTGCCAGCTCGATATGCCCCATACCTGCTTCCGCTTCAGGATCCAGTAATGCCGTATGGACCGGATTGCCTGATAAGGCTTGAAACGTTAAAGGTGTAATAAAAGCCTGTGCCCCTTGGGTCATCACCACCCGCACATTAAATCCGGCATCTTTCAGACGACGAACCAGAATCGCACTTTTATAGGCAGCAATGCCGCCAGTCACAGCTAAAATGATATTTTTATGAGGAATTACACTTACGTCGAAGCTCACAAACAGGCTACCTTTCTGTTGCAGTGGGGCTCACAATAGCATTAAATAATCGCATTCCCAAGCGATCGGCTTGCGGGAAAACTGATAATTCATAATAAATAAGTCTAATAACTATGCAATTTTCTATTAAAAACTGGCCGGAACAAGAACGGCCGCGAGAACGCTTAATTCAATATGGCGCAGAAAGTCTGTCCGATGCCGAGCTACTGGCCATTTTTCTACGTTCCGGTTCCCAGCAACATTCGGCAGTTGATCTGGCGCGTTTGCTGATTCAGCATTTTGGTCATTTGACTGCGTTACTGGATGCACCTTTACAGGAAGTCAGCCAGTTTCATGGCATGGGCATCAGTAAATATACCCAACTGATGGCCGTCAAGGAACTCGGACGGCGTTACATTGCCGAGCACCTGAAACAGGATACACTGGAACTTACCAATTCCAAGCGGCTGAGAGATTACTTACGTTTTGAACTGCTCGGTGAAACTCAGGAAGTGTTTGCCGTGCTGTGTCTGGATGCCAGTCTAAGAAAAATTGCCTTTAAAAAACTGTTTTATGGCTCCATCAATGCATGTGATATTTCTATTAATCAATTGCTACGTTATGCCATTAGCCAACAGGCAACCTCAATTGTCATTGCACATAATCATCCGCTGGGTCGGCCCTCTCCCTCCAAGGCTGACCTGGCATTGACCCGCCAGATTCAACAGGCTTGCCAACTGGTGGATATCCATCTGATTGACCACTGCATCATCGCTTTGGAGGGAAGTTTTTCCTTTGCTGAGCAGCAACTCATCAAACCGGAAATGCAGTATTGAATAGCACTTGACAAAGCAGGCACAACTCCACAAGATCATGAAAAAAATTGTGATGATTCCAATAAATGATCGTACGTGACCAGCCGACTGTTTTTAAACTGCTGTTTTCCTGGCGGGGGACGATTTTACCTAAAGTTTTACCGCCTTTAGGCGTGGTGATGCTGATGTCAGCCATCATTGGTGGCTTGTCGCATATTGGTTATTTTCATTTTCCAGAATTACCCCTGGTTGGCTTTACCCTGATTGGAGTGGTGCTGTCGATCTTTCTCGGATTTAAGAACTCAGCCTGTTATGACCGCTGGTGGGAAGCGCGCAAACTTTGGGGCATTTTGATTGCCAATTCACGTCATTTTGACCGTGATTGCAGGATGCTGTCTCAAGGTCGCCGTGAACGTGTGATTCAGCACGTGATTGTCTTTGCCAATGTACTCCGTGACCGGCTACGCCATCAGACAGCCAATCCGACCGAACTGGTTGAAACCAGCGGCATGAGCCAGCAAGCTGTGACCCAGCTCTATCAACAGGCCAACGCGCCGCAATATACCTTAAGCCTGATTCAATGGGAGTTAATGCAGGCGCTCAAAGAAGGTGAAATCTCAGACATCATCTATATGCAGATGAATAATCACGTGGCGGAGTTGAGTATTGTCCAGACTGGTTGTGACCGGATTGCGACGACGCCTTTACCTTTTGCCTATTCAGTCTTGCTCAATCGTACCGTCTATTTTTTCTGTTTTATTTTGCCCTTTAGCCTGGGTTCAACATTGGGCTTATTTACGCCTTTACTGGTCGGTATTTTAGCTTATACCTTTTTAGGACTAGATGCCTTAAGCTCAGAAATTGAAGAACCTTTTGGCACGCAAAGTAATGATTTGCCACTCGATTCGATGGTACGTACCATTGAAATTGAACTCTTAGGCACATTAGGCAAACCAACCCCACCACCGATTCAGGCCAAAGATCATAACCTACTGTAATTTATTTTTCTCTTGCCCTTTTCTATCAGCAAAGGGCACTTCTGCTTTGCAAGAACAAAGTTCGAGTAAAGCACTCAATCAACAAAACTCTCCCAAATCCCGACTTGTCCCGGTTTTAGGCTCGGCACATTCCCGAGTCTGATCCATGGCATATGGTCGCCATGAAAGTCACTGCCAATCGAAACTTTCAGACGATGCTCCGCAATCATCCGATCGACCATCTGGCGAGTAGAACTTGGATCTACCGCTGGCGGCAGTTCAACGGCGTCGCCACCAAACTTGGCAAAGGTCTCGATCAGGTAACGAATGTTGGTCGCAGATAGGTCATATTTGGTCGGATGTGCCAGCACCGCAAAACCGCCACTTTCATGAATCACCTGAACCGTGTCTTCAAGACTCAAGCCATCAAATTTGACATAGGCTTTCTTGCCTTCCTTGATGTACTTATCAAAAGCCTGTTGCGGGCGAGTCACAATACCTTTTTCTACTAAGGTTTTGGCAATATGCGTCCGTGTTACCCGATCAGGGATATTATCGACTTTGACCAGTACATCGGCATAAATATCCTGACCAATTAAAGGAATCAGTAAGTCACAGATCTGTTTCGAGCGTTCCGCCCGGATTTTCTTCTGCTGATTGAGGGCTTTTTGTAAAGGCTCAGGATTTTGCATATTCAGTGCAACAATATGCACACCATAATTTTTCTTGGTGGTTGGACGTGACCACTGGCTGGAGATTTCCACCCCAGAAATGATCTTAATCTCATGATTTTTAGCGGCTTCTTGTGCCAGTTCCAGGCCATCCATAGTGTCGTGATCTGTCAATGCCAAAGTATGCACCGATTTCTCTACGGCAGCCTCGACCAATTGCTGTGGAGTTAAAGTTCCATCAGAAATATTGCTATGTGTATGTAAATCTACGCCGTGCATCTCTATACTATGACATTTATTTAATCAGATTTAGATACTCTAACATGAAAGCACTTTTAGACTTTGTGCCACTCATTATTTTCTTTTATTTATATAAAACTGTAGATCCAAAAGACACTGACCATCAACTTTTGCAATTGATCGGTTCTGCGGGGGGTGTCGACAATAATAATATTCTTGTGGCAACCACTGGTCTGATTATTGCTATGCTGGTGGTCTATGGTGCGTTATTTGTCATGCAAAAATTCCGCTTGGATAAGCAGCAATGGATTGTGCTGTTTATGACCGTGATTTTTGGTGGGATCACTCTGATGCTGAGCGACGATTTCTATATCCGTTTAAAGGCGGTATTGCTGAATCTGGTCTTTGCCGGCGTATTCCTGCTGTCGCCTTGGTTTAGTAAAGATAAAAAGCCACTGATTCAGCGTCTGTTTGGCCCGGTTTTCAACTTAAGTGAAAAAGGCTGGATCAAACTGAACTATGCCTGGGTCGCCATGTTTGCACTGATGTCATTTTTACATACCTTCTTTGCCTACTTGTGGCTGGATGGAAAATATTGGGGCGAATTTACGGCATTCGGTGACATGATCGTGATGTTTTCCTTTATCATTATCCAGTTTATTGTATTGCGTAAATACTTTAAGACTGCTGAATAAATCCAACTACAAACGATTGAGAATCATCATGCCGTTATTTGTCGTTAGCTGTACCGATCAGGAAGGTACAGTGGAGAAACGTCTTGCCATTCGTCCACAACATCTTGCCCGCTTGCAAAAGCTGAATGATGAAGGCCGTCTGATTGTTGCAGGCGCGATGCCGAAAGATCCGAGTAATCCACAAGCCGGCTTTTATGGCAGTACCATCATTGTCGATTTTGACAGCCGTGAAGACCTGGATACCTGGCTAGAAGATGAACCCTTCCTGAAAGAAGGTGTATATGCACAGATTGATGTGAAACCGTTTAACAAAGCATTCCCTCAAGGATAAGGTTTATGCGTGTTGTTCTTGCCAGTGTTATTGGCCTCTGTTGTACCTTTCATTCTGTATGGGCAGTAGAAGTTGCCACAGTTCAGACAACACCAAACAGTGTCGCCGCTGCTGCTGTACAAGCTGCGGTCGCAACCCCCACTGCTACGCCAAAACCTGCAATTATCCCTGTGGTTGCAACAGCATCTCAAGCCCTTCCGGCAACTGGAAATAAGCCACTGACTGCTGAAGAACTTGCCAGAAATAAAGCTCAGCAAGACGCCAAAGTAAAAGCTTTGGTGAAGGATCAGGCGACGCGTCTGCAACAGCTGGAAAAAGCCAATCTGGAAGCGTTAGCACAAAATCAGGAACTACAGCTCAGAAATGACAATCTTGGCGTGCAAGTACAGGTTTTACAAAGCGAACGCAGTGCGCAGATGTTCCTGTATGGTGCTGCCACTTTGGCCGTGGGCGTTTTGCTGGGCTTTCTGATTGCCAGTTACGTTTATACCAAGCGTCGCCGTCAATGGTAATCTATTCCCCTTTCGGACTTATTTAAGGTTGTAGTCGTTTTGTCGCATGCAATTCAAACCGCCGATCTCGATTGGCACTTGGTGGATGGCATTGAAGTGCCTGTCTCTAAACAGTTTGGTGATGTTTATTTTTCTAAAGACAATGGTTTGCTGGAAACCCGCCATGTTTTTTTAAATGGCAATGACCTGCCGACCCGCCTGACTGACTTAAAACCGTTTGAATATTTTTGTGTGGGCGAAACCGGCTTTGGCACAGGCCTGAATATTCTGGCGTTATGGCAGCTCTGGCAACAGACCCGTCCGGACAATCACAGTCATTTGCATGCGATTTCAGTGGAGAAATTTCCGCTCTCTAAACCCGATCTGATTCGCGCTTTAAATGTCTGGCCTGAACTCAAACCATTGGCAGATCACCTGATTTCCCAATATCCGATGCCAATTGCAGGCTGCCACCGTTTAAGCTTCCCGGAAGAACGTTTCTCAATCGACTTGTGGCTCGGAGATGCCCATGATGTATTTCCCATCATGGAAAAAACCGCACCTGTGAATGCATGGTTTCTGGATGGTTTTGCGCCGTCTTGTAATCCAGACATGTGGGAAGAAAATGTTTTAAATAATATTGTGCGTTTATCCGAGATCGGCACCACTTTCGCTTCTTTTAGTGTCGCAGGTGTCCTGAAACGTGGCCTAAAGAATCATGGGATTTCCATTTCACGTCCAAGAGGTTTTGGGCATAAACGTGAAATGCTCAAAGCCATCTGGAAGCTATCTGAACCAGCCAATTCGGGTGCAGATCAGGATATTACTCAAAAAAAAACAGCATTAAATCCTGAGCTTGAATTTAACGTACGCCAGATTGCGGTTATTGGCGCCGGAATCGCAGGTTTAAGTACTGCCTGGGCCTTTGCACAGCGTGGCCACCAAGTCACGATTTACGATCAATCAGCGCCACTTGCTGGTGGCTCTGGTAATCCGCTTGCGCTACTGAACCCAAAACTCTGCCCGATTGAGCAGAGTGCAGAACATTTAATGACCTTGGCTTGGCAACATGCCCTGACTCATTATGCAAAATTCAAAGCCTTTCGACCGATTCAGGTCAGTCAATTGGCACTCAAACATCCTGAAACTCTTTTAAGTCTGGCAAATGAATATCCAGCACATATTCTTTCAGTGCAAACGGCGGATGAGCAGAAACTGCATACTGAATATTCAAGTTTAAAACTTTTAGCAGCAGGAACTATTTCTCCGCATCAATTGCGTGATGAAATTTTACAGCATCCGAATATTAAATATATCCAAGCAAAAATCACCAAAATTGAGCAGCTATCTCAACCCGAACTTTTTGAAAATGAAAATTATTTGGGTCAGTTTGATCATGTGCTGGTTTGTAGCGCGCGCGAGACAGCACAATTCTTTGAGCATTATCCGGCACTCAAGCCAATTCGTGGACAAGTGAGCTGGCTAAACAATAGCGCTCAGCCTTTAAGCAAAGATACTGCTTATAACTACGGCGGTTATTGTATGCAACTGGATGATACACATTTAATTCTCGGTGCATCTTTCCATCCCGGTCGGGAGGATACAGAGGTGCTCCCAGAAGATCATGCACATAATCATGAGCTGCTCCAGAGCGTCTTTCCAGATTATGCCGCGTCATTAGCACCGATGGACACCTGGCAAGGCCGTGCAGCACTACGTGCCCAAAGTCAGGATTACTTTCCTTTACTCGGTAAAATGCAGCCTGAACAGGAAATTTATAGTTTTGCCGGTCTAGGCTCCAAAGGCTTTTTATTTGCACCCCTTTGTAGTGAAATTCTGGCCGCCCAGATTCTGGGTGAAGCCTGTCCTGTTCCAGCAAGTCTGGTTAAAAAACTCAGCGTGAGCCGCTTTCAAAAGAAAGTAAAAGCCAAGAAGCCTTATTTTAAGCCACAAATTGAATTACCCTTTTGAATGAATCCCTCTAAGTCCCCCTTTTTTAAAGGGGGACTTTTCTCTACTTTTATGAATAAATCGAATGCCTGTAGCTCCTCCCTTTAGAAAAGGGAGGTTGGGAGGGATTAAATTTCAGCCAATAAAAAAGCGCCTTGCGGCGCTTCTTTTTAACAGAATGCTTATGCACCCTGTTCAAGCGGTAAGCCTGCATCACGGGCGGCACGAGTACCCCCCATCAGAATGACATATTCACGTGAACTGTCAAAACCCTCTAGTTTTTCAGCAGCACGTGGAGCTTTACTACCCCCACCACACAAGATGTAAATGGGTTGATCCGCTGACACCTGAGTTAGGCTCTCTGCTGAAAGATCGTTAATGGGCTGATTCACCGCCCCTTTCACGTGTGCTTCAGCAAAAGCACTTGTATCGCGTACATCCCAGATAATTGCATTTTCTGGGAACTCAAATGTTGTAATTTCTTGTTTACGGATCATTGCGCACTCCTTTGATGTAAACAACACTTGGCAAATGAAGAAAACATCCCTAGCATCTCAGATATTCTTTCCATTTGTAAAGGTCTAAACCATGCCTTCTTTCGATATTGTTTCTGAATTAGAAATTTTTGAAGTAAATCATGCAGTTCAAAACACGCAAAAAGAAATTGCGACCCGCTTTGACTTCCGCGGTCAGGACGTTTCTATTGAACTGAATGAAAAAAACAAGGAAATCAAGATTTCGACTGAAAGTGATTTCCAGTGTGAACAAGTGTATAGCATGCTCGAAAGTCATTTCTTTAAACGCAAAGTTGATATTCAGGCACTCGATCCACAGAAAATGACGGCTTCTGGTAAAAACGTGATTCAGGTAATCAAACTCAAAGATGGTCTTGACTCTGATACCGCAAAAAAAATCAATAAAGCCATTAAAGAAAGCGGCATTAAAGCGCAATCTTCTATTCAGGGTGACAAGATTCGTGTAACGGACAAGAAGCGCGACACTTTGCAACAAGTGATGACCTTCTTAAAAGAACAGCAATTTGGTCTGCCTTTACAGTTCAATAACTTTAAAGATTAAGACCGCACAGTGTCTTAAAGAAGGAATTATGACGCATCGCAATCGACTGACCAAACTGGTAAAAGCTACTTCCAGACTACCTCAAGCTATTCGTAATACTTTATTGAGTAAAACCTTTGGCCGGATTATTCCCATGGTAGGTTCTGCCAAGATTCGCTATGTAGAACTCAGTGGGGAAAAAGTGGTGGTCACAATCGCCAACCATAAAGCCATGCAAAACCATATTGGTCAGGTACATGCCTGCGCCATGGCCTTAGTGGCAGAAACTGCGACCGGCTTTGTGACGGCAATGAATGTGCCGGATACCGCGATTGTATTAATCAAAAGTTTGAAGATTGATTTTAAACGTCCGACCAAAGGCGCCATGACTGCAGTCGCTACCTTGACGCCGGAGCAACAAGCACTCATGCAAAGCTCCGATAAAGGCGAAACATTGGTTCAGGTCACGGTCACGGATGAATCCGGTGAAACGCCGATTCAATGTGAAATGCTCTGGGCCTGGATTGCCAAAGATCAGCTCAAGCAATCATAATTCTTTCTAAGCAAGAAAAATCCCAGAGATCATCTCTGGGATTTTTTTATATCTCATTCAATCATTGGGCTGCTTGAGACTCTAAAAACTTCTGTTTGGCTTCCTCTGGAATCAGACGCTTATTGCCTTTTACATCGACCGCGACAAAAGTAAATACTCCTTCTGTGACACGAATCGGCGCACGTGAATCATCATGACTGTCCCAGACTTCAATTTCCATCTGAATAGAGGTCTTGCCAACTTTTAAAATCTGGGTATAACAGCTAATGACATCCCCGACTTTCACTGGCACCAGAAAGGTCATCTGGTTAATCGAAATCGTGGCACAACGTCCCTTTGAAAATCGTTCTGCGTGAATCGCGCCTGCCAAGTCCATTTGTGAAACGATCCAGCCACCAAACACATCACCACTCCAGTTGGTATCTGCAGGCATTGCGATCGTTTGTAGGGAAAGAATCCCCTCTGGTTTTACTTGAGAATCTGACACATTCACTCCAGGCATTTGAATTAGGGTTGGGTATTTAACTGCTGATCAAGCCATTTTTGTAGTTCGCTTGATCGTAATGCACCGCTTATTCTAGCAATTTCGTTGCTTTTATTCATCAACACCAGCGTCGGAATACTGCGAACATTAAATGCTGAACTTAAGCGCGGATTCGCTTCGGTATCAATTTTTGCAAAAACCACGTTTGGATATTGCTGCGCGACAGTCGAAAAATGCGGTGCCATCATTTTACAGGGGCCACACCATTCTGCCCAGAGATCAATCAGGATTGGTAAATCACTATGGGTGACAAACTGGCTGAAATTCTGCTCATTTAATTCAATTGGCGCCAATGGAATCAGGGCCTGATGACATTGACCACAGGCAGGGTTGGCGGTGAGTTTATCTTCAGGAACACGATTTTTGGCCTGACATTCTGGGCATACAATAATCATCTAGCGTACTCCAATATGTTGATGTAGGAATTCTAATTGGGTTGAAACGGCTTTTTCAAACCATTCACCATGATAAATATCAAAATGCCGGATATTCCACTCCTGATATTGTACAAACGGTGCAAGATTGGTCACGGTTTCGCGACTGGATTCAATCGGAATTAAACTATCCAGTTTTGCTGCAATAAACAGCACAGGAATGGTGATTTTTCTAACTTGCTGAATCGGGCGATAACGCATTAAATTAAAAAAGACCCGCGCAGGAATTTGACCACTCCAATAATAATCCGGATTCACAATCGACAGATAACCCTCGTAGCTGTCCTGTGTCGGCATAAAACACAGCTCGTAAGGATCGACCACCGGCAAGGTTTTGGGCTGCATACCGACCTTGCTTCCCATATAGTCCTGACTAGAAACCTTAAGTGCCTTGGGGAGTTGCTGCAAAGGATAAAGCCTGGCACTTTCAGCCCCATCGACAAAAGGCACCTGTACCATTGCGGCCTGAATATTTTTCAGTTCTGCTGCCAGGGTGAGTACATGCCCTCCACTTAGCGCAGTTCCCCAGAGCACGATCCGTTGACTGTCAATCGACTTACGTGCCTGAATATGCTTGATCATGGTTCGCCAGTCATCCAGCTGGGCAGAAATCGAGACCAGCTCACGCGGTCGCCCGGTGCTCCCCCCCCAATAGCGATAATCGAATAACACCACCGCATAGCCGGCACTGGCAAAATGCTGGGCATAGTGCACCAGTTTAAATTGACGTAAGGCCGCCAGACCATGGGCCATCAAGATCACGGCCGGTTTTTCTATATTTTTAGGCCGATAAAAATCTGCAGCAATCACATCCTGACCGCTTTTTACATACAGTGGCTCAACTGTATAAGCCTGCATACGCGCTCCATTGCGTTATCTTATGGTGATCATCATTTATAAAAATTTCACAACAGCTTCAGCATGTTTTCCGCTTAATGCTATCATAAAGCATATCGATATAAATGAAATGATGGAGTGGCGTCATGAGCGAAAATGTAGGCTTTGCTGGTCAAATTGGTCCGGAACACGTGACTCAGGTGGTCGAGAAAGGTTTTAAATCTATTATCAATAACCGCCCGGATATGGAAGGTGGTTCTGAGCAGCCGACCAGTGCACAAATTGAAGAAGCTGCACGCAGTGCCGGTCTGGATTATGTCTTTCAGCCTGTCGTCGCTGGTCAGATTACTGAGCTCGATGTACGTACTTTTGCCAATCATTATAATGAATTACCGAAACCTATTCTGATGTTCTGCCGTACTGGAAATCGCTCAAATAATTTATATCAACTGGCAAAACAGATGGACCTGCTGGATGACTAAGTCTTTTTGGAAAATTGTAGTACTGGCAAGCTGTTTAAGTGTCAGCTCACTTGGTTTTGCCGCAAATGATCTCAGCCGTGCAATGACCTCTTCGCTGAGTGTGTCAGGTGAAATGACATTAAGCAAGTTTCAGCAATTGATTCAGCAAGGTTTCAAATCTGTGATTGTAAACCGGCCGGATCAGGAAACTGGCAATAATGTCACGGTGAGTCAATTACGCTCCATTGCGGAGAAATCTCAAGTGAGTGTGATTTATCAGCCTGTGGTGAGTGGTCAGCTTTCTCAGGCCAATATTGAGGAATTTGCTCGATATTATAATGAGCTACCTAAACCTATTTTGATGGTTTGCCGGAGTGGTACACGTTCAGCGACCTTGTTTAACCAGGCTAAATCTCAAGGATTGATTCATGAATAAAATCTTAGTGGTGTTATGTCTGAGCTTGACCTTTATCGGCTGTAGTTCAATGAACTTGAAGCCAACTGTAGGCGTAAGTGTGGGAACTACTCTATAAGGTTCTGAGCAAATGAGAATGGCGCTCTTTGCGCCATTTTTTTTATATGATAATCTTCAAATAGTAAAACTATATTCTTTATATAATTATTTTGGGGTAAAACATGAAGTTTAATAAAAGTGTGCTTGTTATCACTTTAGCAGGTTTTTTTAGCTGCATGTGGGGGCGGTGGTTACTATGATAATACCTCTACAAATGGAGAAAATACTATTGATCCATCAGAAACGCCGTCAACAGCAGATCAACAAAAAGTTTTTAATGCTTTAAAAGTGGAAGCAGCTTCTTTATTTGGTCAAGCTAATTCTGAAAAAAAGGGCTATATTGATCACGCCTTAGATACCTATGCTGAAAGTGTATTAAAAATTTCACAAGATATTCGCAATGTGAATATTACTGCCTTTAAAAATACGCATCGTTTAGAGAAATGTTTTGCAAACAGCACAACTGATTTCCGCGCATGCTATGTATTCAAAGGAAATGAAATTAGAAATTTACTTGGCAGTAAATACGATGGGTGGGACTTTGAAATTGATAAAGGAATCAATGCAGCAGGCGTTGCCTATGATGATTTGACCAATATTCGTCTAAAGTCAGATGATATTCTACCAGATTTAAATAGCTACTATGGTGAAACCTATTTATTTGTGTTTGAAAATGAAAATCCTCTAAAAAACTTACAAGATATTACGATTGCTGGTGCATTTTCATATCCATTTAAACAAACACAAGGTCTTCAAAAACGCTTTATTCTCATTAACCAAGAAACAAGTGATTTCAAAATTGATGTAACAAAAAGAATTCCAACTGAAGTGACGAATGAAGAAGGCGAGCCTGAAATTGTTTGGGAAGATCAAGTGACCACAATGGGTGCCTTAAGTATTTATAAAGTCCCTAAAACTGCTGATCAAAGTGAATACTATGTGACGGAAGCAGGTTCGGGCTTTAATACACTGATTAATGACAATACCAATGTCGCGTATGCTGAGCCTGTAAATTTCAAAATTGAATCTACACATGGTGATAAACCTAGTACATACAAAATCTTAAATAATATTGAAACACTTAACTTACCAAGTGTTTCAATTGCGGGTACACGTGTTGAGCATGAAGCACCTACACTGAATGCGAAAGAATTTGTTGGGAGTATTTATTTACAAGGTCCAAATATTTTGAACTTTAAAGCATCAACACTTAATTCAGTATTGACGTTTAATCATCTTATTAACGAAGTTCAATATCAAGGAACATCAACCAATACTACAGGTGGTGTAACAACCAATATTACTTCTCCAAAAAATGTAAAATATTAATGTAAAGATTTAATAAAAGCCCTCTTTTATAGAGGGTTTTTTTGTATATTGGAATTAAGAATACAAATTTTGAAAAAGTCTAGATATGTACGACCTCATCATCATTGGCGCAGGCACAGCCGGAATCAGTGCATATAATGAAGCCATCAAATACAACCAGAATATTTTAATTATCAATGATGGCCCATGGGATACCACCTGTGCCCGTGTCGGCTGTATGCCGAGTAAGCTGCTGATCTCATCTGCAAATCGGATGCATGACATTCAGTCTGCAGAAGCTCTCGCTTTACAACATGATGCCGCGGTGGATACTTCAAGAGTCATGCAACGCTTGCATAGCTTAAGAGAACGTTTTATTCGTGCAACCTTGAAAGGCGTAGATCAATGGGAAGCTTCACATAAAATTTCCGGTCAAGCCAAGTTTATTGATACACATACTGTTGAAGTCAATGGACAAACCTATCAGGCTAAAAGCTTTATTGTTTCAGTGGGTTCACGGCCTAATATTGATAAAGTATTAAAGCAAGAATTAGGCGACAGATATCTGACTTCTGATGAAATATTTGAACTTTCCCAATTACCCAAGTCCTTAGCAGTAATCGGAAGTGGTGTAATTGCCATTGAGCTGGCCCAAGCCATGCAACGGCTTGGCGTATCCACCACCATGTTTGCTCGTAGCCAGAAAGTAGGCTCGTTAAGCAGCCCTACTTTGCAGTCACTCGCGCAAAAAGAGCTCAGTCAAGAGATCAATATCAAGTTTAAAGTCTTGCCAGATCAAGTCAAAAAACTAGCCGATCAGATCAAGATTAATTTTACTGAGAATGATCAAGTGCAAAGTATTGAAGTTGACTATATCTTGGGTGCTACAGGACGTCAGACGAACCTAGATCGTTTAGGCTTAGACCAATTAAACCCTGCTTTTACAGATATCAAAAAACTGCCTATCAATAAAAAAACCAAACAACTCGCAGATCTGCCAATATTTATAGTCGGTGATGCCGCACCTGATGCCCCCATTCAACATGAAGCTGCACATGCCGGCAAAGAAGTGGTGCATAACTGTTTAAATTATCCAGAAGTTAAACCGATTCCAGCACTCACTGTATTGGCAATCGTATTTTCTCATCCGGAAATGGCGATTGTGGGACAAAGTTTTAAGCAGCTAGAACAGCAAGAGATTGAGTTTATCCGAGGATTTGCCTCCTATGAAAATCAGGGACGGGCGCTGGTACTGGCAGAAAATAAAGGCGGTATCGAAGTTTATATTGATAAAAAATCAGGCAAATTATTAGGCGCAGAACTGTTCTGTTCACAAGCCGAACATCTTGCCCATCTTCTGGCCTGGACCATTGATGCAGATCAGGATATCCACCAAATTCTGGCGAAACCTTTTTACCATCCAACGCTGGAAGAAGGTCTCAGATCGGCACTCAAACATGCTCGTCGTCAATTTGATGCATTGTAAGTGCTTGCTGACGTTCATTGAGCACATTAATCAGACGATGACTGTGGGCAACTAAACGATCTAACCAACGCTGAGCAGCCAGTAACTCCAAAGTTTTGGCTGCATTCAACTGATAGGTTGAAGCATAAATATTAATTTTTTCACGTAATTCACTACGATGCTGTTTACTCCACTGTTTTAGATGTCCCATTTCAATATACAGTTGGCTCAAATCTTCAGATGAGCGAGTATCTAGCATGCTATTTCCAGCATTTTCCAGAATCTGGATAAAATCCAAGGCAAGTTGATGAATCGCGGGTTGGGTACGAATACTCACAACATGCTTTAGATTTTCCAAATCACTACGCAACACTTTCAGATAAACCATCATCCTTAATAAGCTAAACAGCCGACTTTGATCAGTGCTATTTTCAGGCACAACAATTTTTTCTAAATAATCCTGTAATTTGTAAATTAATTCATCTTGCTGTTTTAATTCATTGGCCGAAACCAATTCTGCTGACTTGATGGCTTTTAGAATCCAGGAATATTGGGTCAATATGGTTTTAAAGATCACTTGTTCTGCCGTATTAATTGCGACCGCAGGTACTGCCAAACTGGCTTCATCCAAGGCCTGTAATAATGAATCTTCATGTGCCGGAATATATTTCACCAACAGCTGTTCAAAGGGGCGAATCAATGGCATAAAAAATAAGGCACCAAATACACTGAAGGCTGTATGAAAGGCTGCCACAATGACCACATGATCCCAACCAGATAAAAAATACTGTGGTTGATACAGCCATAAAAACAAAGGAACCAAAATACAAAATGCAAAAATTGCACTCACGACATTAAAACAGACATGCACAGCAGCAGTTCGTTTTGCATTGGCATTTGCACCGATGGCTGCCAGTACTGCAGTTGCAACGGTTCCAATATTCTGACCAATGACGAGCACAAGCGCTTGATCGAGCTGAATCGCCTGACTTGCTAATGCAGCAAGTGTCGCTGTAATGGCGGCACTAGAGGACTGCAAAACCACAGTCATGACCAAACCGAAAAGCACCAATAACAGTTTGGCAGCAAAACTTTCGGTCGAGAAAATTGAAAGATCGAGATGTTCTGCGACACCTGACATTGCTACTTGAAGCAAATCAATTCCAAAGAAAATCAGGCCGAATCCCGCAAGCGCCAAGCCGGTAAGCGCTGTACGTCCATGTGCTAATATTTTAAGTAAAGCGCCTATGGCAATAAGAGGCAAAGCCACTTGTCCAATAGAAAACTTTAAACCTAAAAAAGCCACAATCCAGCCAGTACTGGTTGTACCGATATTGGCGCCAATAATTACACCAATGGCTTGCGAAAAAGAGAGTACGCCTGCACTGACAAAGCCAATGGTTGCTAGCGTCGTGGCTGTGGAGGATTGCACAATCAAGGTCAAGGCAACACCTGAAGTCATTGCTTTAAAAGGAGAACCAGTAAACCGACCTAACCATTGTCTTAATGTTTCACCTGCAATATCTTTAAGGCTCTCGGTCATTAAAGTCATGCCAAGCAAAAATAAACCGATTCCACCACAGAGCTGTGTAAATACCTCAAACACGCAGATTCCTAGGCTTTAAATTTTAATGATTAAAACATAATCAGGCTGATTTAAAAACAGCAAATAACCTTGAGTAAATTCAGAATATTATTTTTACTTTTTAATTTTGCTATAAATTCCGCGCACAAAAAAACACCCCCAACTGTTAAGTTGGGGGTGTTTCGAATAATGAGCTGGCGATGACTTACTCTCACATGGGTAACCCCACACTACCATCAGCGCAAAGAGGTTTCACTTCTGAGTTC
>NZ_VPAQ01000016.1:0-78294 GCF_013419135.1 Acinetobacter sp. YH12100 | reverse complement strand
AAAGGCACAGCTCAAACTTTAGTTAATGCTTTACCAGACTCTGAATCAGCAAAACAAACAGAGCTTCAAGGTCGTTTAGATGACTTGAACACCACAGTTCCTGGGGTGAACGATACCGACAGCGATGGCACCATCGACAGCAGCGTTGCAGCAGCGACAGCGGCGGTAGAAGCGGCTGAAGAAGCAGAGCAAAAGCTTATCGATGCGATTGCAGGCAAAGGCGGCGTGATTAATCCTGCTGACAAATTAGAGTTGGATGCACTCAAAGACTTAGTTGATACAGCGAAAGGCACAGCTCAAACTTTAGTTAATGCTTTACCAGACTCTGAATCAGCAAAACAAACAGAGCTTCAAGGTCGTTTAGATGACTTGAACACCACAGTTCCTGGGGTGAACGATACCGACAGCGATGGTATTGATGACAGCGTTGAAGCAGCACAAGACTTATTAAATGAAGCACAAGCTGCAGTGACAGCGGCTGAGAATGAATTAGTCACTTCGCTTGAAGACGATAAATTGACTGAAACTGAAGTTGAAGCACTTAAAAAAGCGATTGCTAATGCACAAACTAAGTTAAATGCGGCGGTTGAGGCGATTGATAAACTTCCAGAAGGTACAGCGAAAGAGGGCTTAGAGTCACAAGCTAAAAATATTCAAGATCGATTAGATGTGACGGGTGCATCAACCTCTGTTGCAGTGGCTGAGCAAGCTTATGCAGATGCGAATACAGCTATTGCAAATGCGAAACAAAATGGCTTTACGCCAGCTCAAAAAGCTGAACTTGAGCAAGCTGTGAAAAATGCAGAAAGCTTAAAAGCAATAGCTCAAGACAAAGTTGACGGTTTAGCTCCAGGTGCACAACCAGAACTTCAAGAGCGCTTAGATGACTTATCTAAACTAGATATTCCAGTAAATCTAGATATATCTCAGTTAACGCCTGTAGATACGGATGAAATGGCAGACGGTGAAGCAGATCGGTTGATTGTCAAAGGTCAAACCAGTGAAGCAAACACCACGGTTATCATTAAAGATCACGCTGGTGAAGAAATTTATCGCGGTCACACTGATGCAAATGGTGAGTTCTCATTCACACTTGATACCACGAAGGTTCAAGCGGGCAATCAAGTTCAAATTGAATTGGTTGGAGAGCAAGGCTCACTTGCAAATACTACAGCAACAGTGGGTGACTTAGAGTTTGTAGATGATACAGCGCCATCAACAGCAACTGTGACAATTGGAAGCAATGCTGATGCATTTATTAATGCGACAGATATTGATGAAAATGGTCAGGTTACAGTCACAGTCACATTGCCAAGTGATGGTTCTGTGCGTGCAGGAGATACATTAACGATTAATGGTGAGGATCAAATCTTAACTGCTGAACAAGTTGCGGCTGGGAAAGTACAAGTCCAATTTACAACACCAAGTGAAGATAAGACATTAGCGTTATCGGTCAGCTTAACAGACCAAGCGGGTAACATTTCTAAGATTGTTAGTGCTACAGCAGTGGTTGATACTTTTGCAGATATCAAAATTACAGATTTTGCTGAAGATAATCTTGTACAGTGGAGTGAAAAAATAGAAGGTTTCACCATTAAAGGCACTGTCGATGGTGTGTCTGAAGGTGCAACTGTGACCTTAACTTTCAAAGATGCTCAAGGTCAGCCAATTCTTGGTGAAGATGGTGCACCAATCATGATAACTGCGACAGTGAACGCAGAGAAAGGTTGGACAGCTGAAATTTCATCTGAGATCTCTAAACAGCTGAAAGATGGTCAGGTTCATGCAAAAGTGACGGATACCGCAGGTAATATCGCCCAATCAACTCAAGACTATATTGTGGCTACACCACCAAAGTCTGTGATTGAAATTACAGGCTACTATGACAATATCGGTAGTGTTTATAATAAAGTGACAGACACAGGTATCGCTGCAGATGGTCAAGGTAAACTAACAGGGAAAATTACTAATAAGTTTGGTCAGGTGATAGAGTTTGAAGAGTCTTTAGGTTCTAATGAACTTTCAGGTATTGGTGAAATAACTTTTAATACAGATGGTTCATGGGTTTTGAATATTGCGGACATTCAAGAGCAACTAGACAGTTCTACTGCACCATTACATGCAACCTTTACTCTTAAAGATACATTAGGTCACAGCTATCAAATACAGTTCTCTGTTCGTAAGGATGCTGATTTTGCAACTACAGGTAAAGTCAGTGTTACAACGACGACAGTAAGTCTTGTTGATAAAGAGGTGGTTGAGAATGATGGCGAGACTCACACCCAGCTTACCAATGATGTCTTAGGCGAGCTGACTGGTAAAGTCGATTTAGCATTAGTGCAAAATGGTAAAGCTACTATTCGCCTCTATGTCAATAAGTTTAATACATCTGACACAGAGTCTTCGGTCGAGCCGTATCCAAATGGTGCGGATATTGAGGTAAATGTTGAAGCAGATGGTACGTGGAGACTGACGGAATCGGACTTGCAAAAAGTCTTAAATGAAATTTGGGCAGCAGATGAACTACGTGAAGATAATATTTATATTCAGGTTAAAGTTTACGACCCTGTCACTGGAAAGTTAAGTGAGGTTACTGACAAGTACACCTTTAAGACAGACATCACACCGCCAGAGGCGACCAATGTTGGCTTTGATGCAAGTCATGGCGAGCATGGTCAGGTGACGGCTTTAGTCACCAAGTCAGGCGAAACTTCTGCCGAAACAGGTAATATTGTCACGGTACTGTACGATGGTAAAATCGTGGGTACAGGTGTAGTAGGTGGAGATGCACTTGGATTTAATGGTTACTTAGATATTAAAGTGAGTCTTGATCAAGCCATTGAAAACTATGATCCACTTAAATTACAAGTTTTTGTTGAGGATAGTGCGGGTAACGTTGGTGTCAATAATGGTAAGACGCTTAACCCAGAGTTGAGTTTAGCCACTCCTGAAGTAATAGCTTATGTAGACAATGTTGCAGGTGGTATTGTTGGAAATATTGTCAATGGTGGTGTAACCAATGATGCACAAGGGGTGATCAAAGGTACAATTGACCTTGGTACAGATGGTTTAGTCAGCCAAATTTGGGTGTATTTACATAACATTAACACCCCAATTAAGATTGATATTCCACAGGGTGCAACGGGTGTTTATGAATGGAATGTATCATCTGATCAACTTTCTGCTGCGGTGACCACTGGTAAGTTGGTAGGTAACGTTAAAGTTACCGCAAAAGCTTATAATGATGAAACTGGCTTGCTCAGTGATGCATCAAATGAGTTCAACTTTACAGTCGATACTACACCGCCAGTGATTGAAAATATCGTTGTCAGCAACCAAATGGCAGCGGATGGTTCGGTTGCAAGCACCATAATGACAGTAAAAGTCAATGCGGATGCACAGCAGGTGTATACAACGCTTGATGGGGTGAAATACACTGCGGTTGCAACAAGTGTTGCAGGTGAATATAAATTAACACTTCCTGCGCTAGCGAAAGGTAAAACACTTGATATCTATGCTGAAGATGCTGCAGGTAACGTTGTGGTTTCAAAACAGTCTGGTCTAAACAACCAACCGACTGCGCCAGGCACGTCTTTCAATATCAAAGAAGATCAATCGATCATCTTGACACAGGCAGATTTACTGAAAAATGCCAAAGATATTGATGGCGATAGTTTGAGTGTGACTGCAGTGACTTTGGCAGACCCAAGTATGGGTAAAATTGTAGCCAATGCAGATGGTACATGGACATTCACACCAAAAGAGCATTTTTCGCATGCCAATACTACGGATGCTATTGTGCTGAACTACACAGTTTCTGATGGTACGCAGCAGATATCGACTACCGCAAAAGTCAATGTTGAAGCAGTCGCTGATGGTGCAAACATTATCTTAAATGCCAATATTTGGGATAACTCAAGCACAGGCGGTATAGCTGGTTCAGGTGTTGCATTAAAACCAGCACCTGCTTCAACAGGTCTAATTTTTAAACAATATAATAGACTGAGCTTAAGTAGTAGTAGTAAAAAGAATTTTGATTCAAATGGGCTTGAAGACTTGCTCGACACCGCTGAGGCAACTAGCACTGGACGTGCCAACGAGTTTGCAGGCAACTTTAGTGGTAGTAGTGTTGCTAGTTCAAGATTTGACGCTGTGTCTTATACGGGCTTAATTTACCTAGAAGCTGGGCGTGAGTATAGCTTTGAAGGTTATGCCGATGATGCAATGCATATTGAGCTTGGAGGTAAAGTTCTAGCACAAACTATCGGTGACGCCTATGGCAACTATCATCCGACCATTATTGGCGGAGATGGTAACGGTACCATTAATATCAGCAGTTTTGTACCTGAAAAAACCGGCTTTTATACTTTTGAAGCTTATTTTGCCAATCTAAATAGTAGAGGTGAATATAACATTAGCGTTCTAGAAAAAGGCAAAGGACAAAGTTGGGCTCAGGCAACATCGAAACTATTGACTTCTGAAAACTACAAACTTTATGGTAGTGCCGAAGAGTTACTGACTTTAGGTGCGGACGTGGGTGGTTTTGTAAGCAATACGACAGGTAAGCCTGATGGGGGTTACTTCTCTGCTGAAGCGGTTGATAATGGTATGCAAGACACACCAATCAAGCTATCTGGTATCCAGGTCGATTTGATTGATAAAGATGGATCTGAAACGTTAACTGCACTTGAGCTCAATGGAATTCCAGTTGGTATCACCATCACCGATGGTGTACATACCTTTACTGCTAAAGAGGGTCAAACAGGCTTGAGTATTAAAGACTGGAATTTGGATAACCTCAGCTTAATACCAAGCAAAGGCTTTACTGGTAAGATTAACTTATCTATTTCAGCAACTACGACTGAAAGTAGTAATTCGCACAGTAAGACCACAACTAAAGCGTTGGAAGTAGAGGTACTTGACTTTAATAAAGCAACGACAGGCTTAGACAAAGATATCAAAAATACAGATAACTTGTTTCAGAATGGAACTGCTGCTAATGACCTTGTTGGTCATAAGCTGACCGCAACTGTCAAAGGCGAAACAGGTTCAGGTACTCCATGGTCATTGCAATATCATAATGACAAACCAAATACTTCAATTACTAAAGTGGTGATTGATCTAAGTGGTTCTAGAACTTCTAGTGTGCATTTTGGTGCTGCCAATACTGGACCCTTAGATACTGATAAACAAGGTAATCAGTTTAAGTCAGATAGCCCGAGTCATAAAGCTATTATTAATAATAGTATGGTGCAAAGTTACGAGATTAAACGTAAAGGCACAAATGCAAATCGACCAGAACTCTTAGAAATTGACTTTAAGGCTGGGCAGTTTACTGTAGGTAAAGAGTTTAATTTTGCTGCTGATACAGATAGTTCTTTCCGGTTTTCTAGAAATGACAGTTATGCCAGAGATATGGAAGGATCGACGATTACGGTTTACTTCAGTAATAATACGAGTCAAACCATGATCTATTCAGGTATCGGTTCAGGTAGCACAAGTTCTAGTATTTCAGAGGCGGTAGATGGTATCGGTTATCAATACTACAACGGTGGTGCGGGTGATGACACGATCTTTGGAACGACTTTAGATGATTACTTGGTGGGAGGTGATGGTAATGACTTTATTGCTGGTGGTGCCGGTAATGACTATCTGCTGGGTGGTGCCGGTGACGATATCCTCTATGGTGGTGCAGGCAATGATACTTTCGTTGGTGGTTTAGGTAGTGATACTGCAGTCTATGATGTTTTAGTTGCTGCCGATGCGACTGCTGGCAATGGTACCGATACATGGAATGATTTTACCGTTGGTAAGATTGGAGCGAATGTCAATGCCGATAAGATTGAGTTTAGCCAAGGATTCTTCCAAGGATTACTGGATGTCAATCAAGGCGATATCGGGCAGTACATTAAAGTCGAAGATGTGAATGGCACAGCGACGGTGAAAGTGGACCGTGATGGTGCTGCAGGTGCGCATGATTGGGCAAATCTGTTGGTACTTGAAGGGCATAAAGCTGCCGATGTAAATTTACAAACTTTATTAGATAATCATCAGATTATTATTGGATAAAGTGAATTGAATCCATGCCTCGGCATGGGTACAATAAAAAGCTGGTTGGTTGCAACCAGCTTTTTTTATTTTAAGAGTGTGATATTGTTTTTGGGCCTTAGGACGCAAGAATTGGCTATTTGCAGGTTCGCTGCGCAGTGGTCAGCGAGCGGCAAACATCATGACTTTAATCCAGTCAGCAAAGCTGAATGGACTGGATTCGTATGCCTATTTAAGTGATGTGCTGAAAAGGCTGCCGACACATAAAGTGACCCAGATTGAATAATTACTGCCACACCGCTGGAAATCTGAACCGAATTAAAAAATAGGCATGGTGTTAGCGGCAGTGTAAAAATGACCCCCTTGGTTAATATAGCTGTCATTTTGGACTGCTCAATATGTTAACTTTGGAGCAAGCAGCGACAATCCAAATTCTTCATCAACAGGGTAAATCTATTAAAGCCATTAGTCGTGAACTGGGGGTGTCTAGAAATACCGTGCGTAAATATTTACGGCAGAACATCACACCTCATTATCAGCGTATACAGCCTAGAAATAGTATCCTTGACCCGTATAAACCTTGATATGTGCTGAATGAGCAGGAGACTTTCACTTGGGATATGCTAGGCAGCTAACCGATAAAAGTTCTCTGCTATTTGATTTGGCGTTTTAAGAGCCTGTAAATAATTTTAAGTAATTGTGAACCGTACCGGGTTTGTCGGAGAGTTAATATTCTGAGAGACTATTCCGATGAAAAAACCAAACTATACCCCCGAAATTAGAGAAAGAGCGGTTCAATTACTAATTGAATCTGAAAAAGATTATCCTTCTACTTGGGCAGCAATCACAGCTATTGCGCCTAAAATCGGTTGTACTCCTGAAACATTGCGTGTTTGGTATTTAAAGCATATGGATCAACTAAATCCTGCCAAAGTACAACAGATATCTGACCAAGAAAAAATGAAGCAAATGGAACGTGAAATTAAAGAATTAAAGCGTGCCAATGAAATTCTACGCAAAGCAGCCGCTTTTTTCGCCCAGGCGGAGCTCGACCGCCCACACAAATAATGGTGGATTTTATCCATAACAATAAAGATCGATATGGTGTTGAAGCGATTTGTAGAATTTTACCGATTGCAGCTTCGACCTATTATCGGGCTTTAGATCTCGTTGATAACCCAGAACATCGAGCGAAACGTGCTCTGCATGATTTACATCATGCAGAGCAAATCAAACGTATTTGGAAAGAAAGTTCAGGTCGATATGGTGTACGTAAAGTTTGGCAACAATTGAAACGTGAGGGTTATGTTATTGCACGTTGTACAGTTGCTCGATTGATGCAAAAGCTAGATATACAAGGTGTTTGGCGTGGTAAGAACAAACAAACTACCCGCAGCCGAGATGATCAAAAACGGGCAGGTGATTTAGTGAAACGGAATTTTAGTGCTGATCGACCTGACCAATTATGGGTCAGTGACTTTAGTGTGCCGCAGCAAGCGGCGTAAGAGATGAGGGTATGGCCCCTCGCTATCGGCTTGCAGGAGCAGGTAGCAAACCACCATAAGCGGCTTGGATCAAAAGTCCCGGTCGTGAGCGTTATGGAAAAGGCATCGTAGAGATGTCAGGTAAGAATTAGGAAGGCGAACAACAGTGAACTGCCGTTCAAGTGTCGAAAGTACTCAAATGACATCAAAACCGGGGATGGAAGTTACCCCGCGATTAGTTTGGCCGTTACCTGCTTACGGGCCATTCGGTGTCCGGCGTAGAGGCAGCGCGATCCTAATTCAGGCTCTTACGTTGAACTGCGGGAACCTTCGGTGGCGATGTCAAGCGAAAGGCACAAGCTCAAAAGGCAAGGCTGATAATAGCAATGCGTCACCAAGGGGCGGAGCAACTCGTAGTAGTGTTGAAGTTACTGTAATGGTAATGGAGCGAAGGGGTTGCATTATCCAGGTCTACGGATTTGTCAACTGTGCAAGCAGGAGGAGCAAAACTTTATGACCAAACCATTTAATATTCCTAAAGCGTTAATCTGGGAGGCATTTAAAAAAGTCAAAGAGAATGGTGGCGCTCCAGGCGTTGATCATGAATCTATTGAGCAATTCGAAAAGCATTTAAAGAACAACCTATACAAACTATGGAATCGACTTTGTTCTGGCAGTTATTTTCCACCGCCAGTTAAGGCTGTTCCGATTCCAAAGAAGTCAGGTGGCGTGCGTATACTAGGTATTCCAACAGTTGCAGATCGAGTCGCGCAAACAGCAGTTAAGCTCTTATTAGAGCCGAAAATTGATCCATTATTTCATCCAAACTCATATGGATATCGTCCGGGGCGTTCTGCCCATGATGCAATTGCGATAGTGAGGAGACGAAGTTGGGATTATGACTGGGTTGTGGAATTTGATATCAAAGGTCTCTTTGATAACATCGACCATGATTTACTCATGCGTGCACTCAAGAAACACTGTGAAATTCCATGGATTCTTTTATATGTGCAACGTTGGTTAAAAGCACCAATGCAACACATAAATGGCCATCTTTTAGAAAGGAATCGCGGCACACCACAAGGTGGTGTTGTGAGTCCTTTATTGGCGAATTTATTTATGCATTATGCTTTTGATATGTGGATTACGAAACATCTTCAAAGTGTACGGTTCTGCCGTTATGCAGATGATGGCGTAATTCATTGTCGGAGTTTATCTCAAGCCAAACTTGTTTTACAAAAGATCGATGCACGATTTCGTGAATGTGGTCTCGAATTGCATCCAGACAAGACAAAGATTGTTTATTGCCAAGATATTAATCGTCGTAAAGCATATCCCGATGTTCAATTTACTTTTCTCGGGTACACGTTTAGGCCCCGTAAGGCTGTGGACAAGTATAAAAGAGTTTATGTAAATTTCTCTCCTGCAGTCAGTCGTGATGCACTTAAAGCAATGCGACAGACTATTCGGAAATGGCATCTACATCTGATGTGAAATCGCGAATTAAGTGATTTATCTGCAATATTCAATCCAATTCTTCAAGGTTGGCAGCAATACTATGGTCGATTCCATGGTTCAGCAATGTCAGCGATCTGGCAACACATGAATGCTTATCTTATACGCTGGATGAGGCGTAAGTATAAAAACTTGGCCCGTCATAAAAGACGGGCTAGATATGCCTTAGGGCGACTTGCGCGTGATTTTCCAAATGCCTTTGTGCACTGGAAAATGGGATGTTTACCATCGGTTGGATAATGGGAGCCGGATGAGCTGAGAGGTTCATGTCCGGTTCTGCGAGGGGCTAAGGGTGAAATTCCCTTGGTCTACTCACCCGTATATTCAAACCAATTCTGGCTGGGTCTACACCGCATTTATTATTGATGTGTTCTCACGAGCAATTGTTGGATGGAAAGTATCTACACGGATGAATACAGATATGGTGCTCGATGCATTGGAGCAAGCATTGCACGATCGAGGCATGCCAAAGAATGTAATTCATCATTCAGATAGAGGTGTTCAATATCTTTCCATTCGCTATACCAATCGTTTAGAAGCAGCAAATTTACGAGCATCAGTCGGTACAACGGGTGATTCATACGATAATGCTCTGGCTGAAACGGTGAATGGCTTATACAAAACAGAGGTGATTGAATATTTAAAAGCAGATTGGCAAGGTTTAGCAGATGTACAACTTGCGACACTAAACTGGGTAGATTGGTTCAATAAAGAGCGTGTACACAGCGCATTGGGTTATGTATCGCCTTTTGAGTTTGAAGCAATGTACTATGATAAGATTAATCCGTTAGGTCAGGTGGCCTAACTTAAATAAAAAAGTCTCCGACAAACCCGGTACGGTTCACTATCTAGTTAAGTATTTCTAATAAAACTATAAAGTGATACAGTTGACACAAAAAATAAATGTTCAAAATATACATTTATTTTGATATAAAGATGTTGAAATGTGCACTGCGTCACAATAATAATTTTTCAGTAGATTCATGGAAAGATATTTGTGTAGGAAATGTGCTTGAAATTGTTCCTTAAATTGTTCTAAGTCCACAAGGGATAGTTATGTTGAGATTGTCACTTTTAGCTGTTGTAGCTTCATTGGGGGTAGCGGCTTGCACATCAAGCCCATATACGAAGCCATCAGATTTACGTTTTCAGAAAAAAACGCAAGAAAATAATCAACCTATTGTATTAAAGCGAGATGAGAAGCTTTGTGGTGGTGATACAGCAGAACAGCAAAATTGCCCGATTGAATTTTATATTGACAGTATTAAAGCTGGAAATTTTTATATAAATAATTCGGCTCAATATGCATTGAAACCAGAAACATATAATTTCAAAGTAAAAAACTGTACTGAAGAATCATGCCAAAGTTGTGATGTTGACTTAAACGTAGGAAAGCTAACAAGCAATGAATTTGTACTCTCTGTCAATACAAACGGTAAACCTTTTATTTCCAATAATGGTCAGCCTTTAAGTTGTGAGGTGAAGCACAAGGTTGCTGCTCAGGAACAGATAATACGAGTGGATTTAGCTGCGGACACTTTATTTAAATTTAACGGTTCTTCCTTGAATGATTTACTGCCAAAGGGGCGTCAAGAGGTCTTGAATGTTGCTTCGCAAATTCATAACAACTTCGTTTCTGTAAGCCGCATTAATTTAGTTGGTCACACAGATCGTTTGGGAAGTGATAGCTATAACAATCAATTGGGGCAAAACCGTGCAGACACAGTACGCAACCTGTTGGTTCAAAACGGTGTATCTGAAAATAATATTTCAACGTCTAGTGCAGGCAAAAATCAACCTGTGACGAATGGTTGTTTTGATGTAAAACAGCGTGAAGAACTCAAAGCTTGTTTACAGCCTGACCGCCGTGTAACTGTCGAAATTACAGGCATTACTAAATAGTTAAAGTTTTAGAAGATAAAAGAATATAATTTTTTGGGTAAAAATATGACTAATTTTATTGTAATTGAGAAAGACTCATTAAATAAGTCTACAGTAAATGCGACACAGATTACATTAACCGAAGCTTCTATTGTTCATACTAAAATGAGCCGTGATGACGTCGACGAATTTATCCGTGATGGCAGTAACTTAGTGCTTAAGTTAAAAAATGGTGAAGTTGTTGTTATTGAGAATTTTTTTATAACATATGACGATGTCGCTTCAGATTTGGTTTTTGAAGAAGATGGGTGTGTTCTATATTGGTTTGATGGCGTATCGGGTTTTAAAGGCATTCCAGGATTAGAAGCATTATTGCCTGCTGTTGAAAGCAGTCAACTCGTTGGATTGTTACCTTGGTTGGTGGGTGCTGCTGTAGTTGGTGGCGCTGCAGCAATTATTGATCACAATGACAAGGATGAAGAACCGAAAGATACTACAGCACCTACAGCACCAACTGTTGAGATTAATGATGGTGGTGATGGTGTTATCAATCCAACTGATCTTGTCAACGGCAAAGTTACAGTGACTGTTAAGCCGACCGAGCCAGTTGTAGAGGGTGATAAGATTACGATCACTCATCCAGATGGTTCAATAGAAGAAATTGAAGTTACAGCATCAAGCAAAGATGACATTAACAACAATGGTATTACTGTTGAAGTAACTCCTGCTGCGGAAGGTAAAGATACAGTTGTTACCGCAACAGTGACCGATAAAGCTGGCAATACGTCACCAGAAGGCAGCGATAATTCAACAGTTGACTTGGTAGTTCCGGGCGATGTTGACGGTGACGGTGAAAAAGACCTAACAGGTGCGCCAGTTGTTGAAATTCAAGATGGCGGTGATGATGTCATTAACCCATCAGATGTTGATGAGAATGGCAAAGTTGATGCAAAAGTAACCTTCCCGAAAGATGCGGGTTATAGCGTTGGTGATACTGTTGTGATCAAAGATCAAGATGGCACTGAACTGGTTAACCGTCCATTAACAGCTGAAGACCTTGAAAACGGCATTACTGTCAAAGTAACTTCTGCAGCGGAAGGTGAAGACACTATGTCAAACATAACGCTCCTTTCATTCATTTTAAATTTGAATTTATCTTAAGTTAATTTTGGATAAAGATAGATAAAAATTGTAATGAAAATGGCTGCAATTACAGTACTCATTTAATGCTATGACGCAGCATTTGAAAAACTCCCACGGTATGAATTTACCAAGATGCTTAAATCATGAATTTTATAAAATCAAAGATATGGCTTGTGCTGTTTCTTCCGTTTTGTGCACCAATAATGCCTATTTATGCAGCAAAACCAAAAAATTATTTAGACTCAGCTAAAGCAAACATCGAACAGTTTTTTTCGTCGCAACCTGCAGATTTGAATCAAGTGAGTATTCAAGAACTAAGTAAATACTCATGGGGTGAGCAGACAGCGCAAGATACTTTGCCAGTTATCAAATTGAGTGGTATTCAACAACAACTTAAAGGTATGGAAAAAATAAGCATTAACTCTGAAGCTGAGCTAACACTTTTTGATGCAATTCATCAAGCGCTACAGCGTCGACCTGA
Organism: Acinetobacter sp. YH12100; assembly: GCF_013419135.1. Classification (NCBI taxonomy): domain Bacteria; kingdom Pseudomonadati; phylum Pseudomonadota; class Gammaproteobacteria; order Moraxellales; family Moraxellaceae; genus Acinetobacter; species Acinetobacter sp. YH12100. The sequence continues at coordinate 65,742 of NZ_VPAQ01000016.1, read as the reverse complement.
AATCACTCAGAGTATTGCTACTATTGCAGGCCAAGGTGCAAACATTGATGCGGCGAAAGCACAATATTTTCCTCAAATCTCTGGTGGTATTAGTACAGCTGATTTAACGACTGGCGAACGGGGAAGACAGCTTTACAGTTTATCAGCGACACAGGTTTTATATGATTTTGGAAAAATCAAAAGCGATATCAATATAGAAGAAGCGAAGTTATTACGAGAACAAGCAAATACATTAAATAGCATTGATGATATTGCATATCAAACAGCGAATGCGATGGTCAATATTAACCGTTATCAAGAAATCGTTCGTATTGCTAATCAACAAATCAAAGGAATTGCTCGAATTGCAGAAATCGCTAATTTACGGGCTAAAGCGGGTATTAGTAGTCAGGCAGATCCGATTCAGGCACAGTCAAATTTAGAAGCGGCGCAGTCAAATTTACTCATACAAGAAACGCAGTTAAAGCAGTATCAGCAAAAGTTACAAATGCTGCTGGGCTATGATGTGTCCCATTTAAAGATGAGGATTCCAAATACTATTATTCGTAATGCAGGTTTATACAATGACCCTGAATTTACGCATCTTCCTAAGATGATAGCAGCTCAGGCAGCAGTACAAATTGCCAAATTTCAAAAAGAACAAACAAAACTAAGTACATATCCAACAATTAATATTAAAGGTAGCTTAAATCAAGCTTTGAATGGGAAAAACCCAAATAATAATGAAGATGATGGTTTTTATAGCTCTGTCATGTTGGAAGCGAATAGCAACTTTTTCCAAGGCGGGGCAGCCCGATCAAAACTCCGTTCTGCTAATTATGCGGAAGAAGCAGCAAAAGCAGCAGTTAACACAGTTTATTTAGATGTTTTGGATCAGGTACAGCTCATTCGTGTGCAGGTCGAAAATAAGCAAAAGCAAATGGATGTTCTAGCTTTAAGAAAAGAAACCACGGCACGGACAAAAGAGTTGTATCAAGAACAATATAAATTAGGCACCCGCACAGTGGTGGATTTATTGAATTCTGAACAAGCAATTCATGCTGCCGCACAGGAAATTGAAAATGCAAGATATGATATTTACGCGGCCCTAATTCAGTATATCTATGTTACTGGTGCTTCAAGAGCATTTTATCAACTAAATAATACTTCTATTCAAGGGTTTGAAATTTTACCATGAGCAAAACTATGAATTATCAGCCATGGCTTCAAGCCGTTCTAGCAATTGCAAAACATTATCGTATCGAACCATCTGAAGAGCGTTTACGCTTGCAACTCGATTGGAATCCGAGCCAGTCACTTGATGATATTTTGATTTTGGTGAGCCGTCAGATCGGGATGAGTCTAAGAAAAACTGAATTTAGTGAAGATATTTTGAATCCGTGGCGTTTACCACTTCTTATTCAAATGAGAGATGGGCAAGTTGGCGTATTGAATCAACTCGATGCCAATGGGAATGCGAATATTCAGTTCAGTGGTGATCAGGGATTAGCACAAGTACTTACTGTAGAGTTATTAAAAGAAAATGTGAACAATGTTTATATTTTAAGACCTGAGAAATCAATTCCTGATGTCCGTATTGATGAGTATATTAAACCATATGAGCAGAACTGGTTTTGGACGATTGTGCTAAGAGATTGGAAGCGCTATTTGGATGTGATGTTTGCATCATTAATGGCCAATATCCTTGCCTTGGCGACAATTTTATTTTCAATGAATGTTTATGATCGAGTTATTCCTGCACAGTCTGTTCCAACTTTATGGGTATTAGCCGGTGGTGTACTCATTGCAGCAATATTTGAATTTTGTTTACGAGTCGCACGTATTTATTTATCAGACATTATCGGAAAACGTGCAGATCTAAAAATCTCAGATAAGGTATTTGGTCATGCTTTAAGAATTAAAAATAAAGAGCGATCCAAATCCACAGGTACGTTTATTTCGCAAATACGTGAATTAGAAGGTGTTCGTGAATTAGTCACTTCTACAACCATTTCAGCGATTGCAGATTTGCCTTTCTTCTTTTTGTTTTTGGCAATTTTTTGGCTGATCGGTGGCAATCTGTTTTGGGTAATGGTTTTGGTTGTACCTTTAATGATTATTCCTGGAATTTTGATTCAAAAGCCATTGGCAAAATTAGCATCTGAAGGAATGCGTGAAGGTGCTATTCGCAATGCAACACTGGTGGAAGCTGTTCAAGGTATAGAAGATATTAAGTTATTGCGAGCGGAATCTCGATTTCAGAACCAATGGAATCACATGAATGAAGCTGCTGCAGATATTTCAATGCGCCAGCGGAAATTAGTTGGAATTGTGGGGGCGTGGACTCAGAAAGTGCAAGGGCTTACTTTTGCGATTGTCGTACTGGTTGGATGTTTTGCTGTGATGAAAGGGGAAATGACTACAGGTGCATTAGTTGCTTGTTCAATTTTATCATCGCGCATGCTTGGACCAATTGCACAGATTTCAGGAGTTCTAGGGCGTTTTCAACAAGCTAAAGTTGCTAAGACAAGTTTAGATGAGCTTATGAAGAAACCAGTTGACCAAGCACCAAATGCACATTTAATTCATAGACCTGTTTTGAATGGACATTATGAACTTAATAATATTGTCTTCAAATATAGTGAAAACGATGCAAAACCTACTCTCATCATTCCTAAACTTGAAATTCAAGCGGGTGAGAAAATTGCGATTTTAGGTCGTAATGGTGCAGGTAAATCAACGCTATTACAGTTGCTATCAGGGATGCAAGAACCTGTTCAAGGGAAAATCAATTTAGATGGGGTTGACTTGGGGTTAATTGATCCAACTGATGTACGTCGAGATATGGGCTTACTCAATCAGAATGCACATTTGTTTTTTGGTTCTGTACGTGAAAATTTAACATTAGGCTCACCTTTGGCGACTGACCAAGAGCTTTTAAATGTGCTCAAGCTCACAGGGGCATTAAACTTTGTATTAGATAAGAAAGAAGGTTTAGATCATCAAATTTTAGAAGGTGGTGTTGGTTTTTCTGGTGGCCAGCGTCAAGCTTTACTTTTATCACGATTATTACTTCGTCAACCAAATATTCTATTGCTTGATGAGCCGACAGCCGCAATAGATGACGTTTCTGAAAAACAACTAATTCAGAACCTTAAGGGGTGGTTAGGACAAAAAACTTTGGTCATTGCAACGCATCGTCGAGCAGTACTTGAGTTGGTGGATCGAATTATTGTAGTACATGATGGAAAAATTGTTATGGATGGTCCTAAAGAGCAAGTATTAGGTAATACTCAAACCAATATAGCGAGTACAGCATCATGATTAGAAAATATATAAAAAGTGATATTGTAAAGGCTAAAGAATTAGAACCTGCATTACCGAGAGCTAGCTTATTTATCTGGATTATTTGTATTGGTCTTTTGTCATTACTCATCTGGGCATGGCTTTTTAAACTTGAAGAAGTTTCAACAGGAATTGGCAAAGTTATTCCATCTTCTAAAGAGCAAGTAGTACAGTCTCTTGAAGGTGGAATTTTAACAAAGCTTTATGTGCATGAAGGACAAATCGTACAAGAAGGGCAGGTACTTGCTCAACTTGACCCAACTCGCTTTGCATCAAATGTTGGTGAATCTGCATCCTTACTACTAGCATCACAAGCAACAGCAGCGCGACTACGTGCAGAAGTTAATGGAACTAGTTTAAAATTTCCGAGTGAAGTACTTAAAGAGCGAGATTTAGTTGAAGAAGAAACAGCACTCTATCATTCACGACGATCTAATCTAGAAGAATCTTTGTCAGGTTTACAACAAGCACTTATTTTAGTTGATGAAGAGCTGCAAATGACTGAACCATTAGTAGCGAAAGGTGCAGCTAGTGAGGTCGAAGTATTGCGGCTCAAGCGCCAAGCAACAGATTTGCGCAATCAAATGAATGATGTGAGAAATCAATATTTGGTAAAAGCTCGAGAAGAGTTGGCAAAAGCCAACACAGATATCGAAACGCAATTACAAGTCGTAAAAGGTAAATCAGACTCTTTAAATCGTACTCTTTTTAAATCACCTGTACGAGGGATTATTAAAGAAATTGATGTTATGACTATTGGCGGAGTGATTTCTCAAAATGGCAAGTTGATGACAATTGTTCCTCTGGATGAACAACTTTTGGTTGAGGCACGTATTTCACCGCGAGATATTGCTTTTATTCATCCTGGGCAAGATGCACTCGTGAAGATCACTGCCTATGATTATTCTATTTATGGTGGGTTGAAAGGAAAAGTTTCAATTATTTCACCAGACACATTGAGAGATGAAGTTAAGCAAGATCAATTTTATTATCGAGTGTATATTCGAACGGATTCAGGAAAATTGATGAATAAAGCAGGCAAACAATTTAGTATTACTCCTGGCATGGTTGCAACAGTCGATATTAAAACAGGGGAGAAAACGATTTTAGATTATCTAATAAAACCATTTAATAAAGCACAAGAGGCTTTAAGAGAAAGATAGTTTTGAGTGAGCCTGTAAATAATTTTGTATTTGTGCTTTTTATATGTGAATACTAGGACTTCCACTGACACCAAGATTTTAGCATAACTTTTCTTTTAATCGTTCATAGGGTGTTTTGCCATTCATGGCTGCATGAGGTCGGGCATAATTGTAAAATGCCTCCCATTCGGCCAGCTTGGCTTTTAAATCCACATCATCGGTGTAGTCTAATAGCTGGTAGAACTCCATTTTATCCGTCTTATGAGATCGTTCGACCTTACCGTTATGTTTAGGTGTTCGGGGTTTAATATAGCGATGATGAACGGCATGATCATTCAGATGCCAATGGAATTTAGACTGAAACTCATGACCGTTTTCAGTCTGAATGGTATGAATACGGAAAGGAAATTTGTTGATCACATAATTGACTAAATCAATAGCATTGGCTTGATTATGTTTCTCATAAATCTTTAATACCCTAATTCTAGTTGCATCATCAATAGCGGTATATTGATATCGTTTGACTTGTTTTCCATTTTGATCTTTAAAAAAGAGAAACTTTACATCAACTTGAACGTGATGCCCTGGTACTTGTTTTTTATAACGTTGAGGAATAGGAATAGAACGTTTACGCTGATTTTGGGGTAATCGATTCATACCATGCCGTTTTAAAACATGGTACGCCCCAGCTGCTGAAATTTTAATTTGGTGATAACGCCATAAATACCAACTGATCCGTAGTTGTCCAAAATGATAGTGTTGACGTAAATAAATAATCTTATCTTCAATCACAGCAGGCGTGCGTAGCTTAAGGTTCTGTGGACATGGCTTACTGTTGACTAATCCTATCTCTCCTTTGGATTTATAATTCCTCTTCCAACGATAAAAAGTATTTCGTGAAATACCAAAATATCGACAGGTCAATACAACATTGCCATTTTGTTCAGCATGAGCAAACACTTTTAATTTATGGGCAATTTCCCGTTGGGCTTTTGTACTCAAAATTCAAACTCCTATGACATGAGGTAAAATTTACCAAAATGTCAGTAGAAGTCTCAATTTTCACACATTACTCAATTATCCATTTACTTTTAAGGTCGATTAGATCGATATAATTAAAATGTAGTCAAATTTACTGACATAGATTTTTGAACGCCCTCTTTTGAAGAGCGTGTAACCAAGTGTTTTTAAAACTGTATTTACACAGAATTATTTACACCCTTTACCAGTCAATTTCTTAACTGACTGGCATTAGTCCGTATCGAGGTATTTCAATTAATGCCATTTCGCACTTGTTGCAAAATCCAATCCTCATATTCTTGTAGTGTTTCTTGTAGCATATCCATAGGTCGTACGATGTAGTGCCTTTCAACTAATGCACTTGGTTTATGACCTGATATCTGTGCTAAAGATCCTTCATTGATTTTTGCCCAAATAGCTAACGTTTTATATGATCTCCTCAATCCATGGGGAGTAAGTTCAATATTTAGTTTTTTACATATTTTCTCTAAGCTATCGTAAGGATTAACAATATGGCCACATTCAGCGCCCTTACTGCTAAATATGAATTTAGAATCAGAATTTTTCTTTAGTTCTAATAATAAGCTTTCAACATATGCAGTTAGAGGAATTAGGCGACCTTCATCTTCAATTTTATCCCTGACTTTTGCTGTTTTCCAACGAAAATCGACATCTGTCCATTTTAATGAAAGCAGCTCATTCTTTCTGCAACCAGTGATTAAACTACATATCAAAAAAATCGCTATTTTTCTGCTAGTTAACTTATTTACCTCTTCAAACCATGGTTTTAGATGCTGTTTCATCAAACAATCATTCTTGGCTTTTGGGGAAGGGACTTTATCTTTAACTTTTTTTGAGTTGTATGATTTTGGAGGCACTAAGTTTTCATAATCCTCGTGTTCATCACACCAATTCAGGAAAGCTCGTGTAAGTCTGTATGCTTTAGCTGATGTTGTTGGACGGAAGTCATTGTGATCAAGCCAATCGCATAATACATCTGCAGTTAATTCAGAAAGTTTGTACTCAAACAGTTGAAAAATGGGTTGACTGGTATAAACACTATTTTTTTCAGGATCGTAACCACCTCTAGATAATTCGATGTGGTCCTGATAACTTCTTGGTCGCCAATTAGGTTGTCTTGCTTTTAAATATTCAAACCATACATCTTTAAATTTAATAGTTTTGCGTTTTTCTTGTTTTAGCAGTTCTTTATTATCAGCTAAAGCTTTCTTACGCTCGATTAATGGGTCAATCCCTTTGTGGCACATAATCGCCAATTCTTGTGCATATTTACGAGCTTCATCTAATTTCCATACATCAACGTCACCAATTTTGATACGACGGTTTTGAAGACCAATACGGCCTTGGAAAATGTAGCTTTTATTATTTTTAGGTGTAACTTTGACGCCGAATCCTGGTGTTTTCTCATCCCAAAAAAAAGTTGGTTTATTTTTGTCTGAGCAATCAATTTTATCAATAGCAGGTTTTGTTAACTTCATTCTAGTAAGCATCTGGTAAGCAAGTAGTAAGCAAAATCAATATATATTAATCAACAAAAAGAGTTAATAATAAATTATTAAAATTACATAAATATATGATAATATTGACATTATATTTTTAATTTGTTGATTTTAAATTACTATGTTAACGGACTCATAATCCGTTGGTCGACAGTTCAAGTCTGTCTGGGCCCACCAAATTCATGTATTTATATAGTAAAATACATACTTAAACCCTTAATTCTAAAAGAGTTAAGGGTTTTTTAATGTCTTAAGAATACTCAGGTGTACTCGTATAAAAACACCCTATTTGTATCCTGGCTTGTATCCTGTATAAAAAATAGAACTCAGGATACAGGAGCCTAGTTTAATCAGGAAAATCAAAATTTTATGGCTAAATCTAAATTGCTCACAGATACCCAATTTGCAGTGTTAAAACCTAAAGAATTAGAGTATAGGGTTTCGGATATTATGGGTTTGTATTTAAAAGTCGTTGTAACAGGTAAAAATCATGGCAGTTGCGGTTTAAGAATACACTTGGTAAATGGACATAGCTTGGGACTTATCCAGTAATCTCAGTCAGAGAAGCATGTTCAATGGCCATTAAGTATTAAAATGGTGAACTCATTTTAAAAACTAAAAATGAGAAGTTATTGAAAGCTCAACAAAAAGAGAACCTATTTTTTGGTAATTTACTGATTAAATGGATGAAGACAAAGCAAGCTGTATGAACTGATAAAACTTATAAGAAAGAGTATCAGTCGATAGAAAAGCATATATTGCCAGTATTTTGTTATCGTCTATTCAAAGACATACCTGCTTCGGAGTGGAAAGGATTTTTCCAATAAAAACAATTAAATGAACAGATATTCAATCGATTTGAAAAACTAATTTCGTATTGTCGTAATGCTTATGATTTTACCATTGACGATAATTTAACTATTACACTTAAATAAAAATTAGGCAATATTTGAATCAACTTATAAAAAAGAGGTCTGGCTTCAATAGATGAGTTTTATGAGCCATTCTTGAGGATTTTTTATCTAGAAGAATTTTACCTCAGGAAAAAAGTTTATATTTATGAATGGACTGTGATGCACTTCAAAAAATATCAGGAAATAAGATTAAAAGTAGATGAAATGCATTTTACAACTGAGAAAATTATGCTAATAAATAAGAGATGATTTTTTAGTCAGAAATCATGATGTTTCAGGAAGGAATATCTTAAGAAGCGTATTAAAAAAATGATTAAACAGGAGTTTCAAGATGCTTCAGCTATTAAGAAAATTATTTTGCTTGCATATCTATGAGTACGAGCAAATGCAGGAAATCGGGGAACACAGGGAGTGTCGTAAGTGTGGGATCAATAAGGACTGATGTTTTACAAAAAAAAGTGAGCGAGGGCTCACTTTTTTTATGCTTATACTTGGCTAATTTCCGTTAAAATTAGAGTGAAATTCCAAGCTGATGATCGGGCATATGAGCAAAAATTTTCATGCAGATACCTATATCGTAGACAGCAATCTGGCAGATACGCTGCATTGGCTTAGTCTGCATCAAGACAGTTATGAGTCTTTTAGCTATGATGCAATCACTCAGGAGTTGGTGGTGCATCATGCCAATGGAATGGATCAAATCAGAGTTGGAGATTATCTGAATGCCCGCTATGGCATACTGATTACTGCACATAACTTTTCAGCGACTTAATTCACTCCTATATTGCTTAGCCTGCCATCGCATCGGTCGCCAATGCACGTACACTTGGTTTAGGCTGCTCTGCAACCAGACCTAATTTCTCAAATAGCTTTTGGTCACGACCTTGGGCAGTATTTGGGGTGGTCAAAAGTTTTTCACCCGAGAAAATGGAATTGGCACCGGCCATAAATGCCAGAGCCTGATCTGAATCGGTTAACGATTCACGGCCCGCAGAGAGGCGGATGTAGCTTTTTGGCATCAAGAGGCGCGCCACTGCAATGGTACGAATCCATTCAATAACATCCAGTTTTTCTACATCTGCCATTGGTGTGCCTTCAATTGGAACCAGCATATTGATCGGGACAGATTCAGGGTGAATGACCAGCGTGGCAAGTTCATATAATAAACCAATCCGGTCATTACGGCTTTCGCCCAGTCCGACAATACCGCCACTACATACTTTTAAACCGGCTTGACGCACATAATCCAAAGTATCGAGACGGTCATCAAAGCTTCGGGTACTGATAATATGTGAATAATATTCACGAGAAGTATCCAGATTGTGGTTGTAGTAATCCAGACCGGCATCTTTCAAACGTTCTGCTTGGGATGCATTCAACATGCCCAGTGTCATACAGGTTTCCAGACCGAGTGCTTTAACTTCCTGCACCATTTCCAGAACATAAGGCATATCGCGCTCATGCGGGTTACGCCATGCAGCGCCCATACAGAAACGAGAGCTTCCAGAAGCCAGTGCCTGTTTAGCCTCCTGAATGACTTTATCGACCGCGATACGTTTTTCAGCTTCTAGCTTGGAATCATAATGCGCAGATTGTGAACAGTATTTGCAGTCTTCAGGGCATTTGCCTGTTTTGATCGAGAGGAGGGTGCTGACCTGAACTGTATTGGCATTGAAGTGCTCACGATGAACCTGTTGCGCCTGAAACAATAAATCCATTAAAGGCTGCTGATACAGTGCCTGTATTTCTTCACGTGACCAATCATTGCGTACTGCATTACTCGTGTTCATATATCTGTCCTTGTTTGTGCTTATTTATCATTCACCTCATCTTAATAAAAATGTGTGTCTGCCTCACTAGCAAAATATGACCTTCTATAACGAACAAAGCCCACACGGGGTGGACTTTGTCATTATATTTAATCCTGAAATTTTTTATTCACGATGACCCCCATGAATATTCTGATTTTGCAGATCGTCACGATGCTGCTTGTTCAGCACTCGTTCATCCTGCTCATACTGATTGTTCTTAGGAGAATCGATTGGCCCATGTTGGGGCTGCTGCTGTTGTTGCTTCTGCTGTTTAAGCTGATCTAGCTGTTCGTGCTGTTGCTGTTTTTTATCTTGCTCTTGCATCTTCAGTCCCTCTCGTCATTTTTTCATCTCTTTCTTTATGACATAAAGTGATCAAATATTGTGTAAGCCTTATAAGAGATCGAGTGAGCCGAAGTAATAAATTGAAAATTTATGCTGTTTTGGTCAACTGTTCCTGAATCGCCCAATCAATATGCACCTGCACAATTTCGTCATGTAATGCCCGTTGATGTTGTAAAGCGTAAACAATCTTTTCATCAAAAGGTGCATTGCCCAGACCAATGGCGATATTGCGCATGAAGCTTTGATAACCTGTACGACGCATTGGACTGCCTTCGGTCGCACTTAAGAAGGTGGTTTCATCCCATTGCCATAAATCTAGCAAGCTGACCTGATCCAGACCATGTCGTGGATGAAAATCTTCTACCGGGGTGATTTGGGCAAAACTGTTCCAAGGACAAATTAGCTGGCAATCGTCACAACCAAAAACCCGGTTACCAATTCCGCGGCGCAAATCTTCTGGAATAATGCCTTTATACTCGATGGTTAAGTAAGCAATACATCGCCGTGCATCCAGCATATAGGGCTCGACAATGGCCTGAGTTGGACAGATGTCGATACAGGCCGTACAGGAACCACAATGTTTACTGGCAGGCGCATCAAAAGGGAGGTCCAGAGAAGTAAATAGCTCTCCAAGCACAAAGAAAGAACCAGACTTTTTATGAATCAGCAGGGTATGTTTACCTGTCCAGCCCATGCCAGCACTTTCAGCCAGTGATTTTTCAAAAATGGGTGCAGAATCGGCAAAAGGGCGTGATTCAAAATCGCCAACTTTTTCTCGGATTTTTGTCGCCAAGGTTTTGAGCCGACCGCGCATGATCTTGTGATAATCCCGGCCACGGGCATAACGCGCAATAATCGCGGAATTGGGTGCATACGGAACGTAACGTGGCTTTGGAGTCTCGACCAGATAATCCATACGCACGCAGATAATGCTGCGCGTGCCGGGGACAAGTAAGGCAGGATTGGCACGTTTTTCCAGATTATCTTCCAGAAATTTCATGTCGCCATGATAGCCACGATCCAGATATTCCTGTAAGCGCGCTAATTCTGCTTGAGCATCTGGTTTGGCAATGACACAATCAGAAAACCCCAATTCTAGCGCCTGCGCTTTAATCCAGGCTTTTAGCTCGGCTGGATCTTGTTGATAGACTTGAATTTGTGCGTAAGAATCGGGAATTGTCATAAACCAAAGACAGGGAATAAAAAATGCAGCAACAAGTTTACCATAGCCCTGTTTATCATAGCCAAAGTATTCAAGCATGGGAGCAGCGTTGGTTTCAGCAGCAAAATAGTTCCTATGGTTTGATGCAGCAGGTGGCTTGGTCAGTCACACAGCGTCTGAGTGTGCTATTTAAAGAAAAAAATATACAGAAAATAGCGGTGTGTTGTGGTCAGGGCAATAATGCTGGCGATGGTTATCTGATTGCAAAATATTTAAAACAGGCCGGTTTCGATGTAGATATTTATGCGGCTGAAAAAGGTCAATCAGTGGACTTGGCCAAAGCTTGGCAAGAAGTGCTGGATGCTGGATTGAAAGTAGGGCCGCATTTTCAGTTTAAGCATGAATATGACGCTTATATCGATGCCTTATTTGGCATTGGTTTAAATCGTGAGCTGGATGCGAACTGGCAATCCATCATCCAATTGATCAATGACCAGAAAGGTCTCAAAATCGCGGTTGATATACCGAGTGGACTGCATGCCAATACCGGTCAGCCTTTGCCTATTGCGGTTAAAGCGGATTTTACGTATACGGTTTTGGGCTTAAAGGCAGGACTGTTTACCGGACAAGCTAAGGAATATGCCGCTAAGGTTGAACTGATTTCTGCCATTCCAGTTGATGCCGAACTGCAACCAGTTGCCAAACTTTCCTCACAGCAGATTAAATTACCGAAACGTGAAGCCTTTGGTCATAAAGGCAGTTATGGTCATGTGCTGGTGGTGGGGGGGCATGCTGAAATGGGCGGAGCAGTGATTATGGCAGCAGAAGCGGCATTTGCTGCCGGAGCAGGTAAGGTCACCATTGTCTGTGATGCGAAACACCATACCGCCATTTTGTCTCGTGCGCCGAATATTATGCTGCGTGATATTAATGCTCTCAACATAGAGCAGCGCACAGCCTTAATTCAGCAGGTCGATGCAGTCTGTTTTGGTATGGGCATGGGACGTGATCAATGGGCAAAAGAGCAATATCAGGCATGGTTTGATTTAATTCGAAATTCAGACTTAGACATTGTTTTAGATGCAGATGCATTGTGGTTTTTAGCCAAACAGCCGCAACAATTAAATTCTAAAACTTACAGTACACCGCATCCGGGTGAAGCGGCAACTTTGCTTGATTGTAAAACCTTGGACATTGAAACAGATCGGATTCAAGCGATTCATGCCTTAAGGCAGAAGTATGGTGGGCAATGGGTGCTGAAAGGTTCAGGCAGTCTGATTCTGGAACAACAGCTGTATATTTGCACTGCCGGGAATGCGGGCATGGGAACAGGCGGCATGGGGGATGTGCTGGCCGGGATGATTGCCAGTCTAAAGGCACAATTTGCTCAATCCATTCATTTGCATGAAATTGTGACGCTGCATGCACTGGCAGGGGATGAACTGGCCAAAAACGGCGAACGTGGTTTGCAGGCGCAGGACATGAAACATGCAATTTATCAGGTGGTTAATCGTGAAGGCGGCTAATCTGTCTGCAATCAAGCTGAAAATTTCAGGCCAAGTGCGAGGTGTGGGTTAGCGCTACTGGTTTGCTGAGCAGGCTGTGGCACTCGATTTAAAAGGCTAGGTGAAAAATTTAAGTAGTGGCGAAGTGGAGGCTGTTATTGTTGGCGCAGATTCACCGCTTCAGGAAATCATTGCACAAAGTTGACAAGGGCCTGCTTGTGCAATCGGACAAGCAATTATTCCAGAGCCTCTGCAATCCGATTTAGGTATTCAAGGCTTTAAAATACGGCGCTAAACATTAACGACGACGGCTGCTGACCCGACTGCGGCCACGTGCCATGCCGCCCAAAGCATTGAGTACCGCCATTTTACTCATACTGCCCGAGGCATGTGCATGACAAATGGCAGCCGCCAGTGCATCGGCAGCATCCTGTTGCGGTTTGATGCTGAGTTTTAAAATATTCATCACCATCATCTGTACCTGCTCTTTATCAGCAGCGCCATAACCCACTACAGACTGCTTGATCTGGCGCGCCGTATATTCAGCAACTTTTAAATCCAGATTGACCAGCGCGGCAACAGCAGCACCACGGGCCTGACCCAGTTTCAAGGCAGAATCCGGATTTTGTGCCATAAAGACCTGTTCTACTGCGGCTTCTGTTGGGCCATAAAATTTTACAATCCGCTCTACACCGGCAAAAATTCGTTTTAAACGTTCAGGCATTTCCGTGGTTTCGGTGCGGATCGTACCGGCATCGACAAAAGTCAGTTTGGAGCCGTCTTTTTCGATAATTCCGTAACCGGTTAAACGAGAACCGGGGTCAATCCCAATAATTAATGACATGCCTGCACTTTAAAAATAGAATAATGCCCATATTGTTACATAAGCGTATCAAAAAAGCTTGATCCTGATGAAGCAGTTGATTACATCATCCTATTATTTATTTTACTGAGATTAGATTAATTTTCATGAAATTATTTCTTATTATCCTTGCAGGCTTAATCCTAGAAGTATTTGTCTGGATTGGCGTGGGTGACCTCGTCGGGAGCATGTGGTACGTATTTTTCTGGTTTGTGGCTGCATTTTTTATTGGTATGAACCTGATCCGTAAATATTCGGCCGGTGTGATGCCACAGATGCAGCAAATGCAAATGGGGCAGATGAATGCAGATCCTGCATTAACAGGAAATTTACCTAAAATTTTAGCAGGCTTCTTCCTGCTTCTTCCTGGCTTAATTAGCGATGTACTGGCGGTATTAATGCTGATTCCAGCCGTGCAGCAGGTATTTAAAGCTGCCATGATGAAGGCGATGATGAAACGTCAGCAGGCCATGATGGAAAAAATGATGGGTGGCATGATGGGCGATATGGGGGGCGCGCAAGGCCAGAACCCCTTTGCCGAGATGATGCGTCAAATGCAGGATATGCAAAACCAGCAAGCAGGTCGTGGTGATTCAACCATCATTGATGGTGAAGCGCGTGAAGTGAAGCCTGAAGCGAAAAAAATTGAAATGAAAGATATCAATCCAAAATAAGATATCCATCTGAAAAGTTCAAAAGGTTGTATTTAAACCGAATCTGATGATTCGGTTTTTTATTGGAATATTCTCATTAGTTTGAACAAACGTTATAATCATTTTTTATAATTTAACGCTATTTTAATGTCTCTGCTTTTTACCATCTGCCTTCTACATTTTGTTGCTCAACTAAGTCCTGGCCCTGATATTCTACTGATCGCCAAAAGTGCTGCATCTACCACACGCCAAAATGCCCTGAAAATTATTGCAGGTATTTCGGCCGGTATTATCGTGTGGGTGGTACTGACACTGGCCGGATTTACCGTTTTAATCGAGCAGTTTCCATGGGTCCAGCAGGTCTTGATGCTGCTCGGTGGAATATTTCTGGCAAAAATGGGCTGGACAATGCTCAAGGGTGGTGTGCGCAGTTTTAGGAATAAACATCAGCCCGAAGATGATTCCAATGAACTGGCACAACCCGAAAATTACTTTATGTTGGGTCTATGGACCAACCTCTCTAATCCTAAAACGCTGATCTATTTTAGCAGCGTATTTTCACTGGCACTGAGTTCATCAGCCTCGGAATATCTGAAAGCACAACTCGCGGTGATTATTCCCTTGCAGACTTTTATAACTTTCGCTTTACTCATGTTGCTGATTTCACAGCCGAAAATTAAAGCTCTGTATCAGCGTTCAGGGAGTTATATTGATATCGTTTCAGGCGGGCTATTTTTACTCTTTGCGTTATGGTTATGGTATGACGCGCTTATTTTGATGAATTAACTGGATGATCATCCAAAGTGGATTCGGTGGGTTTAAGTGAAGAAGACACTAAGTTTTCTTGTGTTTTAATCGCTGTTTGATAGCGGTTGGGTCTTAAGCTGGTTTCGGTATTTTCAGAACCCTGATAGCTAAGGCTACGGTTGGCACGCTCGCGTAATCCACCTTTTTTAATTAACTGAACCATTGCATATCTCTCATTCCAAGAATTGCTATTGTAAATCAAATCTGGCAGCTATGAAGCTGTTTTTCTGCATAGCGATACTGGTATTAAAGCACCATAAAAAAAGACCTGTTTTTCGGAACAGGTCTCTCAATCAGAGCTGAATAAAATTAACGAAGGCCTTTATTTTCTTCTTGTAAAACATCGAGTATAGAGTGTTGTACGGGAACTTCTTGTTGTTGTGATTGCACATAGACGTGTACCACTTTAAATACGATCGCTGTAGCAAGACAGGCCACTAGACACAAAATCCAGAAGCCAAAAGGACTGCGAATATGATGCGAACCGCAATCTGGACATGATTTTTCTGTAGATTCCACTACTTTTTCGCAGCAGGCACATTGATATTGGTAGTGCATTGTTCTTCTCCCAGGATGTTATCCTTTTTTATTCTTCGATCATGAAAGATGATTTATCACCCTATCATATGAGAGCTTTCACAGGCTTGCAATACGAGATTATCGACAGTTACAGACCATCTATACAGAATCAAAATTAATGACATGCTTATGACAAGATTAGCAAGAAGATGAATGGACGCAGTGCTTATAAAATATACTGAATCTAAACCGGTAGTTATTGAAAAATAAAGCCCGCTTCAAGCGGGCTTTATTAGGGTTTTGTTAAGGATTACTGACCTGAACGGATGATATAATCAAATGCAGACAGTGATGCTTTCGCGCCTTCACCTGTGGCAATGATGATCTGCTTATACGGAACAGTAGTACAGTCACCCGCCGCAAATACACCTTTCACATTGGTTTCGTTGCGTTCGTTAATCAGGATCTCACCACGATTTGAAAGTTCTACCGCTGTTGCTTTTAAGAAATCGGTATTCGGCAACAAACCAATCTGTACGAAGATCCCCGCCAATTCAACAGTGTGCTCTTGGTTAGTCGTACGGTCTTTGTATTTCAGTGCAGTCACTTGTGAACCGTCACCCACCACTTCAGTCGACAAGGCATTTTTAATCACCGTGGTGTTTGGCAAGCTTGTTAATTTGTCTTGCAATACCTGATCCGCACGAAGCTTGCTATCAAACTCAACCAAAGTCACATGCTCTACAATCCCTGCAAGATCAATCGCAGCTTCAACACCAGAGTTACCCCCACCGATTACCGCAACACGTTTGCCTTTGAACAATGGACCATCACAGTGTGGGCAGTAGGCCACACCACGGGTTTTGTATTCCTGCTCACCCGGAACGTTCATTTCTCTCCAGCGTGCACCTGTAGACAGGATGACGGTTTTTGATTCCAGTTTGGCACCATTCTCTAAAGTCACTTCTACCAGACCATTCGTTGTTTCATCTGTACCTTTGATGTTAGAGACACGTTGCAGGTTCATGATGTCAACACCGTATTCACGTACATGTGCTTCCATTTCAGCAGCAAACTTGGGACCTTGGGTTTTTTGAATCGAGGTAAAGTTTTCGATGTCCATGGTGTCCATGACCTGACCGCCCATGCGCTCAGCCACGATACCTGTACGGATACCTTTACGCGCTGCATAGATTGCAGATGTATTACCTGCAGGACCACCACCAATCACCAGTACATCAAAGGCGTCTTTGGCATTGAGCTTTTCAGCCTCTTTTGCTGCAGAGTTGGTATCCAGTTTTGCCACGATTTCTTCCAACGTCATACGACCCTGACCGATATGCTGGTTGTCCTGGAACACCATCGGCACCGCCATGATTTTGCGTTCTTCCACTTCATCCTGAAAGAATGCCCCATCAATCATGGTGGCTGTTGTGCCCGGGTTGTAAATTGCAATCAGGTTTAAGGCTTGAACCACATCCGGACAGTTATGGCAGCTGAGTGATACAAATACATCAAAATCAGATTTGATCCCTAAGCCTTTAATCGACTCTAAAACTTCAGCAGATACTTTCGGTGCATAACCAGAGCTTTGTAGTAAAGCCAGAATCAGTGAGGTGAATTCATGCCCCATTGGCAGACCTGCGAAGTAGACACGTGGTTCTTCACCTGCTTTGGCAATACCAAAGCTTGGTGCACGTTGGTTCTGGCCATCAAAACGCGCAGTGACTAAATCAGATAATGCAGCGATTTCCTCTACCAGTTCTTTGATTTTTGCAGATTTGTCGGAATCATTTAAAGTCGCAACCAGTTCAATCGGGCTTTCCAGACGTTCGAGTAGTGTTTTTAATTGAGCTGAAGTATTTTGGTCTAACATGGCTAACGTCTCCAAAGGAATAAATATTTATTTGATATAAGCGATATTAGTGCATAAATCAAAATAGGTAAAACAGTTTGTTTTTATAGTATCGATCGGAATTACTGATTTATTGAAAAATGCATCATTAATTTCAGATTTTTATATGGCGTTAGAATAAGAATTTTCAAGTAATTTAACTTGATATTTGCTTAATTCAGTTAGTATTAGGCATCTATAACAGGAGGGCTGAATCATGGAATTACAGCGCGGAATTTATCAGCATTATAAAGGGCAGCTTTATCAGGTATTACATGTCGCCACGCACAGTGAAACTGAAGAAAAGCTGGTGGTTTATCAATGTCTCTATGGGGATTATTCGATTTGGGTGCGCCCTTTAACAATGTTCACTGAAACCATTACCACCAACGATGATCGTGAAGTGGAACGCTTTAAATTAATTCAGGCGCTTTAAGCTAAAAAAGCTCAGGGAGGGGCTATGCTAAATCCAGATGAATTTGAAAAATTCATGCATGAATTATATGAAAAATTTCATATGCATGATCTCAAGCAGACAGATCGACTGCAACGATATCGCAATATAGAACCAGAATCAGGTCGATTTTTATCCATGTTGATTTGTGCCCAGCAAGCCAAAGATATTTTGGAAATTGGTACATCCACAGGCTATTCGACTTTATGGCTAGCTGAAGCTGCTCAGCATACCCAAGCAGTGATAACCACACTGGAAATAGATAAAGCACGTGTCACTCAAGCGAAACACTATGCAAATACATTGGGTTTTGAGCATCTTATTGATTTTAAAGTGATGGATGCGCAGCAATATCTAGAAGCTTCACAGCAATAGTTTGATTTTATTTTACTGGATGCAGAGCGCGATGCCTATCTAGGCTATTGGAAGCATTTGGCTCGATTACTCAAGCCAAAATGTGGGATGCTTGTGGTGGATAATGTCATTTCACATGCAGCAGAAGTGGAAGAGTTTATTCATCTGATTCAGCAAGATCAGCGTTTTATCATCAGCACTGTACCGATCGGTGCGGGTCTGCTGATGGTCGGATGTCGTGAATCGCATGAGTTTTAATCCATGCAGACTTTATTGAAATGTAAATTATATTCAAGATATTTATGTACGAAAGCAGCTTTATCTTCACGTCTGAGCAGGTTGTCATAAATAAATTCGGGTACAGGATGATAGAGTTCCGTATGGCCATTACTATAAACGATTTTCAGGTGGCGGCTTGAGGGATTATATTTCCATGAAATCACTGTAAGCAGTTTTTGCATATGCGTTCCTCCACTGAATATTTATTTTCTTATCATTTGAACTTATGCCATGCCGTGCTGTAGATGTATAGCTATATTGTAAGAATGGGCAGAGGATTGTAAGAAAATAGCTGCAGCGAGAAATTAAAACTTATTCAGCGCAGTTTGATAGATCGCAAAGAAATAGACGATTCAAGCAATTTCGGGATAAATACACACACTCAATCTGCGTGTAAACATTACTTCTAAAATAAATCAAATCAAAAGTTATAAAAAAACCACGCTAAAGAGCGTGGTTTTTTTGAGTCAGTTTAATCTAATTAAAATTAGATTTTACCCACTAGGTCGATTGAAGGAGCAAGAGTTGCATCGCCTTCTTTCCATTTAGCTGGGCAAACTTCGCCTGGGTGAGCATGTACATACTGAGCTGCTTTAACTTTACGAAGAAGTTCTTGAGCATCACGACCGATACCACCGGCGTTGATTTCAACGATTTGGATTTTACCTTCTGGATCGATGACGAAAGTACCACGATCAGCAAGGCCGTCAGCTTCGATTAATACGTCAAAGTTTTTAGCAAGCGTCCAGTTTGCATCACCAACCATTACATACTGGATTTTTTTGATTTCTTCTGAAGAATCGTGCCAAGCTTTGTGTGTGAAATGTGTATCAGTAGAAACTGAGTAGATTTCAACGCCTAATTTTTGGAATTCAGCGTAGTTGTCAGCAAGGTCACCCAGTTCAGTTGGGCAAACGAAAGTGAAGTCAGCTGGGTAGAAGAATACTACAGACCATTTGCCTTTAAGGTCAGCTTCAGTTACTTCAATAAATTGGCCATTTTGGAATGCAGTTGCTTTAAATGGTTTAACTTCAGTATTAATTAAGCTCATCATTGTCTCCATGATTGAGGTTTGTTTTGAATTTCAATTAGCTTATAGAAATTTACTTTATTGGTGAAATGGTATTTTTACATTACAAAAATCGGAAAAACCGAATCATGTAAAAATTCTCCATTTTCACAAAATAGCTTTGTTCATTGAGCAGCATCAAGATGATGGCTTCATGACAAAATTATCTCTTTTTCCTCGTGCTAACAAACATGATGCTGAAACTGAAAAATTCAAGGGCAAATCAGGAAAAAAATCCTGTTTTTCTCAAAATACTCTCGATATCAATTTAAAAATTAGGTTTATGCTTAAACTTAATCATGTGGACAGGTGAGAGTAGCGGGGTAATTTGCTCGATTTACTACGCCGAATTAAGGGAAATGAGACGAGTAAAGCCAATTTGTCCGGCACTTAACAGAACTACGACTATCTGAAAGCTAATGAACCAAGTAAAATAAACTTTTCCGGTTTTTTGATGTGGGTGTTTTCTCTGTGCAGAGTCATTTAAATGTAGATCAATGGATAATGGCGCGTGACCGTCACCGTTTAAATCGACTGAAGAAGGGGAAAGATGCCAATGTCAAGCAGTATCAGGAACTATTTGAAAAATCCAATCTGAAAGTGCGGCAGCGGCTGGAACGTCTTCCAGACATCAAGCTGAATCAAGATTTGCCCGTTACCCAATACGCTGACAAGCTGATAGCCGCGATTCAAAAGCATCAGGTCATTATTGTGGCTGGCGAAACCGGTTCTGGTAAAACCACACAATTACCGCAAATTGCCATGCTGGCTGGACGCGGCCTGACTGGTCTGATTGGACATACCCAGCCACGCCGACTGGCGGCTCGAAGCGTATCACAGCGTATTGCTGAAGAAGTTGGCGAAAAACTCGGGGAATCAATTTCCTTTAAAGTGCGTTTTACTGAACAGGGTTCCCAAGATTCAATTGTACGCTTGATGACTGACGGTATTCTGCTTGCCGAACTGACGCATGACCGCTACCTAAGCAAATATGACACCATTATTATTGATGAAGCACATGAACGTTCGCTGAATATCGACTTCATTATGGGCTATCTGAAGCAGTTACTGCCGCGTCGTCCAGACCTGAAAGTCATCATTACGTCTGCCACACTGGATGTAAACCGTTTTAGTAATTACTTTAATGGTGCACCCATTTTTGAAGTAGAAGGCCGTAGTTTCCCGGTTGAACTGCGTTATCGCCCGATCTCGGAAATGAGCATTGGCGGCAGCGATGATGATGAATTTGATGACTTCGAAGAAAACTTGCCGCGTGCTGTGGTTAAAGCGGTAGAAGAATGTTTTCAGGATGCACAAGAAAAAGGCCATCCCGAACATGCCGATATCCTGATTTTTGCCAGTACAGAACAGGAAATTCGCGAGCTACAGGAAACCCTGATTAAACACGGGCCACGGCATACTGAAGTCTTAACCTTATTTGCCCGTTTAGCCTTGGCAGAGCAGCAAAAAATCTTTAATCCTTCCGGTGGTGGGCGACGTATTATTATTGCCACCAACGTCGCGGAAACAGCGTTGACTGTACCGAATATTCGTTATGTAATTGATAGTGGTTTTGCGCGTATTTCACGTTATAACTATCGTTCACGGGTGCAGCGCCTGCCGATTGAAGCCGTTTCTCAGGCTGCAGCCAATCAGCGTAAAGGCCGTTGTGGTCGTATTGCGCCCGGTGTTTGTATCCGCCTGTATTCAGAAGACGACTTTCTGAGCCGTCCGGAATTTACTGAACCTGAAATCAAGCGTACCAATCTGGCATCGGTGATTTTGCAGATGCAGAGTCTGGGTTTAGGCTCGCTGGAGGACTTTGATTTTATCGAACCACCGGATCACCGTCTGGTGAATGATGGCCGTAAGTTGCTGATTGAGTTGGGGGCAATGGCCGAGAAAAATTCTCCTAAAACTGAAGATGATCAAGCAAATCCCTCTAAATCTCCCTTTGAGAAAGGGAGACTTCAAAGCAGTGGATTAACCAAAATCGGTCAGCAAATGGCAAAAATGCCGATTGACCCACGTCTGGCCCGTATGATTTTGGGTGGCGCACATTTTGGTGTTTTAAATGAAGTCTTGATTATTGTTGCGGCGCTCGCGGTGCAAGATCCGCGTGAACGTCCTGCAGACAAACAAATGCAGGCCGACCAGAAACATGCCTTGTTCCGTGAAGCTGATTCTGACTTTTTGTTCTATATAAAACTCTGGGAAACATTGCACGGCAATCGCGAAAGTATGAGTGAGAATAAACGCCGTACATTTGCGCGGAATCATTTCTTGAGCTGGCTGCGTTTACGTGAATGGAAAAAAACCCATGAACAACTGGTGGACTTGGCTCAAGGTCTAAAACTGTCATTTAATGACAAAGCTGCCAGTTATGAAAATCTGCATCGTGCATTACTCACCGGCTTATTGTCGTTTATTGCCAACAAGACCGATGAACGTAATGTGTTTATGGCGGTACGTCAGCAGAAAGCCCGGATTTTCCCGGCATCGACTTTGCATAAGAGCAATACGCCGTGGGTCATGGCTTTTGAGATGGTGGAAACCTCGCAAGTGTATTTACGCACTCTGGCCAAGATTGAACCGGAATGGATACTGCTAGCCGCCCGCGATCTGCTCAAGCATCATTATTTTGAACCGCACTGGTCGAAAAAAGCCGGTGTGGTG
The DNA here is from genome assembly GCF_013419135.1 of Acinetobacter sp. YH12100. Lineage (NCBI taxonomy): Bacteria > Pseudomonadati > Pseudomonadota > Gammaproteobacteria > Moraxellales > Moraxellaceae > Acinetobacter > Acinetobacter sp. YH12100. The sequence goes on along the minus strand of NZ_VPAQ01000016.1, from coordinate 43,432 downwards.
AACGCTTATGACCAGATTTCATTATTTGGTCTGATCATTGAGCCAAAACGAGCAATCAATTATGAAAAAGTCGATCAGGCTGCGGCGCATGAAATTTTCTTACGCGATGCTTTAACTACGGGTCATCTCGGTATTAGTCCGCCATTTTTAAAGCATAACTTGCTTAAACTGGAAGAAGTCGAACGGGTTGAGGATAAATTGCGTCGTCGTGATCTGGTGGTAGACGAAGAAACCATTTACCAGTTCTATGCATCTAAAGTGCCAGCTGAAGTGGCCAGCCGCCGTACTTTTGAAGATTGGCGGGCTACGGTTGAGCCTCAGCAGCCACGTTATTTATTTGTTGATGATGATGCATTATGGCTGAATGATCGTCCAACCACACAGCAATTTCCTGACTATTTACGTAATGGTGAACTTCGTCTGGCAGCGACCTATCGCTTTGACCCGAGTCATGATGAAGATGGCGCGACAGTTAAAATTCCACTGCAAGCCTTGGCTCAGGTAGATGAATCAATCTGGTCCTGGGGAATTCCAGGCTGGCGTCTGGACCTGATTGAAGCATTGCTAAAAGGCTTGCCGAAGGACAAGCGCCGTAATCTGGTGCCAATTCCAGATACTGCACGAAAACTCATGGCAAAAGTCGATGTACAGGATCTGCAGAAACATATCTTTGGTTTCCTGGCGTTCCAGTTACGTGGCGATCAAATCACTGAGAAAGATTTCAGCTTTGACCGGGTCGAACAGTATCTGTTACCGTTTATTAAAGTCACTGATGAAAAAGGTCGTGTCATTGAACAGGGTCGTGATTTGTCAGAGCTGAAAGCACGTTGCCGGGCTGAAACCCATAGTCCGGTCAAGCAGCTGAAAGGTGAATTTAAAACCTTCCCGGAAAGTTTTGTGTTTGAAGCCTCACAAAAAGTCACGGGTGTCGTGGTCAAGCAGTATCAGGCGCTGGTGCCGACCAAAGCCTTTGCTGCACTGGAGCAAAAAGATGAGTCGGGCGTGGTGATTCAGACCTTTAACGATCAGGCGGAAGCGATCAAAAAACATCGTGAAGGGGTGATCCGACTGGTGCATATGCAACTGGGAGACCTGATTCGCCAGTTAAAAAAACAGATCTCCAAACCTTTGGCACTGGCTTATTCGCCACTCGGTGACAAGGCCCAACTAGAACAAATGTTAGTTTATGCCACACTGCAAGTGTCCATGAATGAGCTACCTGTCAATGCGCAAGAGTTCCAAAAACTGGTTGAAGATGTAAAAAAATCTTTCTTAAGTCATGGGCAAGTTACCCTGAAAGAGATTACAGATATTTATATCCAGTGGCAGGAAATCCGCCGGAAATTATTGGTTTTAGACCATTCTGTGTTTGAGAAAAATATCAATGATATTGAAGATCAACTTGATTTAATGAGTCTTTCTGACTTTGTATATCGTAAACCATCCGATGTATGGATCGAATTTCCACGTTATTTGAAAGCCTTGATCTTGCGTTTAGACCGCTTGCCCAATAATCTACAAAGGGACAATTCCGCCATTGACCAAATTGATCAATGGATGGAAAAATTGTTCAAGTTTAAAGATGACCCTCGTCTGAAAGAATTGTACTTCATGGTCGAGGAGTTAAGAATCTCATTGTTTTCACAACCGATGAAAACAAAAGCACCCGTGTCTCCAACTCGCTTGCAAAAAGTATGGGATCGTCTTGGAATCAGTTAAGATATAGGTAATTCAGAGAAGGAGTTTTACATGGGCATCCGCATTACGGGTACTGGCTTGTTCCATCCGGAAAATGTCATCACCAATGAAGAATTAGTTGAAAGTTTAAATGCTTATGTGGAACTGTTTAATCACGAAAATGCGGACAAAATCGCTGCAGGCGAAATTGAAGCGCGTCGTGGTTCTAGTGCAGAATTTATTGAAAAGGCATCTGGTGTCCAACGCCGTTATGTTGCGGAAAAAAGCGGTATTCTAGATCCGAAACGTTTACGTCCGAATTTACCTGAACGTGCAGATGATGAAATTTCACTGCAAGCAGAATGGGGTGTAATCGCAGCCAAGCAGGCGATGGAAAATGCAGGCGTAACTGCTGAAGATATTGATATCGTGATTTTGTCATGCTCGAATTTGCAACGTGCTTATCCTGCCGTTGCCATCGAGATTCAAACCGCTTTAGGAATTAAAGGCTATGCCTATGACATGAATGTGGCCTGCTCGGCAGCAACATTTGGTCTGAAACAGGCCTATGATGCGATTAAGGCTGGTGCGCGTCGTGTGTTATTGGTTAATGTGGAAATTACCTCTGCACATACCGATTTTCGTTCACGTGACTGTCACTTTATTTTTGGTGATGTGGCAACTGCCTCCATTATTGAAGATACCGAAACCAAGACCGGTTTTGAAATTCTGGATATTTCATTATTTACCCAGTTCTCCAATAATATCCGCAATAACTTCGGTTTTCTGAATACGTCTGAAAATGCCGATATTGATGACAAGCGTTTCCGTCAGGATGGTCGCAAGGTATTTAAAGAAGTCTGCCCACTGGTTGCAAAAATGATTACTACTCAGCTTGAGAAAAATCATATTGCGCCAACAGAGGTGAAACGTTTCTGGTTGCACCAGGCCAATGCCAGCATGAATGAACTGATTCTGAAGCTGGTGGTGGGTAAGGAGAATGCCAGACCTGGTCTGGTACCGATTATTCTGAACGAGTTCGCGAATACCTCTTCAGCAGGTGTAATCATTGCCTTGCACCGTACTGCAAATGAAGTTGAAGATGGCGAATATGGCGTACTTTGTTCATTTGGTGCAGGCTATTCAGTCGGCTCAATTCTGGTACAAAAACACGTTGCATAAGCCAGGAGCATATTTTGCAGGTCAAACATGACGGGCAGTGGATTAGACGCTTAAGTGCCTTATCCAAACTTTATTTTACCCCTACTTTTTTAGGGGCTGAGTATATGGATGCCAGTCGACCTGCAATGTATGTCGGTAATCATTCCATGTATGGCATCTTTGATGCGCCGATGCTGATTGATTACCTCTACAACGAACATAAGGTGGCTGTGGTCAGTATTGCAGATCATAGCCATTTTTATGTGCCGCTGTGGCGTGAAGCCGTGAAAAAGTTTGGTGCCATTGATGGAACACAAGCCTATGTGCGTGCTGCAATGCAGCAAGGCTATTCCATTCTGGTCTTTCCGGGTGGCGGTCGTGAAGTGCTCAAACGTCAGGGTGAGCAGTATCAGCTGATCTGGAAGCAGCGTTACGGCTTTTTAAAGCTGGCGCAAGAATTCAACTATGATCTTGTCCCTTTTGCCGCTCTCGGTGCGGATGAGGTCTATGAGATTGGCTTTAATGCCAATAAGATTATCCAGCATAAGTATTTTCAAACACTACTTAAAATACCACAACTCAATAAATTACTACGTCAGGGCGATGTGATTCCTTCTCTGCCCAAACACCTGTTGCCAAAACGCTTGCCCTTTTATTTTCAGTTTATGCCACGACTATCGATTGCTCAGGTGCAGACGCAAGAAGAGCTGGTTGAGTTTCGGCATAGCTTGCAACAGCATATTTATACGGGGTTGGCAGCGCTCACTGTGCAGCGTCAGCAAGACCAGCAGGCAACCGAATCCTCGTTGTAAATCCAAGTTGTGACATATTGAGATGCGCTATATTTAGAAGTCATCCTGCAGTGCTGTTTTATTGTGCGAGTACTGCCATAATGTATGGTCAAATAGTCACTGATCGATGATCGAGGGCTCAACATGATTCAATATAAAAATAAAATAAATAGGTGCGTATATGGAACAGGGTGGTTGGGTAGCGCCGTTAAAATTGCTGGCACAACAATGTTTGCGGATTTCTCCGGAGTTGAACCAGCTTTATCTGGATCAGATGGCGATGATTGGTCATCTGACTGCACAAAATCTATTAAAAATTCAGCAGGGTCAATACCGGATTGAATTGCTGGACGGGTTGTTCTATATCCAGTTTTATACTGCATATGCACTGGACTCCGGAACTACACCCGTTTTGGTCGAGAGTCATTTTTATTTTCAGCAATACAAAGCAGAAGCGCTAGAAGAATTTTTTTTACAGGATATCTATTTCCTGACTGGGGACTTGAAACCGCAGCATTCGCTGTATTTACGTGACAAAGCCAAGCAATTACGCAAACTGATTCTGAACCAGGTCTATGAAGCGGTAAATGGCCCAGCACGGGTATTGGCATTCCTGCGACAGATGTCGGTGGTTCAGGCTGAGATTATTGATCATCATTTAATAGAGGCCGGGTTGTATACAACACCAGTCATGCAAAACGTTGTTCTGGACGAACAGGATATTCCCCCGCAAATTCTTGAAAGCTTGCAACAGGCTTTTTCTTTGGCATTTCTACAGCAGGATGAGTTCCTGTCCATCCAGTCCTTAATGGACACTCTGGATGAATTCTGTTTTAGTGCCGCACAGTTTTTGCATCCGGCGACGTTTCGGATTATGTCCTTGTCTTTTGAAGAGCGTTTTAATTTACATGAACTGAATGATCACAGCGATGATATTCGGCTATTGTATCGACATGCCGAGGAGCAGAGCCACCTGCTCGGTTTTGTCCGTTTGATGAACCGTGAGGTCTGGCATCGGGATGATTTATTAGCCAAACGAAATTTTCTGGAAAATCATCCCTATTTATGGCAAAAAAAGGTGGCCCGATTGCCCCTATTTGACTGTCATCGTGCAGTGAACTGGATTTTCAGGCAACCAGCCGAAGTACTGGACTGGATCAGTAGCAATATTCAGCACAGCAGCGTGCGGGTGGCAGTGACGGCCTTAAGTTTTGTAGACAGCCATCATATTCATCCGCAGATTATTCTGGCGACCTTACAATATTTTCAATATGTCTCAGCGCGACTGTTTATTCATAGCATGCATGAATATGCAATCCAGCATGACTGGTTTCAACATCAGCATAATCAGGCGGTGGTCTTAAAAGGCACACGCCAATCGATGGATGATCAGCGGATTGCCATCACTCCCTCGATTCTGTATCTGGACGAATGGATAGAACTGCTGCGTAACGTGGTCAAAATGGATGATCAGATCACCAAGAAAGTCTATTTGCAACTGAGCCGGGTGATGCAGGCATATATGCAGCATCTATATAAAATTACCACACATCTTCCAGAAGAAGTCTTGACCTATATTCAGCCTCAAAGCCAGCAGAATCGGGATTTCTATCATGTGTTGCAGCGCTATCGGATTCCTTTTGTCGAATTTAGACAGCTGTTTTATTTACACAGTGGACATGTGCGTGAGTCTGTATTTGACAGTTATGTGCGTGACTATCTGGTGGAATATTTTTCCAGTCATAACGAGATTCCGAAAAACCTCAGCTGGAGTGGATTATTCGCTCAGGCCGTGATCTGGCATGATCAGATTCAGAAGCAGGAAATGATGGCCAAGCTGAAAAAAGAGTTTGCGCTCGTAACTTGGTCACCTTTGACGCAGGCCTCATTTTTATTATATTTCAACTGGCGTTTTGAGGAGCTTAAAAATCTGGATCGTATTCTGGAAGAATCCAAGGTTTTCAGGAACTGTCTGGCTGCCAGTTATGCCCAGCAGATTATTGAAGGGCAATATGTGGCCTTTCGCATGTCGCATCCGGATGTGCGTTTACCTTTAATTCTGGGCTGTCGAATCGTCAATGGGCAAGTGATCTTCGATCAGTTGGAATATCCGAACAATCAAAAGGCAGAAGCTGAATATAGCAATATCGCGATGCATTTTATCAACTGGCTCAACTTGCAGGCTTAAGTGCAAGATTAAGTGGTTTTCCGCCATGACGCTTAACTTTTCTGCCAAAAATCGTTAGGCTATAGCCGTTCTTTCACGGTATTGCTCTTATGAAACAGGAAACTGCCCTTAAGTTACTCAAAGCAGGAGAAAATGTCTTTTTAACCGGTTCTGCGGGTGCAGGAAAAACCTATACGCTGAATCAATATATTAATTATTTAAAAGCGCGTAAAGTCGCCGTCGCGATTACGGCATCGACCGGTATTGCAGCCACGCATATGAATGGTATGACCATTCACACCTGGGCCGGCATTGGGATTAAAGACTTTTTGTCCGAAGATGACTTAAAGCGCATGAAAGAGCGTAAATACTTAAAAGAACATCTGGAAAATGCCCAAGTTCTGATTATTGATGAAATTTCCATGCTGCATGCCAAGCAGCTGAATCTGGTCAATCAGGTGCTGAAATATTTTAAGGACAGTGATGAAGCCTTTGGCGGTATTCAGGTAATTGTGGCCGGGGATTTTTTCCAGTTGCCGCCAGTCGGTAAGAATGACGAGCGTAATCGCGATAAATTCTGCTTTATGTCGGAAGCCTGGGTAGAAGCCAAGTTTCGGGTCTGTTATCTGACCGAGCAGCATCGTCAGGGCAATGATTATCTGAATGACATCCTGAATGCGATCCGTGCGCAGGCGATTAGCCATGAACATCGCACGGCTTTACAGGCAACCCGACATCAAGAAATCGGCGATACCTATACGCGTCTGTATACCCATAATATGGATGTGGATAGTCTTAACTTTAAACATCTGAATGAAATTGACAATGATCCGCGCCAGTTTGATGCCCAGTGTGATGGCAATGAAAAGCTGATTGAAACTTTAAAATCTTCAGTACGTGCACCAGAAGCCTTAACCTTGAAAAAGCATGCCAAAGTCATGTTTGTAAAAAATAACTTTGATATGGGCTATATCAACGGCAGTCTGGGTGAAGTGATCAGTTTTGAAGAAGACGATGAATATGGTGTGCTGCCCAAAGTAAAACTGACCGATGGCACGACCTTGGTGGTGGAGCCGGAAACCTGGTCGGTAGACAATGAAGCTGGTAAGACTATTGCCAGTTTCCAGCAAATTCCTTTACGCTTGGCCTGGGCGATTACCATTCATAAATCTCAAGGGATGACCTTGGAAGCAGCAGAAATTGATCTGAGTCATACTTTCGAGAAAGGTCAAGGTTATGTGGCGCTGTCACGGTTGAAAAGCTTAAATGGCTTACGTTTAAAAGGCTTTAATGAGCAGGCTTTGGAACTTGACAGTTTAGCGATTAAAGCTGATCGTCGTTTTCAGGAACTTTCTGATGAAGCCGAAGCGAATTTTGAAAATGTCGATTTGACTGCGCAGCATAAAGCCTTTATTCGTCACTGCGGTGGCACATTGAATGAAGCAGAAATCCAGCGCAATGAAAAGAAAATTTCCAAGAGTGGCACGAAGCAGAGTTATGCCACTGCCACACTGGATGAAACCCGAGCACTGTTTGAAGAAGGCTATGAAGTTGCGGATATCGCGACTGAACGTGGTCTGACGCCAGCGACAATCATTAATCATCTAGGCCGTTTAAACAAAGAGCAGGGACTGGATATTTCGGTGGCTCATCCGGGTGAGGAAGTGGTGGAGCAGGTGCGTAAAATTTATAAACGCTTAACCAAACGTCAAAGTGCTGAGCATTTTAATGATGATGGCTCGATTAAGTTGCGCCCGATTGTAGAACTCACCACGCCTAAAATGGCCTATGACCAAGTCCGTCTGGCACTGTTATTTGTAGAGTAATCCCCGAAATGATCCTTCAGAACTTTTAAGATGCATAGTTTATTCGTATACGGCACGCTTCGTCCGCAGCAACCCAATGCCCATGTCATGGAGCGGATTGGGGGAAGCTGGAAAGCCGCTTATATCCGTGGGCATTTGCAACAGCGTGGCTGGGGGGCTGAACTGGGTAGCCCGGGCATTCAGCTCAGTGATTCGGGCGAGACTGTTCAGGGTTATGTATTTATATCTGAGCATCTTCCCCAATATTGGGAAGAGCTGGATGCGTTTGAAGGTGATGAATATCAACGGATTCCGGTTAAAGTATATTTGGAAAACGGCGAGATGATAGAAAGTTTGGTTTATGCCTTAAAAGATTAGGCTCGGATTTGTCATGCAGTAAATTTCAAATTTTTATCAGGTCACAGCTTGTTAAAGATCATTCTATTTTTTTGTATCGCTTTTATTTTAGCTTGGAAAGCTTACAACCAAGATGAATCTTCCGTTGATCTGATGACATATCCTGAGCAAGCTTGAAACACTGCTTTAAAGCTTGGTGCAAGGTAATCAATAGATGACCTGCATATTATAGGTCATGTGATGTATTTTTGAGAAATCTTTGCATACTGGTGATGCGTGCTGATGATTTGAATCTATTGTGTACCAATCAATAAAGATAAAATCCCGGCTGCAATCAGCGGCCCAACAGGTACGCCGCGTAACACCGCCACACCTGCTACAGTACCAATCAATAAGCCCGCGACAATATCCGGTTGATTCGACATCAGTTTCACACCGCGGCCACCGAGCCAAGCCACAAAAACACCAATGGCAATGGCCAGTAAAGATTTCCAGCTGAGAAATGACTTGAGAATACTTTCTCCGGCAATTTTGCCACTCGCAATCGGTGCCAATACCCCGATGGTTAAAATAATAATTCCAATATTCAAACCATGTTGTTGTACATAAGGCAACAGGTCGTGTAGCGGGGTAATTTTAAGAACAATCAGTACCGCTGCAGCGATGGTGACAGCACTATTGTGACTGAATATACCACAGGCCAGTAATACCAAAAGAACCATCAAATTTAAATCGAGTTGTGACATGGGCGGGAGAGGAAACATGGAAAATGCCACCATTGTAGAGCGTTTCAGCTGGTGATACGAAGAAAATAAGCGAAGCAATCAATTTAGGTGTGTTTCAGGATAGAATGCACAACTCTTCACGCGATACAGGTTTAAGCAGATGCTATTGGAAAAAATGTTGCAGTCACAAGGTTTCGGTTCCCGCAAGCATTGTCAGCAATTGATTAAAAATGGTGCTGTTTCTATCCAGAATGAAGTGATTGATCATCCTAAACATAAACTGGATTTGAATGATTTAGACTTCGAGGTCTATGGCAAGGCCCATCGCTATCGAGAGAAAGTCTATATCGCTTTAAACAAACCGCAGGACTATGAGTGTTCGCATCAGGCCACGCATCATTTTAGTGTGTTTGATCTGTTTGATGAGATGCTGCTGAATCGTGGCATTCAATGCGTGGGTCGTCTGGATCAGGACACCACCGGACTGTTATTGTTGACTGATGATGGCCAGTTTCTGCAAGCGTTAACACATCCGAAAAAACATGTGGCCAAAGTTTATCAAATGCAAACGGCAGATCCAGTCACTGATGCTCAGCTACAGCAACTGGAACAAGGCGTTGAGCTACGCAATGAAAAAGGTATTTTTGCAGCCACTGAAGTGATACGTCTGTCTGAAAGCCGTCTGCAAATGAGCATTCATCAAGGGGTATATCATCAGGTGAAACGCATGCTGGCAGCCGTCGGAAATAAAGTCGAGCAATTGCATCGTGCTCAAATTGGTGCTTTGGCTCTGCCTGAGCTGGCTGAAGGAGAATGGATCTATTTAAATGCAGAACAGGTGGCTTTGGCAAAATTCCGTTCAGAAGAATAATTGAGTTATTCTTCTCAAGTTTATTTGAACGATCAGATTTTATCTCAGGAAACAATGATAGGTCTGAAACTCATTATCCTTAATAAATCCCATAGATTCATACAATTCATGCGATTGGTAATTGTTCTTTTGGGTTTCCAGGGTAATTCTTAAGGCCTGTTCATGTTTGGCAAATAAAATTGCGGTATCAATCAGTTGTCTGGCTGCACCCTGACGCCGAAATATCGGGGTGATATAGACATCATCCAGAATATAATAGGTCGAGCAGGCCACCGAAGAAAAACCCAGATACAGGATAATAAAGCCGGTAAAAGTATCATCTTTGGTATTAATGAAAATGACGGTCTGTCCATCTTCAAAACGTTGTTTTAAAAATTGGTAGGAGAGTTCGGGGTTAGAGGAGGTGCCATAAAATTGTCGATATTCATCGAATAATATCGCAAGCTGATTCAGGTCTGCTGATTGAGCGCGTCGTACGAGCATTGCATCCTCCATGCTAATTTTTTATTGATTATCAGCATCAAGCATAGCGAAGTTTATGAGTGGCAGGCTTTAGAAATTGTTCGGAAATGCAACAATGTTAAATTTTGTCGCTTTCACCTAAAATGGCATTCAGTTCTTCAAATAAATCCAGATGATCATCATCGAGCTGGATTTCCTGATCATCCAGAGAATTGAGTGTTGAATTTGGCAAGCTGCTTTGCCCATTCTGGATCTCATTTTGCTTCAGTTTGCGCAGCCGGATCAGTTGTTCCAGATTAATATTCTGGTTTTCAATCGAGAAGGGGATCGATTTGGTAATCACCACCTGTTTGAAAAAAAGACGCACGGCCTGAGCTGGCGTAATCCCCAATTGCTTAAATACCGCAAAGGCTTGTTTCTTCTCTTGCGAGTCCAAGCGAATTTGATAAACTTCAGTTTTTCTCATAATATTTTTAAAGCTTTAAATTACTTAACTTTTCGCCTTTATTCTAATCAATTACGTTTGAAATTCAATCTTAAAGCGACCGATTTTAGAAAATAATCTGTAATGACAAGCGATTTACAGTGTCAATTCAAGTCTGGAGCTGAAATTCATGCTTTTCTGCGTGATCGGATCGATGAATTGAATATGTTGGGCCAATAAGCTTAAAGGGGCAGAAAAATCATCTTCGGCTTTGTGCGCTATCCGTGGATAAAACGGATCATTCTGAATTGGAATACCGAGATGATTCAAGTGCACGCGTAATTGGTGCTGTTTTCCAGTGTGTGGTTTCAGTTCATATTTGGCCCATTCTTTATTATGTTCTAACAGCTGGATTGCCGTTTCGCTATTGGCTTCGCCGTTGACCACCTGCATGGTATAGAAGGGCTGACCTTTTTCCATTCTTAATCGTGTGATCAATGGAAATTCTAAATCAGCCTTGTATGCTGCAATCGCATGGTAGGTCTTCTGCACTTGCCGTGTGGCAAACATCTGTTGATACAGGCCACGAGATTCTACATATTTTGAAATGAGAACCACGCCGGCCGTTTCACGGTCTAGCCGGTGAATCGGTGTTAAATGTTCATTGCCTGTTTGTTTTTTGAGACGAACCAGCAAGGTTTCCTGTACATACTGACCGGTCGGACTCATGGTCAAAAAGTGCGGTTTATCGATCACCATGAAATGCTCATTTTCAAATAAAATCTGATGTTGAAAAGGAACATGCACTTCATGTGCCAAAAATCGATAATAAAAACAATGACTATTGGCCTGAAATAGACTTTCTGTGCTTAATTGATGGCCCTGCGCATCATAGACCAGACCTTTGGCGAAACGGGCTTGCCATTCATCTGCTGCGATATGCGCAAATTGCGTGCATAAATAAGCAAAAACTGTCGGGGGTGCATCTAGACTATCCTGCAAGAACACTTTACTGGCACTGACCCCATTTAACATGGGCGGATTAAACTCAACAGTCGGATGCATGGCAGGCAGATCAACCTCTCAGAAACAGAAATGGTGAAAAAATACAGTTTCTCACACAGGTGAATAGGCTTTTAAAGCGTGGCGATGCTATCATATTTATTCTTTTGCATCATGTCGTGAGTAATATGCCTTATTCATTTAATGTCACTTTAAATCATGAAGACGATACCCAGAAACTGGCCAAGGTTCTGGCCGAAAATTTCCCTGCGGGAGTCGTATATCTGATCGGTGATTTGGGGGCAGGAAAAACGACCTTAACGCGCTATTATTTGCAACAGCTGGGTCATCAAGGTTCGGTGAAAAGTCCGACTTATACGCTGGTCGAACCGTATCAGATCAATGGGCAGGATATTTTTCACTTTGACCTGTACCGTCTGAATGACCCCTATGAACTCGAATTGATGGGAATCCGGGATTATCTGGAAACTCCGAATGCGCTATTTTTATTTGAATGGCCCTCCAAAGGTGGCGATGAAATTCCGCAAGCTGACCTGATTATTGAAATTTTAAAATCTGAAGATGAACTGACCCGTACTGCAAGCCTGATTTCCTCTAATCTTGCTTTGCGAGAGGCTTTGGAGCGTCAATTTTCACATGTCGAATGATTTAAGCCTACGCCGTATCCGTGCCCTTGATCCTGCGCTGGCCAACCAGATTGCTGCAGGTGAGGTGATTGAACGTCCGGCATCCGTGGTCAAGGAATTACTGGAAAACTCGATTGATGCGGGTGCGACCGAGCTGATCATCCGGGTGGAACAGGGTGGCAGTACCTTAATTGAAATTATGGATAACGGCCGTGGTATTCATGCTGAAGATCTGGCATTGGCCGTCATGCGTCATGCCACCAGCAAAATCCAGAGTGCCGATGAGCTGTATGCGATCAGCAGTTTAGGCTTTCGTGGAGAAGCGCTGGCATCGATTGCAGCAGTCTCACGCCTGACCATGATCAGCAGTCAAAATGAGGATGGCATTGGTTATCAGGTAGAAGTAAACGGTACGGCTTTTGATCATCAGCAGATTCAAGCGGTCGCGGCTTCGAAAGGGACGCATATCCGGGTTCAGGATTTATTTTTTAATGTGCCTGCGCGGCGTAAATTCTTAAAGAAACCGGGCACTGAATTTGGCCACATTGAAGAAATTGTACGCCGTATGGCACTGACGCATTTTGATATCCGGTTTGTGCTGGAACATAATGAAAGCATCAAGCTGAATTTACCCGTGGCGGACAGCGGTGCTTTACGTTTCCAGCGGGTACAGCAGTTATTGGGTCGTCAGTTCACTGAAAATGCTTATTGGATCGATGCTGACAGTATAAACATGCGTTTATCAGGCTGGCTTGGTCATCCCTCAGGTGCGCGTGCACAGGCCGACTTGCAATATGTCTATGTCAATGGCCGGATTGTCAAAGACAAAACCATTTCTCATGCCTTGCGGATGGCTTATGATGGCATTTTGCATGGCCATCAACATGCGGCTTATTTGCTGTTTTTAGAAGTTGATCCTGAAAATGTTGATGTCAATGTCCATCCCACTAAGCATGAAATTCGCTTTCTGAATCAGCGTGAAGTACATGAGTTTGTACGGCATTATGCCAAAGAAACTCTGGCACAATTCCAGACGGCAACTGCTGATTTAGCAACTGCGATGAAAGTTGATGATGAACCTGTTGCACTTGTACCGCAACCGCGTTATCAGGAACAGTTTAGCCTGCACCAGACTGCGCATGCGCAGCAGCAATTATCCTCTAACCTACCTGTAGCTGCTAAAGATGAAAATGAGGCATCGGATGTCCTGACCGACTTTGAATCTTCGCGGCCGCAAACGGTACATTATGCGCGAGACTATAATGCGTCTTATGCAGGCTCGCAGCAGCTGAATAATGCCCTGCAAAGCTATCTGGCACCGCTGCGTGATCAAGCGTCTGCCTATGAGCCACAAGTTGCAGAGCAAGCCTTGCAAAGTCATATACAGGCCAAAGTCGATGAACATCCACTCGGGATTGCGATTGCCCAGTTACATGGGATTTATATTCTGGCACAAAATACCGAAGGGCTGATCATTGTGGATATGCATGCAGCACATGAGCGGATTGTCTTGCAGCAAATGAAATCGGCTTGGGATAAACCTGAATTCTGGACATCACAGCAATTGCTGATTCCCAAAGTGGTCAACATCACTCGAATGCAGGCGATGCGGGTCGAAGAACTCAAAGAGCAGTTAATGCGTTTGGGGCTTGAAATTGACCAGTATGGTGATGAACAGGTGATTGTGCGTGGCGTACCTGCCATTTTGCACAAAGCAGATTTTGATGCACTGATTCCCGAGCTGTTAAATGATCTGGATCCGAATGATCAGGTACAGGGTCTATTGCAGAAACGTGACCAGATTCTGGCAGGTATGGCCTGTCATGGTGCAGTACGTGCGCATCGCATTTTAAGCCTGTCTGAAATGAATGCTTTGCTGCGTCAGATGGAACACACTGAATTTGCCAGTCAATGTAATCATGGCCGTCCGACTTGGCGCGCTTTTCCATTGAATAAACTAGACAAACTTTTTGCTCGAGGAGAGTAGTTTTACATGTCCAATCAATTGCCGGTCATCAATTTAATGGGGCCAACTGCAAGTGGCAAAACCGCTTTGGCATGTGAACTGTATGAGCAGGGAAAATTCGAGCTGATTTCAGTCGATTCTGCGCTGGTTTATCGGGAAATGGATATTGGAACAGCCAAGCCTTCTAAAGAGGAACTGGCGCGCTATCCGCACCATCTGATCGATATTATCAGTCCGCTTGAAGTCTATTCTGCGGCAAACTTTGTTGAAGATGCTTGCCGGTTAATTGATGATATTCATGCACGTGGTAAAACACCGATATTGGTGGGCGGAACCATGCTGTATTTTAAAGCCTTACTTGAGGGGTTGTCAGATAATCTGCCCAGTGCCGACTATACGATTCGTGCTGAAATTGAAGCCAAAGGCGAGCGAGAAGGTTGGGAGACTGTTTATGCAGAATTAAGTGCCGTAGATCCCGTTGCTGCGGAGAAATTCAAGGTTAGTGACAAGCAGCGTATTATTCGTGCCTTAGAAGTGTTTAAACTGACCGGTGAGCCGATTACAAAACTACAGGCAGAGCAACCTAAAAACTTACCATATCGTTACAGTTTTTATAACTATGCACTTATGCCAGATCGGTTAGAATTACACGGGCGTATTGAACAACGTCTGCAAATGATGTGGAAAAACGGTTTTTTAAATGAAGTTGTTAGTTTAATTGAAAAATACGATTTTAATGAAAATCTACCTTCTATGCGTTCGGTAGGTTACCGTCAAGCTATAGAATTCTTAAAAAATGCTGACAAAACCAAGGAGAAGCAACAGGAAATGGAGGATAAAGCTTTATTTGCGACACGACAACTTGCAAAACGTCAATATACGTGGCTGAGGTCTTTGCAAGAAAAGCATAAATTTACAACATATTTTACGCTACAGCAGGCTCAACAAGACTTGCGAAACTGTCACGGATAAAGCAAAATTTAGGGACTATCTTTTTTATAATTTTTAATTGAAAAATAGAGATAGTTTTTGCGCTGATTTTTAATTTTTTTTTGGAGTTATAACATGTCTAAAGGTCAAACTTTACAAGATCCATTCTTGAATTCTCTCCGTAAGGAACGTATCCCAGTATCTATCTTCCTGGTAAACGGTATTAAATTACAAGGTCATATCGAGTCTTTCGACCAATACGTGGTTTTATTAAAAAATACAGTAAGCCAAATGGTTTATAAGCATGCAATTTCAACTGTAGTGCCTGCACGTAATCCTCGTCCTGCTGGTGCGCCTGCTGGTCCACAAGGTGCTGGCTTTGGCGGTCAAGGTGCTGCTGGTGGTTTCGGTGGCGGTCAAGGCACTGGCTTTGGTGGTCAAGGTGGCTTCGGTGGCGTTCAAGGCGCTGGCTTTGGTGGTCAAGGTGGCTTCGGTGGCGGTCAAGGCGCTGGCTTTGGTGGTCAAGGTGGTGGCTTTGGTGGTCAAGGCGGCTTCGGTGGCGGTCAAGGTGCTGGCTTCGGTGGTCAAGGTGGCTTTGGTGGTCAAGGCGCTGGCTTTGACAACGATACTAAATTTGAAGATACTCAAGACGACGAAAATAATCGTTAATCGAGTCTGAAAATTAAAAAAACCTCTCATCGAGAGGTTTTTTTATGCCTGTAAGTTTTGCATGGATAAAAATTAAAAAGCCAGCAATCTAGCGCTGGCTTTTTAAAATGGATCTGGGCTTAACGATTACGTTTAGGATCCAGTTGTGGATCTTTGATTTCTACATAGGCATTGCTACGTGTTTCACGTAACCAGCTGTCCAGCTCGGCATCAAACTGACGTTCACCAAGTAATTGACGGGCCATACGTTCTTGATATTCCTCTGTCATATCCTGTTGACGTGTTTCGCTGACTTGCAGGATATGCCAGCCAAACTGGGATTGAAACGGTTTACTGAACTGCCCCACTGGGGTGCTTTTCATTTGCTGTTCAAACTCAGGCACCATTACCCCAGGGCTTACCCAGCCAAGACTGCCACCATCACGTGCTGAACCGGTATCATTGGAGAAGGTTGAAGCTAAAACAGTAAAATCTTCGCCTTGTTGCAGGCGGCTATATAAACTGTCAATCATCTGTTTGGCATTTTCCGGACTGACTACTTCAGAGGGTTGAATCAGGATGTGACGGGTCAAGTATTGAGGAACCAGGGCTTTTTGTTCGCCACCTTTACGTTCTAGTAGCTTGAGTACATGTACCCCATCAGCAACCGGAATGAGTTCAGAGGTTTGACCTGGCTGTAGGGTCGTGACACGTGCAGCCAGTTCTGCCGGAATTTCTGACAGGCTTCTCACGCCCATGTCAGCAGCTTCGACTTTAATGCCGCTAGTGCTGTATTTTTTGCTGATCGCCTGAATATCATTGCTGTTATTCAGCTCTTGCTTTACCTGTGTAGCAATCTGTTCAGCATTTTCGCCGCTTACACGTAAATGCAGCACATGTACCTGACTGCCGAGTAAAGCCTGACCTTGCGGGGTATTTAGGAAGTTTTTAACATCCTGGTCTGTGATTTGAATCCGTGAAGTCACGACTTGTTGACGTAAACGATTCAGCGCTAAATCTTCCGCAATACGGTTGCGTAAAGAAGCATAGGTATTGGGCGCCATGGCATCCAGTTTTTGCTGAAAAGCTTCCAGACTGGTTGAGCCCGAATCGCGTGCAACTTTCAGTACTGCGTCATTCAGGGATTTTTCATCGGGACGAATATTGTAGCGTTTAACTTGTTCAAGTTGTGCCTGACGAATAATGAGCTGCTCTAAGGCTTGTTGCTCAAGAAATTGTTGGGGTGGAACTGTCTGATTTTGCTTTTGCAGCTGATGAGAAATCTCGGCCACACCTTGAGCCAGATCACTACGCAGAATGATACTATTGTCGACCACAGCTACAACTTCATCTTTAGGTTGGGCAACAGCAAACGTCGTCATCGCTGAAGAAAGGCATAGCGCAAGTGCAGTCGCTTTAAAAATTTGTTTTAACTGTTTTGTCTTCATTAACGTTCTGTCCAAGTTTGATTGATATTGTTAAAACCTAGAATGCGATTTTCTAGTAATGAGGTGAGTTTGCTGCTTAACCCACCTAAGCCTTTCAGGCTGACCTCGGCCATAATTGCGCGTTTGGCTTTGACGTTTGAATCATTAACGTCGTCTAAGTCATTGTAATATGAACGACCATATACAGAAACTCCCCAACAGCATGACTCATAGTTGACCCCAAGTAAATATTCTCGTGCGACACTATTGTCGAGGTCAAACTGCGCATGTCCTACCAGACGCCAGTTGTTGGCAAGCGGCTGAATAAAGGAGCCGACGATATGATCATAACGGTCTTGACGGTTCGGAATGTCTTTACGATAGAAATAGCCGACGTTGTATAGATTGCCCTGATCGCCAGTATAATAAACCTGCACATCACGCTCAGCATTTTGGCCATTCGACATCCAGCTGGAGTTTAAATTGACATGGACATTATTCGATAGCTGGCTGGTCAGTTGAATTACAGGGCCAGTATGACTTTCACGGTCGAATTCATCTGCATCATTTTCCAGTGTGACACGGCGATCTTCAAAGAAGAAACTTTGACCGACACTCGCGCGTAGGCGTTCCAGACCTTCTTCATTAAACAGGCTATAACTCAGGCCTAAAGAGGCAAAGTTATTGTCTTCCAAGCGGTCGTTGCCATAGAAGCGACGCGCACTGAAAAGCTGATCATAATTAATCGAAGCAACGACTGAATCAAAGTTAGGTTGATTCTGCTGGTTTTCATAAGGTGAATAGGCATAGAACAGACGAGGCGTTAAGGTCTGTAAATAGGTGCCTTCTTTTTCGAAAATTAAGCCGGTGTCCAGCGTGAATTGTGGCACCACAATGGACTGGCTTTCACTAGAACCACCACGGTCTCGGGTTTTCTCATCATAGAAGGTATTGATGTTGCGTACAGATGCTTCCGGAATAAAAAACGACCACGGGTTATAGTGATTATAACGCACCGAAAAGTCGTTATAGATGCGGGTGCCACTTGGTTGATAAATCTTGTCATCATTTTGAGGGATATCAGCAAAATTTCTCAGGTCTTTCTGGAAATAAGCAGTATCGTTATTAAACTCAAGCTGTAATCCGAGTGGATTGCCAGTTTTATAATTGACTAAAAGCTGTGGCAAACGTGCATAAGGACGATCTTCATCCAGTACAGTTGGATCGAGTGTCTGGAAATCTTCGACTTTGAATTGTGCCTTTAAGCCGGGAATACCATTTTTATAATTGACTTCCCAGGCGCGGCGCAGGTTTAAGTCAGTTTTTGAGTTCGGGTTATTGTCCAAGTCGGCAAAGTAATCTTTGTCTGAGGCGTAATTATATTCCAGATTGGTCGAGAACTGATCGTTGATTTGCCAATTATGCAAGTAATGTAAGCTTTTACGATCCTCATTATCATAACTTTCATCCGAAGGTAGATAGCCACCCCAGATGCGACCTTCACCATAATTTTCTGTCAGATAACGGAACTCGCCATCTAGCATGGCACCACGATCACCAATATAGCGCGGCGTGAGGGTAGCATCATACTGTGGGGCCAAATTCAGATAAACAGGAACACCGAGTTCAAGTCCGCCATCATTGGTAAAACCAAAAGTTGGCGTTAGAATGCCGGTAGTACGGCGGTCATCAATCGGGAAGTTGAAATAAGGTATTGCCAATACCGGAACGTCTTTGACATACAGTTTGGTATTGCGGGTTTCACCACGTCCGGTTTCCTGATTCAGCTTGATCTTTTCTGCCTGTATTTTCCAGGTCGGCTTTTGCTCAGGCGGGCAGGTAGAGTAAGTGGCATTTTCCAGTTCTATCGTATCAGTCGATGTTTTGGCAATCTTTTCTGCACGACCGTGGGCATGTTGCTGCTCTGCAATATAGAAACTGTTGTTTAAATCGCCCTGTTGGGTTTTTAAATTATAATTAATATCATCACTTTGTGAGATCAGACCGCCTTGTGCTAACTGTACCTGACCTGCTGCTTTGGCATAGGTCTGGGTCTGATCAATGGTCACTCGTTCGGCACGGATTTGACGACCTTGCTGATCAATAACCACATTGCCTTCCAGATAGGAGTCGCCTGCCGGATTGTAATGTCCATAATCGGCGGTAATGGTCGAGGTGGCTTGGTCTGGCGCAATAGTCGCTGCATCTGGAGCGATCGGGGTGACCCAGGCACCTTCACAATAAGCCGAACTTAAATACTGTCCCTGACGTTGCTGCGCTTCAGCCGAGGATTTATCGACATAGTATTGTGAAAAGAAGGCTTCACCTGGATAGGTCTCATTAATGCGCTGTTTGAGTTGTTCTGCATTTACATCGGATGAGACAGTTGATGCAGCATAGCTTGAGGCTGAGCTGCCACATAAAAGGGTTAAGATCGCAGTCGCTAGAGGGTTGATTTTAAAGTGATGCTTCATTTGTCTCATTAACCAATCATGCTTTTATCGCAATTAATTATTGTCGCATCATAGAGAAAAAGTTGATAAGTAGCTACACTTAGCACTTTAAAAACTCAGCCTGTATTAGAATTAATTGCAAATGAATACACAACGCGAACAATTGATACAATCTTGGATTGCCTCTGTACTCGGTTCAGATCAATTTGAAACTCATTTTTTAGCAGGTGATGCCAGCTTCCGTCGTTATGCACGAATCAAACTGAATAATAAAACATTTATGCTGATGGATGCACCACCAGAAAAAGAAGATTGTGTGCCTTTTGTGACGATTGATGAATTTTTTGATGCGCATGGCGTGCGTGTTCCGCATATTGTCGCCAAAGATCTGGAAAATGGTTTTTTGCTGCTCGAAGATTTTGGCGATGTCCTGCTTTCCAATCTGCTGAATGAAGAGACGGTGGATGCTTATTATGAGCAAAGCTTTAAGCAGCTGATTCAACTGCAATCAATTGCTGGAGAAGGACATTTTCCGGAATACTCTTATGAAAAACTGATCTCGGAATTGCAGCTGCTGACTGACTGGATGTTGCCAGCCTTAAAAATCCAGCCGACTGAATCAGAAAGTGCCTTGATCAAACGTAGCTTTGCGATTCTGGCCAATGCAGCGCTGGCGCAGCCACAAGTGATTGTGCATCGTGATTTTCATAGCCGTAATCTGATGAAAATTGACAATGAAACCGAACTCGGGGTGATTGATTTTCAGGATGCGGTGATTGGTGCGGATACCTACGATCTGATTTCGATTACCCGTGATGCTTATGTACAGTGGAATGCAGATCGCGTGTATCACTGGTTCAAGACTTTCTATGATTTATTGCCAGCCTCAGCCAAAGAAGACCGTGATTTTGAGCAGTTCAAGAAAGATGCCGATATGATGGCGATTCAACGTCATATCAAAATTCTGGGTATTTTTGTGCGTCTGTTTGAACGTGATGGTAAGTCTGGTTATTTAAAGGATTTACCACGGGTGATGTGGTATTTATTAGAAGAATCTAAACCTTATCCAGAATTACAACCTTTTATGCAGTTTATGCATGAAAAAGTGATGCCGGCATTTGAAGCAAAATATGGTTCATATGAGGTGGCTGCCTAAATGAAAGCGATGATTTTAGCCGCAGGCCTTGGTAATCGTATGCGGCCTTTAACGCTGCATACCCCAAAGCCTTTGCTTGAAGTCGGTGGCAAGCCGCTGATTGTCTGGCATATCGAGAAACTGGCTGCGATTGGCGTCACTGAAATCGTGATCAATACTGCATGGCTCGGTGAAAAACTGGCACAAGCCCTGGGTGATGGCTCACAGTTTGGTGTCAAGATTCTGTGGTCACATGAAGGTGAAGGTCTGGAAACGGCAGGCGGGATCATTCATGCCTTGCCGCTTTTGGGTAATCAGCCTTTTATCCTATTAAATGGTGATGTCTGGACCACAATGGATTTTGCACCTTTATTAGATGTTGATCTGAACGATAATTTGGCACATCTGGTGTTGGTCGAAAATCCGGAGCAACATCCAGAGGGTGATTTCACCCTTGCAGAAGGGAAGGCTTATACCTTCGATCAACAGGTCGAGGGTGAAAACCTGACTTTTAGCGGTGTATCCGTCATCAGTCCAAAAATGTTTGAAGGCTTAGAGGCTGGAAAGCGTCCTTTGGCACCTTTATTAAAGGCAGTGATGCTGAATCATCAAGTGGTTGCCTCTAAACTGGTGGGTATTTGGGTAGATGTCGGTACGCCTGAACGTTTAACGGCACTAGATTTGGCAATCCGTGAAGCTAAGTCTGTTTAAGTGAATATTCACTAAGCACTGCCTACTATGACAAGATATAGAAAACGGTATACTTCCACCTAACTTTTTCGAGCGT
The DNA here is from genome assembly GCF_013419135.1 of Acinetobacter sp. YH12100. Lineage (NCBI taxonomy): Bacteria > Pseudomonadati > Pseudomonadota > Gammaproteobacteria > Moraxellales > Moraxellaceae > Acinetobacter > Acinetobacter sp. YH12100. The sequence goes on along the minus strand of NZ_VPAQ01000016.1, from coordinate 21,997 downwards.
AGATTGTTTATGCACATGTTTTTTCAAGAACTAAAGCAGGGTAGCCAGGCTTTGGGTTTAGAGCTATCTGAAGAAGCTTTGAATTTATTACTCAAGTATCAGGACGCTTTGGTGCTGTGGAACAAAGCATATAATTTAACTGCGATCCGTGATCCGAAAGAAATGCTGGTCAAGCATCTGCTGGACAGTCTCAGCATTCTAAAAGATCTGCCAGCGGGCCGTCTGCTCGATATCGGTACGGGTGGCGGTATGCCGGGCATGATCATTGCTTTATGTCAGCCCGAGCGTGAATGTGTATTACTCGATTCAAACGGTAAAAAAATTCGTTTCCTGAAGCAGTTTATTGCCGATCTGAAACTTAAAAATGTCATTGCGGTGCAAACGCGTGTAGAAAATGAAGACAGCATTAACGAGCTGGGTCAATTTGATGTGATTACCAGTCGTGCGTTTGCATCTCTGACTGACTTTGTGGATGCCTCTAAACCGTATATGCATGAACAGACCATTATTGCCTCAATGAAAGGCTTAATTCCTGAAGATGAAGTCACTGCTTTAAAAAATGAATTTAGTTGTGAGATTATTGAACTTAAAGTTCCGCGCTTAGACGAACAGCGTCATTTACTGCTATTAAAACGTATTTAAGAATTTTAAAGGGATTGGGGGCAACATGGCACAAATTATTGCGATTGCAAACCAAAAAGGTGGTGTTGGTAAAACCACAACCGCAGTAAATTTGGCAGCATCTTTAGCTGTGTTAAAAAAGCGCGTTTTGCTGGTCGATATGGATTCGCAAGGCAATGCAACCATGGGGTCGGGCATTCAAAAGAATGACTTGCTCTATTCGGTCACCGATGTATTGCTGGGTGAAGTGCCGATTGAAACGGCGATCGCCAAGGCAGAGGTCGGTTATAAGGTTCTGGGTGCCAACCGTGATCTGGCTGGGGTTGAGCTGGCAATTGCAGATCAAGAAGGACGTGAATTCATCCTGCGTGATGCATTGCAAGAAGTCGAAAAGTCATTTGATTATATTATTGTTGATTGTGCGCCAAGTCTGAGCCTGATTACAGTGAATGCTTTGGCAGCGGTTGATGGTGTGCTGATTCCGATGCAGTGTGAATATTATGCACTGGAAGGTCTGGCTGATTTGACCCAGACCATCGATCGGATTCAGCAAGCATTGAATCCAGACCTGCAAATAGTCGGTGTATTACGTACCATGTATGATGCGCGTAATGCCTTGACCCGTGATGTCTCTGAAGAATTAGAACAATATTTCGGTAAAAAACTGTATGACACCGTGATTCCACGCAATATTCGTCTGGCTGAAGCACCAGCACACGGTTTGCCGGTGATTTATTTTGAAAAAAGCTCAAAGGGTGCAGTTGCTTACTTAAATCTGGCAGCTGAAGTATTAAAGAAAAGCAAAGTGAAAAAAGGAAGTAAAGCATGACCGTCAAGAAACGTGGACTCGCCAAAGGTCGTGGCTTGGATGCCTTGCTAGGCTCAATTCAAAAAGAAAAATTACAGATGGAAGCCCAAGGTCTTGATCATGGTCAGCTCAAACAGATTGATGTGAACCTGCTCAAGCGTGGTGAATACCAGCCGCGCCGTTATATCAACGAGCAAGACTTGCAAGAGCTGGCGGCATCGATTGAAAAACACGGCATTATGCAGCCGATTGTGATTCGTCCGGTCGATGACGAACGCTATCCTTATGAAATTATTGCCGGTGAACGTCGTTGGCGTGCAGCGCAGTTGGCAGGTCTGACTGAAATTCCTGCGATTGTGCGCGAACTTCAGGATCAGGTCGCGATTGCATTGGCTCTGATTGAAAACATCCAACGTCAGGATCTGAATCCGATTGATCAGGCCATGGCTCTGCAACGTTTCCATGAGGAATTTGGTCTAAGCCATCAGGAAATTGCAGACACAGTCGGCAAGGCACGTACTACGGTCAGTAATTTACTTCGCCTGCTCAGTCTGGCTGAAGAAGTGAAAGACTTTATGCAGCAAGGCCTGCTGGATATGGGGCATGCGCGTGCGATTCTAACACTGAAGGCAAAAGACCAGCTCAAAGTCGCTGATATCGTGATTGAAAAAAGCTTGTCTGTTCGTCAAACCGAGCAGTTAGTCCGTGATTTTAATGCACCTAAACAAGAAAAAGTAAAACAAGCGCTTGCACCGGATATTCAGCAATTGACCCAGCGCCTTTCAGAGCGTTTCAGTGCTGATGTGAAAATTGACTATAACAAACAAGGTAAAGGAAAATTAGTCATTAGTTATCATTCTTTAGAAGAGCTGGATGGCATTCTTTCTATTTTAGAAGATGAATAATTTATATATTTTTTTTATTGGGGAATAAATTAGATGTGGGAATTGGTTAAAGCGGGTGGCTGGCTCATGCTGCCACTGGTCTTGTGTTCTATCTTTATGTTGGCGATTTCGATCGAGCGCCTGATTCGCCTGAAGAGGAAAGCGGTACTTCCGTCTACACTTCTGATGAGTCCAGTGCAAAATGCATCACAAGTCATGCAAAAAATTCAACAAAGTACAGAATTGAAGCACAGTACTTTAGGCCGGGTATTTGCAGCAGGCTATGCCAGCAAGCCGCAGGGCGAACAGTATGCCCGTGCACAAATGGAAGTGATGGCATCGCAGGAAATTGGTTATCTGGAAAAGAATATTAACTTTCTGGGAACCTTAAGTGCTGTGGCGCCATTGCTGGGTTTGTTGGGGACTGTGCTTGGGATTATCGAATCTTTTCTGATGATCGATGTGGGGACTGGGAGTGATCCGGTATTGATGATGCCAGGTATTTCCAAAGCCTTGATTACCACAGCAGCCGGGATGCTGATTGCGATTCCGGCACTTTTTGCCCATCGTTACTTCCAGCGACTGGTTCAGGAATATGTGGCGGAGCTTGAACAGCAGGCGACCTTGTTTCATGCGGATCTTTTTTATCGCAATATTGCAGATATAGACCAAGATATGCAAAAAGCCAGCTAGGAGGCGGATGATGAAATTCAAACGCAACCAGGTTGAAGATGTGCATATTAATCTGACCCCTATGATTGATTGTCTGCTGTTTATTCTGGTCTTTTTACTGTTATCGACAACATTTAGCCAAATGAGCCGTATGAACTTGACCTTACCAGATGCGCAGGGTGTTCCGCCTAAAAGTTATGATCAGAAAGTTGAAGTGATTGTAGATGCCAATGGTCATTATGCAGTCAATGGTCAATCCTTGGCCAGTAAAGAAGTCGCAGATTTAAATACTGCAATTAAACAGATTTCTAATGAACGCCGTGATTTAATGTTCGTCATTGCCGCTGACGCGAAAGCCAGCCATCAGGACGTGATTCGCGTTATGGATGTGGCCGGGCAGCTCGGCTTTGTCAATATTAATATCAGTACCAAAGTACCTACCCGAGGTTATTAGTGAAGCACGATTTTAAGGTCTATCTTCGCCTTTTAAGTTATTTAAAACCATTTTGGGGCATTGCATTGCTTGTCCTGCTGGGTTTTTCTATTAATGCAGCCACAGAGGTTTCTGTGGCTAAATTACTGGAATATATCATTGAGGCAATTCAAAACAAAGACCAGAGTTCTACTTCACTTTTCCCGTTTTTAGTGGTCATACTGATGTTCTTCCGGGGACTGGGTTTGTTCATGGGTGGATATTTTACTGCGGTGATTTCCCGTAATCTGGTGTTTAATATCCGTCAGGAAGTGTTTGCAAAATTGCTGCGGTTACCATCGCAGTACTATCTGGACAATACCAGCGGGCATATTACTGCCAAGATCATGTATAACGTGGAACAGCTGACCGCTGCCTCAACAGAAGCGTTAAGAACCCTGTTGCAACAAGGTTTGATTACGATTGCGCTATTAGGCTATCTGCTATATAGCAACTGGCGTCTGACCATGTGTATCCTGATTTTTGCACCCGTTATTGGCTTTGTGATCAGTAAGGCGGCTAGACGGATGCGTAAACTGTCACAGCAAGTGCAAGACACCATGGGGGATGTTAACCATGTGGTTCAGGAAACGGTCAATGCCAACCTGATCGTCAAGGGTTTTGGTGGCCAAAGTTACGAGCAGGAACGCTTTAAGCAGAACTCGCTGGAAAACTTGCGTCGTGGCTTGAAAATGGTCGCTGTGCAGCAGTTGAACAGTCCTGTGGTTCAGCTGATCATGTCTATTTCACTCAGTATTGTCATGTTTATTGCCTTGCGTCCACAGATCCTTGGCGATACCTCTGCCGGTGAATTTGTGGCTTATATTACGGCTGCAGGCATGTTGGCAAGACCAATCAAGGCTTTAACAGATATCAATGAAAAAATTCAACGGGGTATGGCCGCAGCGCATTCGGTATTTGAATTGCTGGACATGCCCGAAGAAAAAAATACCGGGACTTTAAGCGATAGCTTAAAAGGTAATATTCAGTTTAAAGATGTCAATCTGTTTTATGATGATGGTCATCATGCCATTCGTGATTTTAATTTAGAGGTAAAAGCTGGTGAAACGGTTGCTCTGGTTGGGCGTTCCGGTGCCGGTAAAAGCTCACTGGTGAATTTGCTGGTACGTTATCAGGATACAACGTCAGGTCAGCTTCTACTGGATCAGAAACCGATTGAAGACTTTGAGCTGACTGCTTTGCGTACCCAGATTGCGATGGTGAATCAGCAAGTGGTGCTGTTTAATCGGACTGTGCGAGAAAATATTGCCTATGGTCAGCTCGAAGGTGCGACTGATGAAGACATTATTGCAGCAGCAAAAGCCGCTTATGCACATGATTTTATTATGGCTCTGCCAAAAGGTTATGATACCCAACTGGGTGCTCAAGGTTTAAATCTGTCTGGTGGTCAGCGTCAGCGCATCGCGATTGCACGTGCGATTTTGAAAAATGCCTCTATTCTGATTCTGGATGAAGCAACCAGTGCCCTGGATAATGAATCCGAATACTTTATTCAGCGTGCCTTTGATCAGGCCATGCAAGATCGTACAACCATTGTGATTGCACACCGTTTATCGACGATTGAAAATGCGGATCGTATTGTGGTCATGGATCAGGGGTGTATTGTCGAGCAAGGGACTCATGCAGAACTGATTGCATTGCATGGGGCTTATTATCAGCTGCATCAACGTAATTTTGAGGAACAATAAGTTATGGCATTGGCGCAAATCATTCAGGATGCTTGGAATGCACAGGCAAAGTGGCTGATGGTGCTGCGTCCTTTGTCATGCTTGTATCGTTTAGGTTTTGTCAGCAATCGCTGGCTGTACCAGAAAGGGATTAAGACAAGCTATAGTGCTCCGATTCCGGTCATGGTGATTGGCAATATCACTGTCGGTGGTAGTGGTAAAACCCCTTTACTGATTCATCTGGTTGATTATTTAACTCAACAAGGTGTAAAAGTTGGGGTGATTAGTCGTGGTTATGGCGGCAAAGGTCCATTTCCGGCTTATGTGGATTTTAATACCTTGCCTGAGGTCGTCGGTGATGAGCCTACCTTGATTGTACAGGCGACGGGCGTGCCGATGGCCGTAGGGCCAAACCGGCAAAAAAGTATTGAACTGTTACTGCAAAGACATCAGCTGGATCTGATTATTTGTGATGATGGTTTGCAGCACTGGGCTTTAAATCGTCAGATTGAATGGATTGTACTGGACAATAATCGCGGTCTGGGCAACCAAAAACTGCTTCCGGAAGGCTATCTGCGTGAACCGGTGACACGCTTGGAAACAGGAACGGTAATTGAACATTCGGCAAGCCCAAGTTCTGAGCTGCATATGCATCTGGCTGCATCACAGCCTTATCTACTCAATCAAGACAACAATAAAATCTTCGATTCTCAGTCGGCTTTTTATGCCGTGGTGGGAATCGGTTTTCCGCAACGCTTTTATCAGACCCTGAAAAATCTGGGCATAGAACAATTCCAATGTCATGAATTTCCCGATCATCATGATTATGACATTGAGGATCTACAGTTTGATGATGCCAATCCGATCATTACCACGGAAAAAGACGCAGTCAAGATTATGGCATTACTGAAACAATATCCCGATTTTAAGCAGGATATCTGGGTGGTGCCAGTCGATGCAGTATTATCGCCAGCCTGCTATACGGTCTTGCAGCAACAGTTACAACAATACGGTATTCAAATTTCTTAAGGCTTATTCAGTATGAAACACATTGTTATTCCTGCACGTTTTGCCAGTTCACGTTTGCCGGGTAAACCCTTGCTGGACATTCATGGTCGTCCCATGATTCTGCGTGTGGTGGATCAAGCCAAAAAAGTACAAGGTTTTGATGATTTGTGTGTGGCGACCGATGATCAGCGTATTGCTGAGGTTTGTCGTGCCGAAGGTGTTGATGTGGTGATGACTTCGGTGGATCATCCTTCTGGGACAGACCGCCTCAGTGAAGTAGCGCGGATCAAAGGCTGGGACAGTCACGATATTATTGTCAATGTGCAGGGTGATGAGCCTTTATTGCCGGCACAACTGGTGAAACAGGTGGCACAACTTCTAGAAGATCAACCGGATTCTTCGATGTCGACGCTATGTGAGCCGATTCATCAACTAGACGAATTTAAGCGTGACAGCATTGTTAAAGTGGTGATGTCCAAACATAATCAAGCTTTGTATTTTAGCCGTGCCACCATTCCTTATGACCGTGATGGCGCGAAACTGGCTGAAGCAAAACTGCATAATCAGGCCTATCGTCATTTAGGTTTATATGCTTACCGTGTAAAACTGCTTCAAGAATATGTCACTTGGGAGATGGGGGGTCTGGAAAAACTGGAATCCCTAGAGCAATTGCGGGTACTGGAAAATGGTCACCGTATTGCGATTGCCGTGGCTGAAGCCAATTTGCCACCGGGTGTGGATACTCAAGAAGATCTGGATCGATTGAATCAAATGGATCTTTCTCATTTTGCTTAAGAAGAGTTGAATACATGCCTTTTGATGTCAATGCACAGATTTATCCATGGCAGCAGCAGGTTTGGGAAACGCTGACCGGACGTTTTCCCAAGCTTGGGCATGGTTTATTGTTTTATGGCAAAAAAGGCTGTGGCAAGGAAGCATTTAGCCAGCAGTTTCTGGCTTGGGTCTTGTGTCTGAATCGGCAGTCTTCTGGTGCATGTGGTGAATGTGGCAGTTGCCAATGGCTCAAGGCCGACACGCATCCCAATTATGTGCATATCAGCACCGACGAAGACAATAAAAAACAGAATGCCAAAATCAAGATTGAAAAGATTCGTGATCTGTTGCCTTTTGTGCAGCAGACCGTCGATGGCTGGCGAGTGATTGTAATTGAGCCTGCGGAAGCCTTAAATATCTCCTCTGCCAATGCTTTATTGAAAACGCTGGAAGAACCCGGTGACAATACGGTCATTATTTTGCTGGCAGATCATTATTTAAAATTGCCTGCAACGATACGGAGTCGCTTGCAGCATTTTGCCTTAGACCGGATTTCCGCAGAACAATTTAGTGATTATGTTCAGGCACAGTTGCCAGATGCGGGTACTAGCCAGCAACAGTTATTGATGAACCTGTCCAATCAGATGCCCTTACAAGCACTCGAGGTTGCACAAAGTTCATGGCTGCCACTGCGTCAGGAATTCCTGCAAGACTGGCAAAAACTGGTGATGCAAAAAAATATGCCGCTTGCAATTGCGACCAAATGGAACAAAAGCCTGAGCTTTGGTGAATTTGCTCCCATGTTTGAATACTTGTTGTCCGATTTAATTTGTGTCAAGCTCAATCAAACGGTGAAAAACATTGATCTTGAGTTTAATGTGCTTGCCGAACAATATTCATTAGCAGTACTTTTTAAAATTTATGAAGATTTTCAGCGTTCCAAGCAATATCTCGAGCAGAATGTTCAAAGCAATCTGGTGATCGATGAGCTGTTTATCAAGCTGATGAATCTTTAATTAAGGGGAAATCATATGCAACCACGTATGGGCGGTATTATTCAGGCCAATATTCCTGATATTGAAACACTGTTTGCCAGCTATATGCCTTATGTATGGGGTGGTGGACTGTTTATTCCGTCCAAGCAGCCGGTCAAGCTGGGTGAAGAAGTTTTTGTATTGACCACTTTGCCTGAACAGACCCAGAAAATTCCTTTAACCGGTAAAGTGATCTGGGTCTCGCAAAAGCAGAATGGCATCAAGCCACAAGGCTTTGGCATCCAGTTAAGCGGTGAAAAGGGTGTTTATTTCAAAAATGAAGCAGATCGTCTGGTTGCAGGTCTTAAATCTGAAGGGCGTAAAAGTTACACTATGTAGTTCATTTAGCTGTGGTAGGAACGCATTGTGTTTGTAGATACCCATTGTCATTTAACGATGCTGGATTTAACGCCGTATAACGGTGATCTGGATCAGGCACTCGCACAGGCCCGTGAAGCGGGTGTATCCAGATTCATGAGTATCTCGGTCGATCTGGATGATCATATCGCGCTGGCGAAAATTGCCGCGCGTCACCCGGATGTCGGTTATACCGTCGGGGTACATCCTTGCGAAGATGCTGCAACTATGGCGCGTGCCACGACTGAATATCTGGTCGAGCTGGCACAACCAGAAAAAGTCTGGGCGCTCGGTGAAACCGGTCTGGATTATTATCACAGTACAGATTTTGTCGAAGAACAAAAAGCCTGCTTTGCCCGTCATATCCATGCTTCGCAAATCACTAAGAAACCGGTGGTGGTACATACCCGTGCTGCCAAGCATGATACCGTGGATATTATCCGTGCGGAAAAATCCACGCATGGCATCTTGCATTGCTTTACTGAAGATTGGGAAACTGCCAAAGCGGTTTTAGACTGCGGTTATTATGTCTCATTTTCCGGGATTATCTCGTTTAAAAATGCCCAGGATCTGCGTGATGTGGCCAAACAGGTTCCGCTGGATCGTGTACTGATTGAAACCGATAGTCCTTATCTTGCGCCGATGCCATATCGTGGCAAATCTAACGAACCTAAATACGTTCCTTATGTAGCCAAAGCGCTTTGTGATGTATATGATAAGTCGCTAGAAGAAATGGCTTCTATCACAAAGCAGAACTTTGAAAATCTTCTAAATTTAAAGTAAATAAAGTTATATAAAGTACAAGAGAGTTTATAGGGTGAAGATGGATCGTCAGGCTCAGTTTCGAGCAAGAGAAACCTTGATTTTTCAAGTCGCAGAGCAGCTCCTGCTGGAAAATGGTGAAGCAGGAATGACGCTAGATGCGCTTGCTGCTGAACTTGATCTGGCCAAAGGGACACTCTATAAACATTTTCAGAGTAAAGATGAACTGTATATGTTGCTGATTATCCGTAATGAGCGCATGTTGCTGGAAATGATTCAGGATAGTGATAAAGCTTTTCCTGAACATCTGGCCTTCTTTATGTTGCACCATTTACATCATCCGGAACGTACGGTGCTGTTCCATCAGATTGAAGAACGTCTGTCGACGACTGGCGTGGGAATTCAGCATCTATTCAGTGAACTGTATCAGGTACGCAAACAGCGTTTACGCCTGATCATCCGCATGACAGAAAGTTATCTGGTTTCAATTCATAGCCGCATGTCGGTGCGTGACTATCTGGCGTCGATCTGGTCACTGACCCATGGCGCCGCTGCAATTCTCAATTCCAGTTTTTATCAGCGTTATCTGGGTTCACGCGATACCTTGCGCGTGGCCTATATCGATCAAGCACTGGCTTTGCCAAAGCAGGTGCATTCTGCCGAGCAGTTTGCCTAAGGTTAGAGCTTAGTATGATCAGATCATCTCACAGCGCAGTTCGTGGCTTTACCCTCATCGAATTGATGGTGGTGATTGTGATTATGGGAATCATGGCCTCACTGGTATTGCTGAATACCAATGGTGTCGATCAGCGTAAGGCCATGCAGGCACGCGAGATTTTGTTATTAGACTTGCAGCGGGTCATGCGTGAGGCGAATGACCAGTCCAGAATACTGGCGCTTGATATGCAACCCGCGACCGATGTCTCGCCATTTCGCTATGGGATTGTAGAATATCGTTCAGCAGCGCAGACTGAACAGAACCTGCAAAATGAAAAATGGCAGAGTTATACAGAATTTAAATTACGTAAGCTGCCGGATCATGTGTCTTTTCGGATTCAGGGGCTAGAACAACAGCGTTATGCCCGTGCGCAAAATCGTGATCTGACGCAGGTGAATTCTCCGCAATTGATCTGGCTGGGGAATGGTGAGGTCAAGCCGGTACGGATTCAGTTCTTTTTAGAAGATCGTGAAGTCGGCTCTGCGATTGAGGTGGATCATCTGGGTAAAATCAATGAAATCTAGATCTTTCAAGCAAAGTGTGTGCTCCAGGCTGATCAAACCATTTAAATCGAGTGTTGATCGATTGCATTGTGGGCACTTCGAGCAGAGCTCTTGGTCTTGCGCAGCGGTGAAACAGCATTTCACTCATCGCAGCTCAGGCTTTACCTTGCTGGAAGTTATGGTTGCACTGGCAATTTTCGCCACCGCAGCCATGACGCTGACCAAAGTCGCGATGCAATATACCCAGTCAACCTCGAATGCTATTCTGCGCACCAAAGCACAGTTTGTTGCCCTGAACGAAGTGGCTCAAATGGAAATCAATCAGCAATGGATGGATGGTACGGCCTCCAAACAGCTGACCCAGCAAGGCGAAACCTGGCAAATTGACAAGCGCAGTGAACCGACGATCAGTCCCAATGTGCAGCGTATTGAACTACAGGTCAGTCTGGTCAATCAGGAGACTGGTCAAGTTGCATCCGGGATCAGCAGCTTGATGTTCTTTAATCATCGCATGAACAATACGCCATGAAGCCTAAAGGATTTACCCTGGTCGAATTATTGGTTGCCATTGCAATCTTTGCGGTACTGTCTGCTTTGGGCTGGAAAGTTTTTGATTATATTGTCAAAACCAAAGATCAAAATGCAGTACATGAACAGCGTCTAGGTCAGCTACAGGAAACCTATCAGCAAATTTTACGGGATACGGTACAGGCAGTCCCTTTAACGGCCAATATCAATAGTGATATTCAACCGGCTCTGGTTTTGCAAAATGGCCGTTTTAATTTTAGTAAAACTGGCGTGACTGATCCTCTGGAGGAGGGTATTTCGCCAGATGAACGCATTGAATATCAGTATCGGGCCGATGAACAAAAACTGTATCGACTGAAATATCGCAACCTGAATCAGACCGGTCGTGATCAACCTGAATCCAGTATTTTATTATCGGACGTTGAGCAATTTCAGGTTGTGGTGCTGAATCCAAATGAACTCACACAGTGGCCTGATTCTTCTATGGATTTAAATCAGCTAGAGCAGAAACAGCGCTTGCCCAAAGGCATTAAAATCAATTTAACCGTGAATGGCGTCAGCTATGAGTGGCTGTTTAGTTTATTAAATACGGACTTTTTGCTTGATAATCAGAATACAGGTCAACCCGGCTAAGAATCATAAAAAATGAAAATGAATAAACAGAGGCTGAAGCAGCAGCAGGGCATTGCACTGATTACCATTCTGGTGATGGTGGCATTGGCGACTATTCTGGCAGCCACGATTGCCCAGCGTCAGGCTGCTACTGCTGAAAGTACCGCCTATCTGATGCGGCAAAATCAGTCGCTGATGTATGCCAAAAGTGCCGAAGCCTTTTTTTCTGAATTACTGGTGGATGATGCTGAAAATGCCGCAGAGGTTGATCATCTACAGGAAACCTGGGCGCAGCCGATGCCGGCTTTTCCGGTCGATGACGGCTATGTTTCCGGAATCATCCAGGATGAATCGGGCAAGTTTAATTTAAATAGCCTGATCACTGCTGAAGATAGCGTCAATGAAAATGCCAAAGCATGGTTCGAGCTGATTTTAAAACGTGCAGGTTTGCCAGCGCAGCTCAGTGAAGCCGTAATTGACTGGCAGGATGAAAACGAGCTGGTGAGTGGAGGTATGGGTGCCGAATCTAATTATTATCAAGGCTTACCGAATGCCGCTTTACCACCGAATGCAAAATTTCATAGCGTAGAGGAATTAAAGCTGGTACGTGGTTTTGAAGAAAATAAGTACAAACTGATAGCACCTTATCTGAGTGCTGCACCGATGCAGGAAAGTCCGGTCAATATTAATACAGCATCTGCTTTTCTTTTAGCCAGTATGGATGAAAAACTGGATGTGAATGCGGTACAGCAATTGCTGGATCAGCGACAGGCCAATTTGGAACACTTTTCTAATGTGTCTGAGTTATGGTCACTCGAACCGTTTGCGCAAGTCGATGCTGCCAAGCGTAATCTGTTTAATAGCCTGCTCGGAGTGCAATCCAATTATTTTAAAGCTCAGATCGAAGTGGTCTTGAGTGAACGCAAGCGCCAGTTCAGTAGTGATCTGGTTCGTCAGGACAAACAGGTATATGTGGCTTATCGCAGTATGGAACCCTTTTAGTCAGGGCTTATTCAGTTATACCGTTAGTCTAAATCTGAACAGCAGCTTGATCCCTTTTCCCTATCAGGCTGAACAGCAAAATTAATCCTCAAAGCTGTAGTTTTGCTTTATAATCAAAATCAATTCACCTATTTTTTGACGACATTACGGCATATGTTAATTCGTAAGTTATTTAAGTTTGAGAATGCTCATATTGTGCGTAACTGCACGTCAGATCGCTGTAAGCGTTCAATCCATGGCCATAGTTATAAAGTCGAGCTACTGTTAAAAGCCTCGAAGTTAGATCATGGGCAAATGGTCTATGACTTTGGTCTGCTTAAAGGTGTGATTAAGGATTTCTTTGATTCTTTCGATCATGCGATCTGTTTCTGGCAAAATGACGACCCGGAATATATTCAGGCTTGCAAAACTTTCAGTGCGCGGTGGGTGTCGTTACCGGTATCACCATCGGCAGAGCAGTTTTCACGTATCTTTTTCTTTCTGGCGCAACAAGTGCTGGCATCGACCGTGACTCAAAATGGCGAAGGTGATGTCGAAGTCTATTCTGTGATTATGCATGAAACCGATACCGGTTATGCACAAAGCTTTTTAGAAGATATTCAAAATGAACAGATGGGCATTCTGAGTCTGGATCAAATTGAGTTTTCTGAACAGGTGCAAGCTGAATGGACCGATCCGGACATGTTGAACAAGCTGAAACAGGGCACAGCATTTCATAACCCGACTGTAGATTTACAGGTACAGATTTAAAGTCTGCGTGACTTGAAATCCATTGACATAGATTTAGGATTGAAGAATGTCTTTAAATGAACAGCAACTGGCCAAACTGAATAAGGTTCAGTTGGATGAAAGCTGGAAATATGGATTGAGTGAGTTTTTACTCAGTCCGAAAATGGACGAATTAAAAGCTTTTCTGGTTGAAGAAAAAAAAGCAGATAAAACAATTTATCCTCCCAATCATCTGATTTTTAATGCCTTGAATACCACGCCGCTCGATCGGGTTAAAGTAGTCATTTTAGGGCAAGATCCTTATCATGGCCCGAATCAGGCGCATGGATTAAGCTTTTCGGTGCAAAAAGGGGTTGCATTGCCGCCATCTTTGCGTAATATTTTCCACGAGTTACATGCGGATGTCGGGGTTGAACGACCAAAGCATGGTGACTTGACGCATTGGGCAGAACAGGGTGTGCTTCTGTTAAATGCAGTACTGACCGTAGAAGCAGGTCAGCCGACCTCGCATCAAAAGCGCGGTTGGGAAGAATTCACCGATCACGTCATTGATATTTTAAATGAGCAGCGTGAACATATTGTCTTTATTCTTTGGGGCGCATACGCACAGCGTAAAGGACAGCGCATCAATCAGGACAAGCATCTTGTGTTAAAGGCCGCACATCCATCGCCTTTGGCCGCAAACCGTGGTGGTTTTTTTGGTTGTAAAGTATTTTCAAAATCGAATAACTATCTCAAACAACATGGCATTGAGCCTATAGATTGGCAGCTGGACGCATGACATATTCTCCCCTTAATAAAACTTATCATCCGGATTTGATCGTTGAAGAAGCGCATAATGGCTGGCGTATCGTTCGTTTAAATCGTCCAAAGTCTTTGCATGCTCTGGATGAATCGATTGCTTCTGCACTTTTGGAAGTATTTCAGGATTTTCATACGGATGACAGCGTAAAAGCGATCTGGTTAGATTCAACCACACCGAAAGCATTCTGTGCCGGCGGCGATGTGCGTAAATTACGTCAACTGGTCATTAACGATGAAGTGGCGGCTGCCAATAAGTTTTTTGAACAGGAATATGCGCTGGATCTGTTATTGCATAATTATGCCAAACCGGTTTTGGTCTGGGGTGAAGGTTATGTGATGGGTGGGGGCCTTGGTCTGTTTATGGCGGCACCTTTCCGTTTAGTGACGCCGTATTCGCGTTTGGCGATGCCTGAAATCAATATCGGTTTATATCCCGATGTGGGTGCAACCCGTTTCCTGGCCGATCGGGGCGCGATTGGTTTATTTACCGGCTTGACCGGTTCAATCATGACCGCTGCAGGCGCTTATGGGATTGGCTGGGCAACACATATTTGTGATGCACAGCGTGATTCAGTTTTAGATAAAGTGATTAATATCGACTGGGATCATTATCCTGCAGGTGACTTCCGTGCCATTGATGACACTTTAAATAGTATGCATCGTCCGGTAGGGCCAGGACCACTGCAAAACTCTCTGGATGTGATTCATAGTGTTTGTCGTGGTGTCAACTTCGAGCATGATTATGAATCGATTATCGGTCTCAGTGATGCGCGCAGTGACTGGTTGCGTCAAGCCAGTGAAAATCTGCAAAAAGGTTCACCAACTACAGCTGCATTGACCTGGTTGCTCTGGCAATGGGGTAAACAGGTACATTCCTGGAATGAAATTTTTGAACTGGAAACCCAGATTTCTGACTGGAAAATCCGTCATCATGATTTCGTTGAGGGGGTACGCGCGCGTCTGGTGGATAAAGACCTTTCTCCTGCATGGAAAAAGGGTGCAGATATGAGCTTAAAAGGTATTTTGTCTGCAAACCCTCCGGTGACCAATATTGAAAGCTGGGATGCCTTGCTAAAACAGTATGGTGTGATTTAAGTCTTACATGTCCGAAACACAACTGAGCGATGAATACTGGATGCAGCTTGCCTATGCGCAGGCTGCACTTGCTGCCGCACAGGGCGAAATTCCGGTGGGTGCGATTATTGTTAGTCAGCATCAGATCATTGGTCAGGGCTTTAATGCGCCGATTTCCTTAAATGATCCGACCGCGCATGCCGAGATTGTGGCGCTGCGTGATGCCTGTCAAAATATCCAGAATTATCGACTACCTGACGATGCAGTGCTGTATGTAACCCTTGAGCCGTGCACCATGTGTGTCGGTGCTTTGGTGCATTCACGGGTTTCACGGGTAGTATTTGGCGCATTTGAAGCGAAAGCGGGTTCACTGGTCAGTGCACGTCAATTATTTGAAACGGGCTATTATAATCATGTATTTTCCTTTGAAGCAGGCTGCATGCAGCAGCAATGCTCCGAACAGCTTAGTGCATTTTTCAAGTTGCGTCGTGAGCAGAAGCGGCAACTCAGGTTACAAGAAAAATTATTAAATACGCAGAAATAAATCTACTTTATCGTTAAAATTCCTTAGTTTCGAATCTATAATTTCAGGAAAAATAATGCATAGCATTCAAGTAAAAAAAGAATTTCCGGCATCGATTGATGAAGTCTTTGATTTAATGTCTAAGCATGCCACCTATAATATTGCCTTTGCGCCGATGCAGGTTGAACGAATCAAGGATTCTGCAGATGCTGAACATCCGGATGGACTAGGTTCGGTGCGTGCTATGGGGGTGGGGCCGCTCAAGCCGCTGAAAGAACAGATTACATTGTTTGAGCCGAATGCTCGTATTGAATATCAGATTATTAAAAATCCATTGATCAAGCATCATCTGGGGATTATCGAATTTGAAGCGCTGGCCGATGATAAAACCCTGGTCACCTATACGATTGAATTACAGGCGCGTGCGCCTTTTGTGAGTAAATTAATTCTTGCACAGTTACAGGCAGCGATTAAACTAGGCCTGATGAAACTCGCAAAATCTGTTTAAACAACAACGGGAAAGCAATGACAGTTCAAATTATTACCATTGATGGTCCAAGTGGGTCTGGCAAAGGTACGTTGGCAGCAAAACTGGCTGCACATTATCAGTTTCACTTATTGGATTCTGGCGCGCTCTACCGGCTTTTGGGTTTGTCATTGCATCACCATGATTTACTGGATTCAATGGACATTAAGTTGCCAGAATGCGTACAAATCGCAACAAATCTGGATATCCAGTTTGTCAGTAGCGAAACCGGGGTGCAGGTGTACTTGGATGGCGAAGATGTTTCCCAGACTATTCGAACTGAACGCGTCGGAGAATTTGCTTCAAAAGTTGCTGCAATTCCTGAGCTTAGAACGGCAATGGTTTCACGTCAACATGCTTTTGCACAGGCACCTGGTTTGGTGGCAGATGGCCGCGATATGGCCACAAGTATCTTCCCGCAAGCTCAGGCTAAAATATATTTGACTGCATCGGCTGAATCGCGCGCGCAAAGACGTGTAAAGCAGTTGCAGGGTATGGGGCTGGATGTTAAAATAAACGATATTTTAGCTAATATCATCGCGCGTGATAAACGAGATATGGAACGCACTGTCGCTCCACTCAAGCCTGCCGATGATGCTTACATTATCGATAGTTCAAATTTGAACATTGATGAGGTATTCCAGTTGATGACCACTTATGTGGACCAGCAGTTAGCCAATTAACCTGATTTTATCAGCAAACGCATAGCTTGATCAGTTTTATATGGACTATGTAGATGCTTAATTAAACCGGCCTTGTCTGATCCAAGACCGCTGACTTTATCGGAAATATCATGACCGAATCTTTTGCAGCCCTCTTTGAAGCAAGTGAATTAAACCTCAACGTTGAAAAGGGTGCAGTTATCCAGGGCGTTGTAGTAAGCATTGACTCTGATTGGGTAACTGTTGACACTGGCCTTAAATCTGAAGGCGTTGTTGACCGTGCTGAGTTCTTAAATGAACAGCGCGAACTTGAAGTTCAAGTTGGCGACACTGTAGACGTAGTTGTTGAAGCGCTTGACAACGGTATGGGTCAAACTGTTCTTTCTCGCGAAAAAGCTAAACGCGCTGAGACTTGGACTAAACTTGAAAAAATCTTTGAAGACGGCGAAATCGTTACTGGTGTTATCTCTGGTAAAGTTAAAGGCGGTTTCACTGTTGACATCGGTCCAGTACGTGCGTTCCTTCCAGGTTCTTTAGTTGATACTCGTCCTATTCGTGATACGACTCACCTAGAAGGCAAAGAGTTAGAATTTAAAGTAATCAAACTTGACGCTAAACGTAACAACGTTGTTGTTTCACGTCGTGCTGTTATGGAAGCTGAATCTTCAGCTGACCGTGAAGCTCTTCTTGCTCAGCTTGAAGAAGGTCAAACTGTTACTGGTACAATCAAAAACCTTACTGACTACGGCGCATTCGTTGACCTTGGCGGTATTGACGGTCTTCTTCACATCACTGATATGGCTTGGAAACGCATCAAGCATCCTTCAGAAGTTGTTGAAGTGGGTCAAGAAGTTACTGTTAAAGTACTTAAGTTCGACCGCGAGCGTAACCGTGTTTCTCTAGGTCTTAAACAACTTGGCGAAGATCCATGGTTAGCGATCATGAACCGTTACCCTAAAGGTTCAATCGTTAAAGCGCGCGTAACTAACCTGACTGACTACGGTTGTTTCGCTGAAATCGCTGAAGGCGTTGAAGGTTTAGTACACGTTTCAGAAATGGATCACACGAACAAAAACATCCACCCATCTAAAGTTGTTCAGATCGGTGATGAAGTTGATGTTATGGTTCTTGAAGTTGATGAAGAGCGTCGTCGTATTTCTCTTGGTATCAAACAAACTCGTGCTAACCCATGGGAAGAGTTTGCTAAAGACCACGACAAAGGCGAAAAAGTTTCTGGTACGATCAAATCTATCACTGACTTTGGTATCTTCATCGGTTTACCAGGCGGTATCGACGGTCTAGTTCACTTGTCTGATATTTCTTGGAACGAACAAGGCGAAGAAGCGATTCGTCGTTACAAGAAAGGCGACACTGTTGAAGCGGTTATCCTTTCTGTAGACGCTGAAGGCAACCGTATCAGCCTTGGCATCAAGCAAATGAACAACGATCCGTTCAATGACTTCCTTGCTGCTAACGAACGCGGTGCGTTGGTTAAAGGTACTGTAACTGCAGTTGATGCGAAAGGCGCGACTGTTAAGTTAGCTGACGAAGTTGAAGCGACTCTGAAAGCATCTGAAATCAACCGCGATCGCGTTGAAGATGCAACTAAGTTCCTTGAAGTTGGTCAAGAAGTAGAAGCGAAGATCATCAACGTTGATCGTAAATCTCGCGCAATCAACTTGTCTATCAAAGCGAAAGACGAAGCTGAAGAGAAAGAAGCAGTTGCTAACTTGAAAACAGCGCCAGCTGCTGGTCAAGACAATGGTCCTAAGACGATTGGTGACCTGATCAAAGCTCAAATGGGCAACTAAGTAGACGTTTGAATTGTATTGTTAATGTAAGTTAACTAATACTTTTTATACAAATACTGTAAACGGTAGCGTAGTATTTAATTATTGCGCTACCGTTTTGTATTTAAACAGGTTATTATCGGGAAATAGATCCCAAGTAGCTTGATAATTAAAGAGGTCGCAGATGACTACTGAAGCACTTAATAAGTCTGACTTAATAGAGCGCATTGCATTAAAAAATCCGCATTTGGCCGAGCCTTTAGTGGAAGAAGCGGTTAAAATTATGATTGATCAAATGATAGAAGCTTTATCATCTGACAATCGTATCGAGATTCGCGGATTTGGTAGTTTTGCATTGCATCATCGTGAGCCACGCGTGGGTCGTAACCCTAAAACTGGTAAATCTGTAGAAGTGGCTGCAAAAGCAGTTCCGCACTTTAAGCCAGGTAAGGCCCTTCGTGATGCTGTAAACGAATCTGCAAATAAATAATTGTAAATATTTACGGGGTGTTCATGCGTTACGTTCTGGTCGTTCTTTTATTGGTGCTGTTTGGCTATTCATTGGCTTTGGTTTTGCAAAATGGTACCGAATTGTCCGTGGACTTGTTATTTACTCAAGTTCCTGCAATGCGTCTAGGATTATTGCTGCTCCTTACCCTATCTCTAGGCGTCGTGTTAGGCCTGTTATTGGGCGTTCAAATCTTCCGGGTTTTCCAGACCAATTGGGAAATCAAGCGATTACGTAAAGACATTGAACATCTGCGTAAGGAACAGTTGAATACAGCCAAGTTAATGGCCGCTGAAGCAGCAGCCCATACCCGGCATGAAAAAACTGTATTAGATATTACCAATGAAAATCAAAGCCCATTATAATGGGCTTATTTTTTGCCTATTTGAAGGGATAATCTCTTGAGTATCATTGTTGCACTAGATGCCAAAAGCCAATTTGATGCCTTAGCCATTGCAGAACAGCTAGATCCTGCCTTGTGTCGACTAAAAGTGGGCAAAGAGTTATTTACCCATGAAGGTCCAATCATTGTCAGAGCACTTCAAGACAAAGGTTTTGATGTATTTCTGGATCTGAAATTTCATGATATTCCAAATACGACTGCACAGGCAGTCTGCGCGGCAGCTGATTTGGGTGTATGGATGGTGAATGTACATGCATCTGGTGGCCGAAAAATGATGGAAACCTGTGTGGAGCGTTTACAAGCAGGCAACTATAAAACTCAACTCATTGCTGTGACAGTGCTGACTTCAATGGGTCGTGAAGACCTCAAAGATATTGGTCTGGATATTGAGCCAAATGAGCATGTCAAGCGTCTGGCTCAACTGACCAAAAACAGTGGCCTGGACGGGGTGGTGTGTTCAGCTCAAGAAGCAAAAATGTTACGTGAAACATTAGGCCAAGACTTTGCTTTGGTAACACCCGGTATTCGTCCTGAAGGCTCAAATGCCGATGATCAGAAGCGTATTGTGACACCGAAACAGGCGATGCTGGACGGCTCGACTCATTTGGTGATTGGCCGTCCTATTACCCAGTCTAAGAATATGCGTCAGACTTTAAAAGATATTTTGGCAACGCTTTAATATGGTTTGAATGACAAAAAGCCTTTCAGTCGAAATAATGCCAGTCAGTTAAGCAAAAAAAGTTAAAATGCTGTAAAAAGAGCGTATGTAAATACGCTCTTTTTTTATGAATTTATCTCAGAATCTAGATTTAACATTAAAACAAACCCTACCTTCCCTTTCACAATTCAGTGAATTGATTGATTTAAACTGGATTGAAGATTGCTTAAACCAAACAGGTAAAGCATCAATTTGAAAAAGAAAACTGCCTGCTGAACATGTTGTTTGGCTGGTAATCGGACTTGCTCTATTTCGAAATCAGCCGATTTGGTATGTGGTTCAACAATTGCAACTTGTTTTCGGTACGGCAGAATACTGTGTACCGAGTGCATCCGTACAAGCAAGACAGCGCTTAGGATTAGAACCCATGAGTGCTTTATTTTCGACATTAAGTCAAGCATGGTTTAAAGACTCACAACAACAATATAGCAACTTTCACGGTCTATGCGTTTGTGCTGTAGATGGTGTGGTTTGGTCTATGCCTCATACAGAAGAAAACTTTAAGTACTTTGGTTCATCCAAAGGCAAAACAGCAGCTGCACCTTACCCACAAGTCAGAGCGACTTGCCTGGTGAATACCAATACGCATGAAATGATTGATGCCAAAATGGGCAGTATGGATCAATGTGAATTAACCTTAGCCAGTTAATTAAAAGCACCAGTTCGCAGTATTACCCTATTTGATCGTGCTTACTTCTCTGCTGATTTTTTAGTGAGCTGGCAATCTCAGGCAGAAGAGAGTCATTGGTTGATGCGAGCAAAGGACAATCTGCGTTATGAAGTGATTCATCATAATGCGGCCAATGACTTTCAGATCAAAATGCCTGTTTCAGCAAGAGCAAAAAAGATAAATCCGTCATTGGGTGACTATTGGGAAGCACGTTTAATTGAAGTTGAATACGCAGGAAAAATAAGACGTTACATTACATCATTAACAGATTCTAAAGTTTATCCATTCAAAGACCTTGCAATGCTTTATATCCAGCGTTGGGAAATAGAAATGTGTTATCGGGAAATTAAAAGTGATTTACAGGATGCAAGGATTTTAAGAAGCAAACAACCTGATTTAGTCTATCAAGAATTGTGGGGGTATTTATTGCTTATAATATCTTAAGAAGACAGATGAGGTTTATCGCTGAACATGCAAAGGTGAGTCCTTTAAGGATCAGTTTCCATATTGCATCCATGAGTATTATCAATATCTTAAGGCACACACCTTTGGAATCAGCAGGAAACCTACCCAAACATTTAGCACAATTATTTGAACAATCTAAAATATTTGTATTACCTGAAAAAAGGCAAAGGCAAAGGCAATGTCCGCGAGTAGTGAAAATTAAAGCACAAAAATATCCAAGAAAATGCCAGTCAATTTCTTAACTGACTGGCATTATTTCAGTCGAAAGGCTTTTTTTATATATTGAAAAAATGGTTATAAAATAAAAAGGAAAAATGATGACTTCATCTGAACCACAATTAGAAAAAGAACAGAATGACGTGATTCAAAATGTTCAACAGGCGGAACAGCTTAAGCAACAAGAACAGCAACAACAGCAGGCAAGCTCAGCAGATTGGACAGCGGGGATCGATGTGGTCAGTTTGGCATCTGATGGGCTTTGTTGCACAAACCTAGCATCAAAAGCTTATTCAGCAATATAATTTCAAAATGAATAAGTCTGCCTCTAAAATCTATCGTACAACCAATTGGTCATCCTATAACCGAGCCTTAATTAACCGAGGTAATATTTCCATTTGGTTTGATCCAAAGACTCAGTGGTATGCACAATCACAAGGCAAGCAAGGTCGAAATCAAACCTACT
>NZ_VPAQ01000015.1:0-105944 GCF_013419135.1 Acinetobacter sp. YH12100 | reverse complement strand
CCCGAACTCAGAAGTGAAACCTCTTTGCGCTGATGGTAGTGTGGGGTTACCCATGTGAGAGTAAGTCATCGCCAGCTCATTATTCGAAACACCCCCAACTTAACAGTTGGGGGTGTTTTTTTGTGCGTGAAGAAAGGCTTAGGTGATCACTCAGATGAAATCTCCACAGAAAAAATGAGCGAAAGGCGTATACTGGATCTATCTAAGGAGCGGATATGTCCTCAAATTCATCTTCTAGCCATATTGAATATGGTACTACCGCATTTA
Source organism: Acinetobacter sp. YH12100 (assembly GCF_013419135.1). Taxonomy (NCBI): domain Bacteria; kingdom Pseudomonadati; phylum Pseudomonadota; class Gammaproteobacteria; order Moraxellales; family Moraxellaceae; genus Acinetobacter; species Acinetobacter sp. YH12100. Next base: position 105,677 of record NZ_VPAQ01000015.1, on the reverse strand, counting down.
AAGCAGTACTTTTTTCCTTATTTCTTGCCGGCTTTGCCATTTTCTCATCTTTGTATTGCCTACAGCCGATGATGCCCATTTTGGCAGATTATTTTCAGGTCAGTCCGACTCAAAGTAGTTTTCCCTTATCACTTTCTACTCTTGCCTTAGCCATTGGTTTGCTATTTACCGGACTGATTTCAGACCGTTTCGGACGTAAACCGGTGATGGTCTGCTCCCTGGCACTGATTGCAATTTTGTTAATGCTCAGTTCGATACTATCTCTTTGGTCGGTATTTTTATTGATTCGGATCTTAATTGGTCTCTGTGTCAGTGGTGTGGCGGCAGTGGCCATGACTTATATCGGGGAAGAAATTGCCGAAAAAGATATCGGTTTTGCTATGGGCTTATATATTTCTGGCACAGCAATTGGCGGTATGGGCGGGCGTTTAATTGCCGGAGTTCTGGTGGATTTTATCTCCTGGCAATCTGCTACTCTGATAATTGGTATTTTAAATATCTGTATTGCAGGATTATTTTATTATCTGTTGCCGGTATCGCAACATTTTAAGGCTTATCCGATCAAGTTTAATCGATTCAAAAACTCATTCATGCATAATCTGGCCGATCCGAAACTTCAGATTTTATTTCTGCAAGGTTTTATCCTGATGGGCTGTTTTGTCTCGATATTTAACTATCTCAGCTATCGTTTGCTTCAGGCACCTTTTGAATTATCACAGGCCTGGATTGGTTTAATTTCGGTGACATATTTGGCTGGTATTTATAGCTCCCCCCGAGCAGCACATTGGGGTCGGCATTACGGTAAATTCAAGACATTGGTCGTCATGATGCTGATGATGCTCCTTGGATTAACGCTCATGCTGCTCAACCAGCTGGCTCTGGTCTTTATCGGATTACTAATCTTCACTTTTTCATTTTTTGCGGCGCACTCTACTGCAAGTAGCTGGGTGTCGATCCAGTCGCTACAATATCGGGCAGTCGGTTCTTCGCTATATTTATTCTGTTATTACCTCGGTTCCAGTGTGTTGGGCAGTTCGAGTGGACTGGTCTGGGAAAATTATGGTTGGAGTGGATTAACTGTATTTATTGCGCTACTGTTGTTGAGTGGTCTGGCATTCAGTTTCAAGCTCCGCTCAGATTAGAACATCGTATTTAGATTTTTCTCTATAAAATAAACCCTGTGCATTTATCTTGCGGATCATTTTGCTTTCAATTCTGATGATGCCCAAGTTTTGATTCGCTTAGTTCCTGATTTTGTATAAATTATAATCAAGCAAGCTGGGTCTAATTCATGGTAAAATGATCGGCTTTCATCTTTGATCTTATTTTAGATCTCCTATCATCTGCCAGCCGAGAATTGCTAGCCATGTCTACTGCTTATACCATGCAGACTGCGCCAAAAGCGTTGTTTGATTACGACAAATATTGGGCGTCTTGTTTTGACCCTGCGCCTTTTTTGCCGATGTCACGCGAGGAAATGGATCAACTCGGCTGGGACAGCTGTGACTTTATTCTGGTCTGTGGCGATGCCTATATTGATCACCCGTCTTTCTGTTCAGGTATTATTGGCCGGGTATTAGAAGCCCAAGGCTTTCGTGTCGGTATTATTGCACAGCCAGACTGGACCAACGTGGATGCGTTCCGCGTTCTGGGTAAACCGAATATTGCTTGGGGGGTAACGGCAGGGAACATGGATTCCATGATCAACCGTTATACCGCCGACCGTAAAATCCGCTCGGATGATGCCTATTCCCCAGATAATCAGCCAAATAAACGTCCAGACCGTGCAGCAACGGTATATTGTCAGCGTGTCCGTGAAGCATATCCAGATGTGCCTGTATTATTAGGTGGAATTGAAGCTTCTCTGCGTCGTATTGCACATTATGATTACTGGTCAGATAAAGTCCGTCGTTCAGTGTTGATGGACTCAAAAGCCGATCTTTTGATGTACGGCAATGGCGAACGCTCAATTACCGAAATTATGCATCGTCTGGCGCGTGGCGAAAAAATTCACGAGATTACCGATGTTCGCGGTACTGCGTTCATTGTCAATAAACATAACCGTGCATCGAAAGCAAAGTTTGTCGAAATTGCCTCGAATGATGTTGATGCGATTGGCCGTGTCGATCCAATCATTAACCCTTATGTGATGACTGAAGATCTGGAAGGTTGTGAAATTGAAAAAGACAAAGATAGTCTGACTCAATATCAAGGTTTCCAGAAAGAGCCTGTCGCCAATCCGATTGTGCGGGCCGGCGATGAGCTAGATCCTGATACGCAAATCGTGCAATTACAACCCGCTTCAAAAGCAATTAAACATAAATTACCACCGCGTGAACTGGCCGTAATTCGCTTGCCTGCATTTGAAGAAGTGGCTGCAGATCCGGTGCTTTATGCCCATGCCAACCGAATTTTGCATTTAGAAACCAATCCGGGCAATGCCCGTGCCATGGTACAAAAGCATGGTGAACGTGATGTCTGGCTAAATGCGCCACCAATTCCGTTGACCACGGAAGAAATGGACTATGTGTTTGACCTGCCTTATGCACGTTTGCCACATCCTGCTTATGGTGAAGCGCGTTTTCCAGCGTTTGACATGATCAAGTTCTCTGTGAACATCATGCGTGGCTGTTTTGGTGGCTGTACCTTCTGTTCGATTACAGAACATGAGGGTCGTATTATCCAGAACCGTTCTGAAGAGTCAATTCTGCGTGAAGTGGAAAAAATCCGTGATACGGCGCCGGGCTTTACCGGGATTATTTCAGACCTAGGTGGCCCGACAGCCAACATGTACCGTCTGGCCTGTAAAGATCCAGAGATTGAAAAGAACTGCCGTAAACCGTCGTGTGTCTTCCCGGGCGTTTGTCAGAACCTGCATACCGATCATGCACCATTGACCCAGTTATACCGTAAAGCACGTTCATTACCGGGTATTAAGAAGATCTTGATTGGTTCTGGTTTACGTTATGACTTAGCGGTTTTAAACCCTGAATATGTCAAAGAATTGGTAACCCATCACGTCGGTGGTTATTTAAAAATTGCACCGGAACATACCGAAAAAGGCCCACTCAATAAAATGATGAAGCCGGGAATCGGAACCTATGATCGTTTCAAACAGATGTTTGAACGTTATAGTAAGGAAGCCGGCAAGGAACAGTATCTGATTCCTTATTTCATCGCAGCGCATCCGGGGACTACCGATTACGACATGATGAATCTTGCGATTTGGTTGAAGAAGAACGGTTTCCGTGCTGACCAAGTACAGACCTTTTATCCATCACCGATGGCAACGGCTACCACCATGTATTACACCGGTAAAAACCCGCTTGCCAAAGTGGCACGTTATACTGAGCAAGTAGATATTGTCAAAGGTGATAAACGTCGTCGTCTGCACAAAGCTTTCTTGCGTTACCATGATTCAAACAACTGGCCGTTGTTGCGTGAAGCTCTGAGAGAAATGGGTCGTCAGGATTTGATTGGTAACTCCAAACAGCATTTGATTCCGACTTATCAGCCTGCTGGCAGTGCAGAAGGTCAATACCAGTCTGCGCGCAAGAAAAACTCGACAGTGGCGGGTGATTCGCAGAAACGTACCGGTGAGCAGGGAAATCGTGGCAAGGCTGCACAAGCTCAGTCCCGTCCTTCAAATACCAAGAAGCGTCCTGAGCGTGGTCAAATCCTGACCCAGCACACAGGCCTACCGCCGCGTGAAACAGGGGATGCCAAAAAACCATTTGGTGGATCAAAGCCGAAAGCAAAGCCTAAATCACGTGCATAATTGAGTTAATAGAAAAGACACTTCGGTGTCTTTTTTTAGCACTTAGGTAAAGTAACGTAGCTTGAAACGAGGACTGAAAAATGTAAAAGGATGTATTATTTACATTAAGTCTGGCTTAAAAGTGATATAAAAATAACACTTTATCGGAATTGTTCTACAGTTGGGCAGATTTGTATTGCGATCAATTCTAGGGATGTTTTAGAGTGCATTATCAGTACCTTAAATCCACTTTCATTGACATAGGGAAAGATGTCATTTTAGGTAACGCAGAATCAGGTTTTGATACCGGTTGTATGGGTATCTAAGCAGATTAGTTGTAAGACCTATTTAAAATAAAGTGTGAGTTTATACTGCACCACAATAAAACAAAAATGATGATAAGAATGCAAGGATTGAGGCATGACCACCTATATTATGATTGGGAGTTTCCTGCTCTTCTGTGTCGTGCTCATGGCATGGAAAACGCTCGGAAATAATTCCAAACCACAAGACAGCGCGTTAAAGCAGCGTGCTATTTTTAACCTGAATGAGCAATTGACCTTCACGCGCTTGAAGGAAGTATTACCTGAATATATTGTTTTGGCCCATGTGTCCTATGATGCCTTAATGACCACCAAATTTAACCGGACGCGACATAAATATCGCAACCTGACTGCAGATTTTGTGATTATGGATCAACAGCATCAGATTATAGCCATTGTGGCTGTGGATGATCCTTTAATCTTGAAGCGTCCACAGCAGACGGGTTTTCAGGATGCCTTGTTGAGTATGGCCGGTTATCGGGTGATTCGCTACGATGATGTGCCGGAATATTACCAGTTGCGGCAAGATTTTCTGCAGGAGCAAGCGCAAATGAAGAAAATGCCCAAATATACGGTCAGCAATGATCTGAAAAAGTATTATTTATATTCAGATTTAAAGCGCAGTAAAATCAAAGCAGTCGGTTAAAACAAAAAAGCATGCCAGAAGCATGCTTTTTTTATGAATATCGATCTTGAAACATTATTCCGGCTTAACCGCCACGACGGTCAGTTCGACCAATACCCGTGGATCATAGAGTTTTGCTTCTACACAGGTACGAGGCAGCGCTTCGATATCAGCGACCCAGGCATCCCAGACTTCATTAAAAGCTGCATAGTCACGCTCAATGTCCTTGAGATAAATAGTGACTGACATGATGTGACTTTTGTCTGTACCGGCATCTGCCAGAAACTGGTCGATAATATCTAAAGTTTGTTGGGTTTGACCTTTGATATCCAGCTCAACATCTGTGGCCAGTTGCCCGGCAAGATGTACCAGATTGCCCGCAATGGCAATTTCTGAAAAGCGTTTCGAGATATGTAAGCGTTCCACTGTCATATTATTCATCCTGCGTTTTGGGCATCAGGGCTGCGACCAGTGCAGTCAGCAAGCAACCCACTGCCAGATAGAGGGCTACATAATGCCATGAACCATCCGCCCAAATCACCAGTGCTGCTGCAATAAATGGGGTAAAACCACCACCAATGATACTCGCCACCTGATAGCCAACTCCGGCACCGCTGTAGCGGTATTCTGTGCCAAACAGTGAGGTGAAAATCGGTTGATGGACACTAACTACCATATCGTGTGCGACGTTCGCCAGTAAAATTGCGCCAACAATAATCATCCAGGTGTTTTGTGCATCGAGCGCCATAAAGAATGGGAAGGCTGAGAGTGCACCAATCAAACCGCCCCAGACGCACATTTTCTGATGATTAAATTTATCTGCCAGCCAGGCAAAAAATGGAATACTGAAACAGCTGATTGCCCCGACCATCAGGGTGATATTCAGGAAGAACTGTTTGTCCATGCCCAGATTGCTAGTCGAATAGTTCAGGGCAAAGTTGGTAACCAGATACATGGTCAGCAACTCTGTCAAGCGTAAGGCAATAATATAAAAGAAAGCTTTTGGATGTTTGCTAATCGCCTGCAAGATCGGCAGCTTTTCTGGTTGATGGTCTGCTTTCACCACCTTTTCTACAAATTCTTGTGATTCATCCTGATCACGGCGAATCCACATGGCAATGCCGATCAACACGATACTGGCTAAAAAGGGAATACGCCATGCCCACTCGGCAAAGGCTTCTTCACCCAGTGTCGCAAGAATAAGTGATACTGCACCGGTCGCCAGAACCAGACCAACGCCGTAGCCGACCTGAACCCCACTGCTGTAAAAGGCTTTTTTTCCTTTTGGCGCATTTTCTACGGCCATGAGGGCTGCACCGCCCCATTCACCACCCACGGCAAAGCCTTGCAAGGCTCGACAAAACACCAGCAGTACCGGTGCCCACCAGCCAATCGCTTCAAAATTTGGCAGCAGGCCAATCCCGACCGTGGAAATTCCCATCAGGATTACAGTGAGTACCAGCATTTTTTTGCGGCCGAGCTTGTCACCAAAGTGACCAAATACCACACCGCCTAAAGGACGAAACAGGAAGCCGACCCCAAAGGTGGCTAGTGCCGCCAGGGTGCCCATGTTCTCGCCAATACTGGGGAAAAACTGATCTTTAAAAATTAAGGCTGCAACAATGCCGTAAAGGAGAAAATCATACCAATCGACAACAGCACCAACAAAACTAGATAGCGCAGCTTTACGTGCGCGTTGTTCTTGAATAACAGAAGAATTTACAGAAGGCATGCAGGAGGGGATTCCATGAGTTACATCAGAGTTGCCCTGTAATATTCGGATTTGATCGTCACGCCAATCACAGGACAGCATGCTGAAAGTAAAGGTGATTTTCAGCATCTCAGCATATACATGGATAATGCATTGCGCAGATAGAGTACTCTAAAAAATCAAAATATAAAAATAAAGTTGCTGTATTTTTAAACTGATGTTCAAAACATGAACAAAAGTCGTTTAGAGCAGTAATAATTGGGTTTCAGTCTCGGGGGCGCTGAGTTGATAGACGCCGACACCGATCAGCCGGAATTGCATCTGCGGCGCGATATGCAGATCATCCAATAGTAAGTCCAAGGCTTGTGCTAATTCCTGCGGACTGCGCAAGAGCTGCTTAAAACTTTTACTGTGCTGCATCACCTGAAAATTCTTGAGCTTTAATTTGACCGTAACGCCGCGAGCTGAAAGCTGTTTTTTTTGCAAGCTTTGCCACAGTTGTGTAACTAAAGCTTCCCAATAGGGATGGCACTGATTTAAATAAAGATCATCATCAAAGGTGGTCTCTTTGGAAATCTGCTGGCGTTCCCGTTCTACTTCGACCGGTCGTTCATCAATGCCTTGCGCATATAAAAACAGCCGCCGTCCATATTTACCAAAATGCTGAATCAGGATGGCTTCATCCATCTGTTGTAAGTCACCCAAGGTATCCAGATTCAGGCTTTTCAGTTTTTCCTGGGTGACTTTACCCACCCCGGGAATTTTCTTCAGCGGCAGATTCTGAATAAAACGCTGCACCTGTGAGGGCTTGATCACACAGATGCCATTCGGTTTGTGCCAGTCCGAGGCAATTTTGGCCAGAAATTTATTCGGTGCCACGCCGGCAGAAGCAGTCAGTCCAGTCACTTGAACAATATCCTCCCGAATCCGCATGGCGACCTCGGTAGCACTCGGAATCTGTTGTAAATTTTCTGTGACATCCAGAAAGGCTTCATCTAGCGATAAAGGCTCAATCAGGGCGGTATATTGCTGGAAAATTTGATGGATCTGTGCAGAAACTTGACGGTATTTGGCAAAGTCCGGCTCAATTACGATGACCTGCGGACAGAGCTTGCGCGCCTGTCCCATCGACATGGCAGAACGTAGACCATATTCGCGTGCCGGATAGGAGGCAGCCGCAACCACCGCCCGGGGATGATGCGAGGCAATCACCACAGGCAGGTGTCTGAGTTCTGGACGTTCACGCAGCTCGACCGAGGCATAAAACGCATCCATATCGATATGAATAATTTTGCGCATAGCCGCTATCTTAAGGGGCTTTAATCGGATTGGGAAGCGACGGCTGAGTTGAGTAAATAGGGTTGCGGTCCGCTGAGCAGAACGACTTTTGTTCCTTGTGCCTCGGCGGCCTGAATCAGAAGATTCAAACTTTTTGGAGTGTCATCGGCAAGACGGGGTAAAAATTGTAGCGGCTGGCTTAAAGGCTGGAAAAAATCATCCCAATGTATCGGGATGACCACTTTGGGTTTGAGCGTTTGCAGGGTTTCAGCCAGATAGTGCCGCTGATAGTCATTGGATTGTCTGGAGAGCTGGGCAATACCCAAAAATAACGTATCGACCTGCAGGTTTTTAAATTGATCCGGGATAAATCCGGTACTGGCCTTGACCAGAATCTTGTGTCCTGAATGCTCAATCAGGTAATCACAACTGCCGCCTTCCTTAAATTCGGAAAATTTGGCCGGCAGGGCTAAAGGTTGGAATAACTCTTCGCCTAGGTCATCATTTACCGCTGTGGCTGGCGTATGTTGTGAAGGAATTGCGGTTACTTGAAATTTGTTGACGTGCTGTATTTGCCTAGGCGTGACGGAGTGTAACTGCTGCGGACTTACTTTGGGATTTGCCCGGGCGATATTCAGGCTAGTGGGTGAACCGATGACAGCGGTTTCAGGAAGCATTTCCAGTAAAGCCGGTAGATCCAGAACATGATCATAATGCGAGTGACTGACCAGAATGGCTTTGGCCCGGTGCAGTTCATGCTCTTGAATTAGCTGCCTTAATAGCACGCTATCACTCTGAATTGGACCGCTAAGCACTTGCGACAACGACGGCCGGCTAAAGAAACCATCTATCAGGATCTGATCCTGACCATCATCCAGCAACAGGGTGGAAACACCGAAAAATTTAACGTTTAGTCCAGAACGAGAGGAACTGCTTTGCGGCTGCCAGTTCTGAAAGTCACTGAGCTTGCCTGAAGGTTGCAGCAGATAAGCCAGCACACCCGCTATGAGCAGCAGAACAATCACCAGACTGAGTAAAATACCTTTAATCCATTTCAAGATTTTTATTTCCTTATTTTTCTACTTTTATAAAGCGCTTGTTTTCAAACGATCGATTTTATTTGGCCTGATGAGTAGATGATGGTACTGCAATTGCATTCATTTTCAGAAAATCCAGCCACTGCTGTTCTGAGCCATAGAACACATTCAGATCCACAGTTGTACTAATGCCGGGAATTTTACCCTGATTGCTATGTTGCCAGAAGGTCCATTTGGGCTGGTTGTTTAAATCGGGCAGACCCTTATACTCGCGTACCCAGAGTGGCACTTCGGGAAAATATCCTGCCAGTACAATATTATAAAATGCTTTAGAAATATAGAAAATTGGCTGTTTGCCATAATGCTTTTGCAGGGCATCGTGCATGATCTGGATTTCGTTTAGAAGCTGCTCTTTGGAATAGGTATTGATGCAATTGCTGTCATATTCCAGATCAATCACCGGCGGTAAAGCATTGGCTTGCTTGGGGACGGAGTCGATAAAGTTCTGTGCCTGAATGCTGCCATCGCGACAAAGCCGATAGAAATGATAGGCACCGACCAGAAAGCCGCGTTCCCGCGCCTTGAGCCAGTTCTCTTGAAAACGCGTATCTTTAAAGTCACCACCTTCTGTGGCTTTCAGATAGACAAAACGGTATTTTTCCGGCGAAATCTGCTGCCATTGAATTTCTTGTTGATGGTGTGATACATCGAAACCCTGGATCGGATAATCTGCTGCATGCGCAGAAGGGGCTTTAATCAGGCAAAGATAAATCATGGCGATAATCATCACGGCGATCAGAATGCCAAGCCCGATGAAAAGCGGCTGTTTGAATCTGTTCAGAGCCAGATTTTTTTGCATTTTCAGTTCTTACCTGTATCTAAACCTGAGCTTAAAGGCTGCATTCGCCTGGCGTTAATATATCGTATTAAACAGGGGTGTTTTTAGGAATATGCCAGAAAATATAAGCTGCAATAATATTGATACAGCCTAAACAGATCAGTGACACATGAAAAGCAGCCACCAGATTGTCAGCGCCGTAATAGGCACTCAGCATGTTGACCAGGGTGCCTGCCAGCGCCACCCCAATACTCATTGACAGCATCATGATCATCGACAGGAAACTGTTGCCGCTACTGGCATCCTGCTGGCTTAAGTCCTTTAAAGTCAGGGTATTCATCGATACAAATTGTAGGGAATTTAAAATGCCGAAGATAAAGAAATGAATTGCACGCAGCCAGATCGGGGTGTCCGCCGTGGTCAGGGCAAAACTGGCAATACATAAACCCACCAATAAGGTATTGACCAGCAAAACCCGACGATAACCAAAACGCTGAATGATTTTTCGGATAATCGGTTTAGACGCCAGAGAGCCGAGTACGGTTGGAATCATCAATAGACCGGTAATAAAGGGCTCAAAACCAAAGGCGACTTGCAACATAAGGGGGAGTAAAAACGGAATCGAATTACCGCCAAGACGGGCAAAAAAATTCCCCAGAATGCCAATCGCATAAATTTTATTTTTAAAGAGCCGACTGCGGAACAGGGCATTGCTATGCGTATGCGAATGATAGGCATACATCAAGGCCGCCAAGATTCCGGCCAGAATCAGGCTTAGACTCCACCACAGCGAATTTTGTGGACTGGCAAAATTTTCAATTCCCAGACAGAGTCCCACCATGGCCACAACCAGCAAGACAAAGCCCCAATAATCAAAGCGAGCGACCAGCGGTTCAATGACATTCGGCATGGCCTTAAAAGTAATCAGCGCTCCCAGTAAGCCAATCGGCAGATTGATCAGGAAAATCCATTGCCAGGACAGATATTCCACCATCCAGCCCCCAAGAGTTGGACCAATCAGGGGGCCAATCAGGCCGGCCAGACTCATTAGGCTCATGGCGGCCAGAAACTGGGTACGGGGAATGATCTTGAGCATGGCCAAACGGCCGACGGGGAGCAGTAAGGCGCCACCCATTCCTTGCAAGATCCGATAAGCCAGTAATTCATTCAGACTATCTGACCAGGCACAGCCCAAAGAGGCCAAAGAGAAAATAATAATTGCAGCAAAATAGATATTTCTGACGCCGAAACGGTCTGCCAGCCAGCCACTCAAGGGAATACAGGCTGCCACAGACAAGACATAAGCCACCACAACACTGTGCATGCGTAAAGGATCGGCCTGTAGGTTATGTGCAATCGCGGGCAGAGCTGTATTAATAATGGTGGTATCCAGCCCCTGCATAAAAAATCCGATCGATACCAACAAGACCAGCAGTCTGAATTCGGGATCTAAGGCTTGATGCGTAGGCGTGGCATTCATAATTCTGGAAAACTGAAAATTTTGAATAGTTTAAAGGAAGATTAAGGCACAGGTGTAGTGAATACGTGTGAACTTTTTTTCAAGATATAAATCAGTTATAAGTGTAAAACTCATAACAAAGTGAGTATTTATCAGATCGGAGCTCCATAGCTGTAAAGAGCGATAAAAATAAAATTAAAGCAGTACTTTTTTGTTTATAAACAGCTTTCTCTGTCAATTTCATCTTCATCAAATGAAAATATGACAAAATTGTCATGAAAATGAAATAAAACCGTCATAATCTTGGGCCAACTTTTCAGCAATGCTGAAATCTCCTCGCGTATAGGTTTGTTTTTATGACAATCGAGATTTTGATGGTGATCGGCTTCTGTTTAGCCGCCTATTCTATTGTCGGAAATGATGTGCCTCAAACCTTAGGGACATTTATTTCTTCGAATGCACATCGTCCCTGGTGGGTGTTGTGGATTTATATCAGCTCAATTCTAATTGTCGTACTGACCTATGGCTGGTATGTCTCTGGAGTCGGTGATGCCTCATATGGTCGTCTAGAAACCATTCCTTTCCCTGAAGGAGGGATTACCTGGCTGTATATTGTGCCGCCTATTCTCCTGTTAATACTGACCAGATACGGGATTCCGGTCAGTACGACCTTCCTGGTACTGACGATCTTCTCTCCTGCCAGCCTGGGCTCGATGATGGTCAAATCAATGATGGGCTACGCCGTGGCCTTTATCGTGGCGATTGTCATCTATCGTTTTGTGGTCAAGCAGCTGGCACGCCATTTTGCCAAGACACGTCATCAGGAGCACTCCAAGGTCTGGATGGGCTTACAGTGGGTCTCTACCGGTTTTCTGTGGAGCCAATGGCTGATTCAGGATCTGGCCAACATCTTCGTGTATGTACCACGTCAGGTGCCGTTTGAATTCCTGATGTTTGCGATTATGGTATTCGTGGTCTTGCTGGGCGTGATTCTGTATCAACGTGGCGGGGCGATCCAGAACATTGTCGACACCAAAACTGGTGTCACCGATATTCGTGCTGCCACGATTATCGACTTCCTGTATGCCATTATCCTGTTGATCTTCAAAGAGTGGAGCAATATTCCAATGAGTACTACTTGGGTGTTCCTGGGCTTACTCGCAGGTCGTGAATTTGCCATGTCGATGATTCTGGATGAAGTCAACAAACATCGGACTTCACGTAATGTCAGTGCAGATGCGATGAAACTGATGTTCGGTCTGGCCATGTCTGTGATTCTGGCGACCACATTGCCGATGTTCTATGATTTTGTGACGAATTATGGTCAATAACTAGCAGCCATAATCCATAAAAAAAGCGAGCCCAGTGCTCGCTTTTTTACTTTGAATGCTTTAAACCACAAATCTTTGAGGATGGCCCAAATTGGTTAATGAGCTATAAATTTCATTTTCATCTTCGCAAACAATTAGTTTGGCGCGATGCTGGGGAGGCAAAAACCCGTCTTCAACGGCACGGTCCAGCTGCATAATCAAGGCATCATAAAAACCGTTAACGTTATATAGCATCATCGGTTTCTGGTGCTGGTTCAGCTGACCCCAGGTGGCAATTTCCAGAATTTCCTCAAACGTGCCCAGTCCGCCCGGTAGTGCCACAAAGGCACAGGCCCGCTCAGCCATCATAGCCTTACGTTGATGCATGCTGGTCACCACATGTAATTCAGTGAGCTGGTTATGGGCAATTTCATAATCCAGCATAAATTCGGGAATCACCCCAACGGCTTCACCGCCATGCTGGATCATGGCATCCGCGACCTGTCCCATCAGGCCAATACTGGCGCCACCATAGACTAGCCCGAAACCATGTTCTGCCAGTCCTTGCGAGAGATGAATGGCTTTTTCTAAATAAACCGGTTTGTTGCCTGCACGTGAACCACAATAGAGTGCCACTAGAGGGCGAGTTGTTTTTGGGGAGTTGTCTTTAAAATAATCTGTCATTTGAATTACGCTTTGCATTTATTTTCTTCACCTTATCATTTTTCTTTCTGGTGACTCTAGCTTAATTAATAAATATGACAATTCTGTGTGCGGCTACATTTTCACTGCAATAGGGCTCAGCAAAATTCATCGATAAACAGCCATGAAAACAGGTGAATTTCAAATTGATCTTGATATACTGAAAATTGGTTTCACAACAATAGAACGAAAATGGGTAGTGGTAGTTGGCCGTGTAACGCTATAAATCGCCGTCAAGTAATTGGTATTGTTCAATATCAAAAATATTATGCTGTTTCATTACAGTCTCGGTTCATTCAATGCTGCAGTCCTGAGCTTCAGGAGCCAAGCGTATGATCTTTGAATGGATGTCGGACCCTTCAGCCTGGGTCGGTTTACTCACGTTAATTGTTCTTGAGATTGTACTCGGGATCGACAATCTGGTTTTTATTGCCATTTTGGCGGAGAAACTGCCACCAGAACAACGTAATGCCGCGCGGATTGTGGGCTTAATGCTGGCCCTGGTGATGCGTTTGATCTTGCTGGCTTCGATTGCCTGGGTCGTAACGCTCACCGATCCACTGTTCCAGATTTTTGATCATGCTTTCTCGGGCCGGGATCTGATTCTATTGTTTGGTGGGGTATTCCTGCTGTTCAAAGGCACCATGGAACTGCATGAGCGTCTGGAAGCCAAACCTGTCATTAAAGAAGAAAATCCGGTACATGCGGTATTCTGGATGGTCATTGTCCAGATTGTAGTCCTGGATGCGGTATTCTCGCTCGACAGCGTGATTACTGCGGTGGGCATGGTCAAAGACCTGTCTGTGATGATGATTGCCGTGATTATTGCCATCGGGATTATGCTGTGGGCATCCAAAGCCTTGATGGATTTCGTCAATAAGCATCCGACCGTGGTGATTCTGTGTCTTGGCTTCCTGATGATGATCGGTTTCTCGCTGGTGGTAGAAGGCTTTGGTTTCCATATTCCGAAAGGTTACTTATACGCAGCAATTGGCTTCTCTGTCATTGTCGAGTTTATTAATCAGACCATGAAACGCAATCAGGAAAAAATGGTGACCACCACGGATATGCGTTACCGAACTGCTTCTGCAGTGATGCGGATGCTCGGGGGTAAACCTGCTCAGGACAATGATTCTTCGGAGCCGGAAGATGTTCTGGCAACCCGTGCCTTTGCTGATGAAGTCTTTAATGATGACAACGGCATCTATCACAGTGTCATGGTGCAGGGAGTTTTGGGTCTGTCTGAACGTCCGGTAAAATCGGTGATGACGCCGCGTCCCGAACTGGAATGGATCGATCTGGACAATGATGCCGACAGCATCAAAGCACAATTGTTGCAGATGAGCCACTCGCGTCTGATCATCGCTCGCGGCGAACTGGACAATATTGCCGGTGTGGTGCTGACCCATAAAGTCCTGAATGAATATATTGAAACTGGGGTGCTGGACTTTGAAAAGCATTTACGTGAGCCAGTCATCGTGCATGAAAATGCTCAGGTACTGATGGTGATGGATCAATTGCGTCAAGCGCCCTTACAGATGGCAATTGTGCTGAATGAATATGGCTCAATTGAAGGGATTGCCACACCGATTGATATCCTTGAAGCGATTGCCGGTGAATTTCCAGATGAAGATGAGCTGCAAGTCGCAGCAGAAAGTCTGGATGATGGCAGCCTGATTCTGGACGGTTCCACCGATATTCGTCACGTTTCCTTGCTGCTGGATCGTGATCTGGTCAATGAAACTGAAGAATATTCGACCTTATCTGGCTATGTGTTATTCCATATGGCACGTTTACCGCATAGCGGTGAAAAGTTTGAAGCAGACGGGCATATCTTTGAGGTGGTGACCATGGACGGTCATAAGATCGATAAAGTGCATATCATTCCGCAGCTTCCTGCGCAGGACTAAACTATAGTCAGCGTTGGGTTGGTAAAGTTTGCTAAAATAGCCCGCATCGTCGGGCTATTTTTATGGAACTGAAATGTCAGAAGCATGTCCATGTGGACACGGTGAATATCATAGCTGTTGTCAGCCCTTACATACTGGACAACAGGTCGCAGAGACTGCGCAGCAACTGATGCGTTCCCGTTATAGTGCCTTTGCCAAGCATGAAATCGATTACATCAAAACCACGACTGCGCTGGGTCAGCAGCAGGCACTGGATTTGCAAGCCATTAGCGATTGGAGCAAGGCCAATCAGTGGTTAAAGCTTGAGATTATTCAAGCCAATGAAAAATTAGATAAAAATCACGCCTTAGTCGAGTTTAAGGCGCATTTTCATGATGGCAAGCAGGCACACGTGCATCATGAAGCTTCGCATTTTGTAAAATTTGAAGGCCACTGGTATTTTCTGGACCCGACCACGGAGCAGAAAATCAGCATGGAACAGGTTTGCATTTGTGGCTCGGGGAAAAAATTTAAGCAATGTTGTGCGGGATTTTTATAACTTTCACATAGATTTAGCTTAGAATAAGCGCCATCTCAAAGCCTCAGGTGGAAGCAGGGCGATGTTACTGACCGTCATCTATATTATTGCAATTACCGCTGAAGCGATGACCGGGGCACTGTCCGCTGGCCGGCGCAGCATGGACTGGTTTGGTGTCATGATCATTGCCTGTGTTACGGCACTGGGTGGTGGGTCGGTTCGTGATGTTCTGCTGGGACATTATCCTTTAACCTGGGTCAAACACCCCGAATATCTGGTGCTGACCTGTTGCGCTGCTTTCGTCACCATCCTGATTGCAAAATGGATGCGCCAGTTACGTAATGTCTTCCTGGTACTGGATGCTTTGGGTCTGATTGGTTTTACCATTATTGGCTGCCAGATTGCTCTGGAAATGGGACATGGTTTTGTGGTGAGTGCCGTTGCAGGTGTCTTGACCGGTGTATCCGGCGGGATCTTGCGTGACATCCTATGTAATGATGTACCTTTGGTTTTCCGTCGTGAACTGTATGCCAGTATTGCTTTTGTTTCAGTGATCTTTTACTGGCTCTGTAGCCATTACGGCTTGTCGCAGGACCTGACCATTCTTTCCACCCTGATTTTCGGCTTTAGCTTGCGTTTGATCGCCATCTATTTTGGACTGGAAATGCCAAAATTCATTTATAAAGAAGATGATGAACATTCGGCATCTTCCAAAGACGAATCCTGATTTGTAATCGTCATGAATGCGGCTATAAAAAATAGCCGCATTCAGCTTAATTCATAGTATAAAAAATACAAAGCAGCCTACCTGTTGAGAAAGCAGCATCTCCCGTTCCACCTGATCAGAGATTTTTGTTATGGATTTAGTTTCTCGCATACAACGCTTACCGATTGGTCGGTTTCATTACACCTTGCTGGTGGTGATTGGACTCGGTTGGATGTTTGATGCCATGGATACCGGATTGATTTCGTTTATTCTGGCAAAAATGGCTGAAGACTGGCAGATGACTGCGGATCAAAAAAGCTGGGTAGTGTCGATTGGTTTTGTTGGTATGGCAATCGGTGCAATCTGTTCAGGTGGTCTGGCAGACCGTTTCGGCCGTAAAACCGTATTCGCTGTGACACTGGTGATTTATAGCTTGGCTACAGCGGCCTGCGCTTTTGCACCGAATTTGACCTGGTTGTTGGTGTTTCGTTTTATCGTCGGTTTAGGTCTGGGTGGACAGTTACCCGTGGCAGTGACGCTGGTCAGTGAATATATTCCTGCGCATGTACGTGGCCGTTTTATCGTGTTGCTGGAAAGTTTCTGGGGACTGGGCTGGTTGGTTGCGGCTCTGGTATCGCGCTTTGTCATTCCGGATTTTGGCTGGCAAACCGCTTTCCTGATCGGTGGTCTGCCTGCGCTATATGCGATTGTGATCTGGAAAATGGTGCCGGAATCTATTCCATTTCTGATTAACCGTGGCCGTGTAGAAGAAGCTTCGGCACTGGTGAAAAAGATCGAGCGTCAATGCGGCGTTGAAGTTTATGAAATCTTTGAAGTGAAGCCGGTCGCAGAGAAACAGTATATTTCATTTACCCAGTTGTGGTCGGGTATCTTTGCGCGTCGTACCCTCATGCTGTGGCTGATCTGGTTCGGTATTATATTTTCTTATTATGGCATCTTTACCTGGTTGCCAAGTTTGCTGGTCAAAGAGGGCTATAGCATCGTCCAGTCCTTTGAATACGTGCTGATTATGATTTTAGCGCAGTTGCCCGGTTATCTGGTGGCAGCATGGCTGGTCGAAAAACTCGGTCGTAAACCGACCTTGGCAGGTTTCATCGGCATGTGTGCCATCTCGGCATATTTCTTTGGCCAGTCGGGCAGTGTCACCGAAATTGTGATCTGGGGCTGTCTGATGTCCTTCTTTAATCTGGGTGCTTGGGGCGTGCTTTATACCTATACACCAGAACAATATCCAACCAATATCCGTGCTTTTGGTTCAGGCTGGGCTGGCGCAGTAGGCCGAATTGGGGGCATCGCAGCACCTTTTGCTGTCACCCATCTGATGGGCATGCCAAATGGTTTCAGTTATGTCTTCACCATGTTTACTGCGGTTCTGGTTGCCGTTGCAATTGTGATTCTGGTTTTGGGTGAAGAAACCAAAGGCAAGACCCTTGAGTCGATGGGCTTATAAACTTGATGAATTTTTAGTTGCTTAGGGTCTATAAAGTGGATATTTTTAGGCCATAAGACACAAATTGTCGCGCTGAGGCATTTGATGCTCTTGTGTCATCCCCAGCCGCGACATAGCATAAGAAACATTGATACAAAAACGAATTATTTAGGACTATAGGTTGTTATGACAAGCCTTGCGCATCATGCGACAGAAAACCGCTCCGTAGCAGAATTTACCGAACAAGCTTATCTGAATTACGCCATGTACGTGATTATGGATCGGGCATTACCGCACATCAGTGATGGCCTGAAACCGGTACAGCGCCGTATTGTCTATGCCATGAGTGAGCTGGGCCTGAAATGGACCAGCAAACCAAAGAAATCTGCACGTACCGTCGGTGACGTACTGGGTAAATATCATCCGCATGGTGACTCGGCCTGTTATGAAGCCATGGTGCTGATGGCACAGCCGTTTAGCTATCGTTATCCGTTTATTGAAGGACAGGGCAACTGGGGCTCACCCGATGATCCGAAGTCTTTTGCCGCAATGCGTTATACCGAAGCCAAACTGTCTCAGTACAGTGAACTGTTACTGTCTGAACTGGGTCAGGGTACCTGTGACTGGCAGGACAACTTTGACGGTTCGATGAAAGAGCCGGTGAACTTGCCGGCACGTGTACCGAATATTCTCTTAAATGGTACAACGGGAATCGCCGTCGGTATGGCCACCGACATTCCGCCGCATAACCTGCGTGAAGTGATTAAAGGCACCATTGCCCTGATTCGTAACCCGAATCTGACCGATGAAAAAATCTCAGAATATATTCCTGCGCCGGACTTGCCGACCAAAGCAGAAATTATTACCCCACCGGCTGAACTGTTAAAAATTCAGGTCACAGGTCGTGGTAGTTATCGTATGCGCGCGGTCTATACCGTCGATAAAAATGAGATTGTGATTACCGAACTGCCATATCAGGTCTCAGGCTCCAAAATCATCACCCAGATTGCCGACCAGATGCAGGCCAAGAAACTGCCTTTGGTCAGCGATGTACGGGATGAATCGGATCATGCCAATCCAACCCGTTTAGTGATTGTATTGCGTTCTAACCGGATTGATGCCGAAGCGGTGATGAGTCATTTATTTGCCACCACTGATCTGGAATCGAGCTACCGTGTCAACATGAATATGATTGGTGCTGATGGCCGTCCACAGGTGAAATCGATTCGTCGCATTTTACTGGAATGGATCGAGATCCGTAAAACCACGGTGACCCGTCGTCTGCAATATCATCTGAACAAAATCGAAAAACGCCTGCATATTCTGGGGGGGCTGATCATTGCCTACTTGAGTATCGATGAAGTGATTCAGATTATTCGTGAACAAGATCAGCCCAAGCCCGTGTTAATGGAACGCTTTGGCATTGATGAGATTCAGGCCGAAGCCATTCTGGAGCTGAAATTGCGTCATTTGGCCAAGCTTGAAGAAATGGAAATGCGCCGTGAGCAGGAAGAACTGGAAGCGAAGGCTGCGGTGATTCGTGAACAGCTGGCCAATCCGGAATCTTTAAAAGCGCTGATCATCAATGAACTGAAAGATGATGCCAAGAAATTTGGCGATGATCGCCGTTCGCCACTGGTGCAACGTGCCGAAGCTGCTGCGATTAATGAAAATGAGATGCTGCCAGCCGATCCTGTGACCGTGATTTTGTCAGAAGCCGGCTGGATTCGCTGTGCCAAAGGCCATGATGTCGACGCTGAAAATCTGAATTTCCGTGCCGGTGATCAATATCTCAGCCACGCACAGGGCAAATCCAATCAGCGTGTCTATGTATTGGATGAATCGGGACGTAGTTATGCCTTGCCAATCAATAACCTGCCATCGGCGCGTGGTCTGGGTGAACCTTTAAGTTCAAAATTATCACCTGCCAGCGGCATCAGTTTTAAACAGGTCTTTGTTGCAGAGGATGAGACGGAAGTCCTGGCGCTGAGTAACAAGGGCTATGGTTTTAAAACGCAGGCCAAACAGCTGGATACCAATGCCAAAGCAGGGAAGGCCTTCCTGAACTTATCCGATGGGGCGCAAGTCATGAGCCTGCAGCCACTCGAAGATGCCACGCATGTTGCACTGCTCAGTTCAGCAGGACGCCTGTTGATTGTCGATTTAGCAGAATTGCCTGTATTGAACAAAGGTAAAGGAAATAAATTGATACAACTTGAAGGTGGTGATCAAATTTTGTCCATGACAATATTCAAGCTTGATGAAATAATTCAAGTGCTTGCAGGACAACAGCAGTTAAAATTAAAAGGGGATGATTTGCAGAAATATATCGGCAAGCGCGGTGCAAAAGGACAGCTTTTACCACGCGGATATCAAAAAGCAAATAAACTGTTGATTCAAAGATAAGACTAGCATCCATCCTGTAAAATACGTTATATATGAACAACGATTCAACAAGATGGATGCAATATTGCACATATACAAGTCTAAAAATGGCGTGTGATATTGAAAAAAACAGTTGAAAACACTAAGGATTATGATTGGAGAGATGGGCATTATGGAAAAAATTTGGTTGGCTGAATACCAAAAGACAGGGATTCCGGAAACAGTAGAATTACCGGCAGAGAATACTTCTCTAGTCGATGTTTTTGAACGTAATTTCCAAAAATTTGGTTCGCGTGATGCCTTTATCTTTATGGATAAGGCCATGACTTTCAATGATCTGGAAGAGGCGAGCCGTAAGTTTGCAACGTATTTACAAAGCTTGGGGTTGGCAAAAGGTTCACGTGTGGCGGTGATGATGCCAAACGTTCTTCAGTATCCGGTCGTGGCACTTGGGGTTTTCCGCGCAGGTTTGGTACTGGTCAACGTGAATCCACTTTATACTTCGCGTGAACTTGAGCATCAATTAAATGACTCAGGCGCTGAAGTACTGGTGATTATTGAGAACTTTGCATCTGTTTACCAGGCGATTCTGGGTAAAACCCCGGTAAAACATGTGGTTATTGCTTCTGTAGGCGATATGCTGGGTGCTTTGAAAGGAACTCTGGTGAACTTTGTCTTGCGTTCTGTGCGTAAGCAGATTCCAGCTTGGGACATTCCAGGCCACGTGAAATTCAATACGGCATTAAATAAAATTAGCCCGAGCAATTACAAACGTCCTGAGTTGAGCCTGAGCGATACCGCGGTTCTACAATATACTGGTGGTACTACCGGCGTATCGAAAGGGGCTGAACTGACACATCGTAACCTGGTTGCGAACATGTTGCAGTGTGACGGGATCTTCCAGAGTAAGTTTGGTGCACAAGATGGCCAGCCAGATGACCGTATTTTCTGTGCCTTGCCGCTTTATCATATCTTTGCATTCATGGTGTGCGCACTTTATGGCATGTATAAAGGTCAGGCCAACGTCCTGATTCCGAATCCGCGTGATCTTCCTGCGGTGATGAAGGAACTACGTAAATACCAGCCGACTTTCTTCCCGGCAGTGAATACACTATTCAATGCGCTGGTGAACAATGAAGAGTTCAAACAGCTTGATCATAGCAAATTGAAAATGGCGATGGGCGGCGGTATGGCGGTACTTCCTTCTACTGCAGCAGCATGGAAGAAAGTCACTGGAACCAATATCGTTGAAGGCTATGGCTTATCTGAAACTTCTCCAGTGGCAACAGCAAACCCACCTGCGTCTGAAGAATTCAGTGGCACCATCGGTATTCCATTGCCATTAACTGAAGTGGCTATTCTGGATGATGAAGGCAATGAAGTTCCACTGGGTGAGCAAGGTGAAATTTCAATCCGTGGTCCTCAGGTCATGAAAGGCTACTGGAACCGTCCAGATGAAACTGAAAAAGTCATGGTCAATGGCTTCTTTCGTACCGGCGATATCGGTGTCATGGATTCACGTGGTTATGTGAAAATTGTAGACCGTAAGAAAGACATGATTCTAGTGTCTGGTTTTAACGTGTATCCATCTGAGATTGAAGAAGTTGTAGCAACACATCCAAAAGTACTGGAAGTGGCCGCGATTGGTGTGCCAGATGAAAAATCAGGTGAAGTACCAAAATTGTTTGTCGTGAAAAAAGATCCATCTTTAACCACAGAAGAAGTTTTAGCATTTGCTAAAGAAAACCTGACCGGTTATAAACGTCCACGTTATGTCGAGTTTATGGATGAATTGCCAAAATCAAACGTAGGTAAAATCCTGCGAAAAGATCTGCGTAAAACAGCCTAATACCTCAAAGAAAAAAAGCGCCGTTAGGCGCTTTTTTTGATTTAGGCTTTTTATTTTTTCATGAGCCAGCGGTCAAAATACGGACGTCCTACACCGACCACCCCCAAGAAAATAAACATGGTGCCAAACTGGCGGGTAAATCCGGTTTGATTAAAGCTGCCATAACTTAGAATGTTATCGACCAAACAATAAACCAGAATCGCGACCAGCCAGTGCCAGAGAGGCGTACGCTTGATACCTACGAAATAAAAGGCAATCCATAAAATGGCAAAGGTGAAGATTGGCGACCAGATATTCATATTGGCACAAATCACGGCCATCAAAAATGCCACGATCGGCAGGACAATTTTTAATACGCGATCCACTTGACGTTGATGCTGGCGTTGTTTCTCGAGGACATCGAACATTTCATTTTGATCAGGTGCGACCATAGTGAATCCTTAACAAGTAATAAAAAGCACTCTATTTAACAAAATTTATTCACGAAATGCCATGCTATGATAGAGATAAAATTTTCATGAGAAAAAACAGATGCACAGCATTAGTGGGGTGATTTATCTCATTTTAGCCGCTTGTCTTTTGCCTTATGTGTTTACATTGATTGCAAAAAAATCAGCAGGCTTCAGTACTAAAGACAATCAGAACCCACGGGCATTTTTAGAAAAGTCTACGGGCTTGGCCAGTCGTGCCAATGCTGCCCAGCAGAACAGCTTTGAAAGTTTACCACTTTTTATTGCTGCGATCTTGATGGCAGAGTACATGGTGGTGCAGCAAGAGGTGGTCATGACTTTTGGTGTGGCTTATCTGGTTTTTCGAGTGTTGTATGGAGTCTGCTATTTGGCTAACTGGGCAACTTTACGTTCCATCGTATGGTTGCTCTCGATGTTATGTCCGGTGGCTTTATTGCTGCTGATCATCAAGTTGGTTTAAGTCATCAAGTCAGCGGACATATTTACAGTTCGATATTTTAAAATCCAAAAAAATCTTTAAAAACCGTTATAATTGTCGCGGTTTTTTAAAAGATATAACTTGTTAAAGAGTGATGCTATGAGCTACAGCAATATCCCAGCGGGTAAAGATGCGCCAAACGATATCTATGTGATCATCGAAATTCCTGCAAATGCAGCACCGATCAAATACGAAATTGATAAAGATTCTGATGCATTATTCGTAGACCGTTTCATGGGTACAGCAATGTTCTACCCAGCAAACTACGGTTATGTACCTAATACACTTTCTCTTGATGGTGATCCACTTGACGTATTGGTTGTAACGCCACACCCAGTAGAGCCAGGTTCTGTGATCCGTTGCCGTCCTGTTGGTAAACTGAACATGGAAGATGATGGTGGTGTTGATGCGAAACTGGTTGCAGTTCCACACGACAAATTGACTCCAATCTACAAAGATATTCAGGAATATACTGATCTTCCGCCATTGTTGATTAGCCAAATTGAACATTTCTTCCAGCACTACAAAGACTTAGAGCCTGGAAAATGGGTTAAGTTAAGCGGTTGGGAAGGTGCTGATGTTGCGAAACAAGAAGTACTGGACTCAATTGCTGCATATGCAGAAGCAAACAAATAATTGCTTTGCGTTAGTTTAAGATTTTAAATTTTTAAAGCTTAAATTGAAAAAACCTGCACATTGTGCAGGTTTTTTTTATGGCTTGAACTTCGAGTGAATTAGAATAATTTCACAGGAATGTCTAACCAGATACGCCATTCATTGGTATCATTCATATAAATAGATTTGTAGCTATCATTTGCACGGTAATATGAGTGACGTACGCGAAGGCTCGCGTCTTTCGCAAAACCAGATTGAACTGTATATTTCACTTGATTAAAAAATTCACGTTCTTGTCCTTCTTGCTCGTTGTCAAGAACATCAATATCCCATCCATAGACAAATGCAGAAGTCCAGTTTAAACCTGCTAAACCGTGATTCTTAAAGTTATAATTATATTGTAGGCCAAGTGATTTTTCATCTTTGCCGATAAAATCTGAAAGATAAGAGTTCGGTAGGTAAATACTTTGTGCACCGTCAGCGTTGTTGCCATAATCGTAGCCTAAGCTGCCAGTATTTTGTTGATAAGCAAGCATTACGTTATGTACATCTTTACTATACGTACTAGAAATCGCCCAAATAGAGTTCTGTTTATCTTCAGTCAAAGTCTCAATATTTGATGAGCTACCAGCTTCGAATTCAGTATGATAACCACTAAAGCTATGAGTTAAAGTGCTTTCATTTGCCAAAGCATAGCTATAGTTGGCATTGACATAATGACGATCTAATTTATCTTTAACGTCAACACCATAATAAGATGCATTTAAGTCATCATTAAAGGTGTATTTTGCACCCCAAACTACAGCACGATCCAATTCACGACCATCTGAATTAATTTGATCAGAATATTGGTTCTTGGTAAATTTACCAGCAGTTAAACTCAGATTATCAATTTCGTTACTTGTAACAAGCAAACCTTCAAAGTATTCAGGTACTAAACGTGCTGTATTGCTCGCCAATACTGGAATATCTAAAACTTGCGTTCCATAAATAGCAGTGGTATTCGATACGCGTGCTTTGACATATGCACCACCACGAGCCCAATGATCATATGCATCTACACGACCTTGTGCATCTTTTCCACCATGTGTTGGAATCATGCCATTACCAGCATGTGCATTTTCCCCCAGTTTGAAAGAAGCATCACCAATAATACCGGCACCAAAGCCTACTGTACCTTGAGTAAAACCAGAATCCAGTTTAACAATTGCAGTTTGTGCAAATGAACTCCGATCATCACCGGGTTCAGCATCTTTATAATCACGGCTAATGTAACCAGTACGGAATAAAACTGTTCCTTCAGCGCCTTCAACAAAGCCTTTTGCTTCACTTTGTTCATTTGCATATACAGATGAAACCAAAGCAGCCTGAATCAAAACTGCCAACATTAATTTTTTTGAATTTTGCATTGGGGAGAGAGCCTTATACAAATTGATCGGAATTTTTAGGAATTGTATAAGAATTGCTGAAAAAATGTCATTTTTTATTGAGCATATTCCACTAAAGTTAAGATTTTTTACAGATTACATAAGAATCTGATTGAATATTGAGTGGCGTATTTTTTTATCTATCATAAAAAATTTATTAAAAACAATAGTATATTTAAATATCAAAATAATGAGCTTAAGCATCTTCATCCTAGAACTGTTCAGTCTATTTACTTTTTTAAAGTTAAAATTCTACAACAAGATCAAGAGTGGTGATAATGCACTGTTTTTTAGCATAAATTTTAATCAATATGGAAATGGGGTTAAAAAGAGGCAATATGTAAATAAATATATATTGTTTAAAAAAACAATAAGAGAGTATTGAAAAACATTTTGAGAATGAATTATCCAGCGTAAAGGTATTTTAAATATTCTATTTTTTAATTTTAAATCAAATGCTTAAAGTGGAAAGTATTTTTCTATTTTTAGCTCATTTGTATTTCTTTCTCGATTGGCATAGCTTTTGCAAAGTTTATCCCGAGTGCAATAAATGATCATAAAAACGTCTGAGGACGGTCTTGGGGAGCCATATAATGAAACTAATTTTAAAAGCCTTATCCGTTGCTGTGCTGGGTGCTGCATCTACTTTCACTTTTGCAGCTGAACCTGCATCGGAACATACATTCTCTGGAAATATTAGCGTACTTTCGAGCTATAACTTGCGTGGTATCACCAATGTACCTGAAAATAAAGGCGCGACATTACAAGGTGGACTCGATTATAACCATGCCTCTGGTTTTTATGCAGGATGGTGGGGTTCAACCCTAGATTATGGCAGCGATAATGGTAGCGAATTCGAAAATAACTTTTATGCAGGTTATAACGGTTCAATTAATGAAGATTTGGCTTATACCGTCGGTTTAACTTACTATTATTACTATGATGTCGGAAATACAGACTCGAATGGCTTTGAAACCATGTTAGGTCTGAGCTACAAAGATTTCGGTATAAGCGCTCAAACACTTTTGGAAGATACCGCTTGGGGCAATACTGGCGATACCTACATCAAAGGCAGCTATAGCTATGCCTTACCTCATGATTTTAGCCTGGATACCGCACTGGGTTTGTATATTTATAAAGAAAGTGGTGATTATATTCCTGACTCAACTGAAAGCTTTGGCTTCCGTCATTTTGATATCGGTTTAAGCAAGCCGCTTGCCGATACAGGCGTAACGGCAAGCATGAATTATATTCTGGGTGGTTATGATCGTAATGATGTAAAACAAAATAATAAAGTGGTCTTCGGGTTGGCTTACAGCTTCTAATTTCCTATAGATAAAAAGCGACCTCAGGTCGCTTTTTATCTGTTGATTTAGATCTGTTGCTGTCCCCGATAAGACAAAGCTTCAGACAGATGCTGACTCTGGATTTCTGTGCTTTGATTTAAATCAGCAATGGTACGTGCCACCTGTAATACCCGATGATAGCCACGTGCGGATAAATTCAGTTTTTGTTGAGCCAGTTCAAGCATATTCTGGGCAGTCTGATCCAAGCTAGCATAATGTTCTAACTGTTTTGGACTCAAACTCATATTCAAGCTATTTTGCCGTTGCATCTGAATCTCATAAGCTGCTATCACGCGTTGTCTGACCGTTTCAGAGTCCTCTGTCGGCCGATTATCCTGTAACTCATGCGCCTGTAAGGGCGGTACATCAATATGTAAATCAATCCGATCCAGCAGCGGCCCTGAAATCCGGTTCTGATAGCGCTTGATACTGTCAGGCGAACATTGGCAGCGAATATCCTGATTAAAGGCATAACCGCATGGGCAAGGATTCATGGCAGCCACCAGTTGAAAATTGGCTGGAAAAGTGATCTGACGTGATGCACGTGAAATCACAATTTCTTTGGCTTCCAGAGGCTGGCGCAAAACTTCCAGTACCTTTCGATCAAATTCAGGCAATTCATCCAGAAATAACACGCCCAAATGCGCCAGCGTAATTTCACCCGGTTTGGGGTGTGAGCCGCCACCGACCAATGCAACCGCAGAAGCGGTATGATGCGGGGCTCGAAACGGCCGCTGGCCAAAAGGATGATTGGCATTGGCGACTGAATAAATACTGGCAACTTCCAGATTTTCCTGGGTTTTTAAAGGCGGTAAAATACTGGCTAATCGAGATGCGAGTAAGGTTTTTCCTGTCCCCGGTGGTCCTCGAAACAGCAGGGAATGGCCACCCGCTGCTGCAATTTCCAGTGCACGCCGTGGCCGCAATTGGCCTTTGACATCGGCAAGATCACATTTATAAAAATGGTTGGTATCGACTGGGATGGTTTGTATTTCTGCTAAGCACTGCGTCTGAGCAAGATGCTCACACACCTCTTTTAGATGATTGGCAGCAAAGACCTTAAAGTCCGGGAGTTGGCAGGCTTCTTGTGCATTCGGACCCGGCAGCATCAGTTGATGCTGATCATGTTGACAGGCAATCGCAATGCTCAGGATCCCTGTGACTGGGCGAAGTTGACCATCGAGAGCCAATTCTCCAATAAACTCAAGATCATCGGTGCAGTTTTCCGGAAGCTGTCCGGAGGCGACCAAAATACCTAAAGCAATCGGTAAATCCAGACGCGAACCATCTTTCGGTAGATCTGCTGGAGCCAGATTAATGGTCAGGCGTTTGGTCGGAAACTGAAAGCCACTATTTAAAATGGCAGAACGCACCCGGTCTTTACTTTCCCGGACTGCGGCTTCAGGAAGCCCCACAATCGTGAGTGAAGGCATGCCGGAACTGACATGAACTTCGACTTCAATTAAAGGCGCGTGCAGGCCAAGCAAGCCTCGTGTATAAATTTTGGCAAAAGACATTATTATTGTTCCAATTTAGTGCATTATTTTTATCGGTCTTAGGTCTTTTGTGCACTGTACTTGTGCTTATTTTTTATTCGAAATTTTATCTTCTAAGGCTTCAACCTGTTTCAGCAAATCATTGAGGCGATGATTGGCATTATCGAGGGCAGTACGTTGACGTTCAATTTCTTCTTTGGACACCAGATCCATTTTTGTCACAGCTTCATTTAATAGAGCACGAATATTCTGTTCCAGATCTTTCTTAGGTTGTTCAACTTGCTGCAAAATTGCTTGTAATAGGGTTTCAATCATTGTCTGATCCATCGCCATCGAAAGGAAGCGACAGTTTAGCATTGCTCGAATACAGACCCTAGTATTTCAGACAAAATATAGGCTTAATCGATAAGAGATATTGTAAAAATCCACATAAAAAATGTCGGTTTTTTAAAGATTCAAAACCTTTATAAGTATAAAATAAGGTATAAATAAACCGCATGCCGGGCTTTCTAATTTCCCCCGACCTTAGGAATCTTGGCATGAAATTTGAACGTAAAACCTTACTGGTGAAATAAGCCGAAGGAAAACAAACATGAAGCTCGTAACTGCAATCGTAAAACCTTTTAAATTGGATGATGTTCGTGAAGCATTGTCTGAAATTGGTGTTCAAGGCATCACTGTAACTGAAGTGAAAGGCTTTGGTCGTCAAAAAGGCCATACTGAACTCTATCGTGGTGCTGAATACGTTGTAGATTTCCTGCCGAAAGTCAAAATTGAAATCGCGATTAGCGATGACATGGTTGACTCCGTCATTGAATCTATTACGCGTGTTGCTAGCACTGGAAAAATTGGTGACGGAAAAATTTTCGTGACGAACTTAGAACAAGTCATCCGTATTCGTACAGGTGAAACAGGTGCAGACGCTGTTTAACTTGGCACGAAGTTTGCTGAGTACCTAAGAACTCACAAAAACTTGGTTGGGGGATACGAATGAAAAAAATGCTACTTGCGTTCGGCATGGCCGGCGCACTTTTTGGTGGTTCTGTTGCATGGGCTGAAAATGCTGCAACAGCAACACCACCCGCAGAAGACATTGTGCTTGTTGAAGAAACAGGCGAAACCACACTGAATAATACGGCAGATACTCCAGCAGCAATTGCTGAAGCAGCGCCAGTTGAAACAGCAGTACCTGCAGAAGAAGCAACATTAGATACAGGTGATACTGCCTGGGTTTTAACGTCCACCGCATTAGTTTTACTCATGACCATTCCGGGTCTAGCACTCTTTTATGGCGGTATGGTCCGTAAGAAAAACGTCCTGGCGACCATGGCGCATAGCTTTATTGCCGCTGCAGTCGTCAGCATTGTCTGGGTGATTATCGGTTATACCCTGGCCTTCGGGGAAGGGAATGCCTTCATTGGTAGCTTGGACAAATTTATGTTGGCCGGTATTACCACAGAGGCGCTTTCAGGCACCATTCCTGAAATTCTGTTTGTCATTTTCCAAATGACTTTTGCCATCATTACCGTTGCAATTATTAGTGGTTCGATCGCAGAACGGATGAAATTTGGTGCTTTCGTTGCTTTCATTGCACTTTGGGTGGTGATTGTCTATGCGCCGATTACTCACTGGGTCTGGGGCGGCGGCTGGTTGGGTAATGACGGTGCGCTCGATTTTGCTGGTGGTACAGTGGTTCACATCAACTCGGGTGTTGCCGGTCTGGTAGCAGCGTATATGCTGGGCAAACGTATGGGCCTGGGCCGTGAATCGATGGCGCCACACAACTTGACCCTTACTGTGGTGGGTGCATCTTTACTTTGGGTGGGCTGGTTCGGTTTCAACGGTGGTTCTGCCCTGGGTGCGAACGGCTCTGCAGGTTATGCGCTGGTGGTGACTCAAGTGGCAGCGGCAGCGGCAGCGATCTCTTGGCTGATTACTGAAAAACTGGCACGTGGCAAAGCATCTGTATTAGGCGGCGTATCGGGTGCAGTTGCTGGTCTGGTGGTGATTACACCAGCCGCAGGTTTTGTGACTGTCGGTGGTGCATTGGCGATGGGTCTGATCGGTGGTGTGGTGTGTTTCTGGGGAATCACTGCGCTGAAACGTGCCTTGAAAGCCGATGATTCTTTAGATGCGTTTGGCCTGCATGGTGTAGGTGGTGTGGTCGGTGCAATTTTAACCGCTTTTTTTGCCAGCGAATTCATTATGGGGGATGCTGCACCAGCCAACATGATGAGCCAGCTTTGGGTTCAGGTTGAAGGTGTACTGGCGACCATTGCTTACTCTGCCATCATGACCTTCATTATCCTGAAAGTGATTGACTTGATCATTGGTATCCGTGTCGCATCTGATGATGAGCGCATGGGTCTGGATTTGAGCCAGCATGGTGAACGTGTCGAATAATAATAAACACACAATAATCAATATATAGTGCAAAACAGCCCAAATGGGCTGTTTTTTTTCTATATGTTGCGTAAGACTCTACAAAGTTTGCAATTTTTGCTACACTCGGAATCCATCTGGATTTGTTCAATTAAACCGCTATGCATTGCCCATTTTGCAATACTGCCGACAGTAAAGTGATTGATTCACGCCTGGCAGCTGAAGGCTGTCAGATTCGTCGTCGCCGTGAATGTGTCAGTTGTAATGAACGTTTTACGACTTTTGAAAGTTATGAAGTGGTGATGCCGCGCGTGATTAAATCGGATGGCAAGAATGAACCCTTTGATGAAGCCAAATTACGTCGTTCCCTGATGCATGCCTTGCAGAAACGTCCGGTAACTCAGGAACAGATTGAAACGGTATTGAGCGATATCCAGTTACAGATTCGCCGTCTGGGTGAACGTGATGTGAAATCGCGTACCATCGGTGAAATTGTCATGCAGTCTTTATTCGCACTCGATCACGTGGCCTATGTGCGTTTCGCTTCGGTTTATCAGGATTTCCAGGATGTTGAAGCTTTTCGTCATCAAATTGAACAGATGCAACAGCGAGAATCACAAGAATAAGCATGTCTGAACTGAATCAAGATCAAGTCTGGATGCGCCGCGCAATTCAGCTTGCCCAGCAAGGTCAATACTCGACCAAGCCCAATCCGAATGTCGGCTGTGTCATTGTCAAAGATGGCGTCATTATCGGTGAGGGTTTTCATCCTCAAGCAGGGCAGCCGCATGCTGAAGTATTCGCGCTGCGTCAGGCTAGTGAGCAGGCACGTGGTGCAACCGCGTATGTCACTTTGGAGCCGTGTGCGCATTATGGGCGAACGCCGCCATGTGCCAAGGGTCTGGTTGAAGCTGGTGTGGCTAAAGTGGTCGTGGCCTGTCCTGATCCAAATCCGCTGGTGGCGGGCAAGGGTGTACAGATTTTAAAAGATGCCGGTATCGATGTTGAAGTCGGGATTGGTCAGGAACAAGCGCATCAGCTGAATCAAGGTTTCCTGAAAGCCATGGCGACCGGCATGCCGTATGTGCGACTTAAAATTGCATCCAGTCTGGATGGCCGTACGGCGATGGCATCCGGTGAATCGAAATGGATTACCGGAGCCGAGGCGCGTCAGGACGTGCAGTATTGGCGGGCCATTTCCGGTGCAGTCATCACTGGGATTGAAACAGTTCTGGCCGATGACTGTCAGCTGAATGTGCGGCAACTCGATGGCATTGAAGATATTGAAACAGTAGTACAGCCCAAGCGTATCATTTTGGATCGTCAGGGGCGTTTGCCATTAACGGCGAAAATTCTAGCGCAAGCCGACACCGTGTTGGTGATGGGACCTTTTCGGCAAGAGCTGGCCGATCTGGGTGTGTTACAATTGCCGGTACAGCCTTTAAAACAATTATTGTCCCAGCTGGCTGAGCAGCATCAGATTTATGATGTCTTGGTGGAAGCAGGGGCGACCTTATCTACGGCATTTTTACAAGAACAATTGGTTGATGAACTGATCAGTTACGTTGCACCGACCTTATTGGGTCAGTCTGCACGTACTATGTTTAATGCAGAATTCAGCCTTATGGCAGAACAACTCCGATTTAAGCTGCGCGATGTGACTCGCTTGGGTGATGACGTGCGCTTCAGGTTAATTCCTTTTCAAGAGACACTATGAGTTCAGAGTCTACGGTTTATCATAAACGTCGCCATGCGGCACGTACCACCGATGAATATCTTTTCCATCAGCTGGTTCCTTATCTGGGCAACAAACGCCGTTTATTACATTTGATTCTGGAAGCACTTGAAATTACAGGAACTCTGAAGCGTGAAGATGGCCGTGCGCCGATTTTTGCTGATTTTTTTGCTGGTTCTGGTGTGGTATCACGCTTAGCCCGTCAAAATGGTTATCGCGTGATTGCCAATGACTGGGAACCCTATAGCCATGCATTGAATCATGCGGTGCTGGCCTGTACTGAAGCACCGGCGTTTAAAGAATTGGGTGGCTATCAGAAAGCCATTGATTATCTGAACCGTCTGCCGGAAGTGAAAGGCTGGGTCACGCATAACCTGTGTCCGCGCAATGATGAAATTTATGATCCCGCCCGTGACCGTTTGTTCTTTAAACGTCGTAACGGCATGCGTATTGATGCGATTCGTCAGCAGATTGCAGCTTGGCAGGCCCAAGGTGCCATTGACGATGTAGAGATGTCTGCCTTGCTGGCACCATTACTGTATTCAGCCAGTTTTGTCAGCAATACCTCGGGCGTTTTCAAGAGTTTCCACCACGGCTGGGGCGGAAAAACCCAAACGGCGCTGGAACGGATTGAATCTTTACTGTGGCTGACCCCAAGCCGCTTTTGCGAGTCGGATCAGAAGAAAGGTATGGCTGCCGAAATGTGGTGTGTCGATGCCCAGCATCTGGCCAATCAGATGAGCGGTTTTGAAGTAGATGTGGCTTATCTGGATCCACCGTATAATCAGCATGCCTATAGCAGTAATTACCATGTCCTGAATGCTTTGACCTTATGGGATCAGGCCGATTTACCGACGCCAGATACCAAGGGCTTCAAGAGCGGGATTGACCGGGCATGGCGCAAAGAGCGTCCGAGCCAGTACAACTCTTCCAAATATGCCAAAGAAGCCTATGAAAACTTGTTGGCGACCATCAATGCGCGTTTCATTCTGACCAGTTATTCAACGGATGGTAATATCAGCGCCACTGATTTATTGCAGGCCAACCTGAAACGTGGCCGGGTGACCTTGCTGACTCAGGATGTACCACGTTATCGGGTCAGCAAACAGCGCCAATCTGAACGTGCACGCGTACTGGAATTTATTGTGATTACCGATACCCATGCCAGGTCAGGTCCACCGATCCGTCAACTCCTCAGCCAGTTGCATCATTATGCAGAATTGGGCGGTGTGGATACCACCGGTGTCAGTACCCAGTTGGCACTCTGGTAAAAGAATAGAAAAGGAAATAAAAATGTTTACAGGTATTATCGAAAGCCTTGGCAAAGTAGACAGTCTGCAAAGTGTGGGTGGTGATGTACGTTTACGTATCCAGACTGACCTGGACATGTCGGATGTACATCTGGGTGATTCTATTGCTACAAATGGCATCTGCCTGACAGTCATAGACTGGGGCGAAAACTGGTATGCAGCTGATGTGTCCCGTGAAAGTCTGAACCGGACGACACTGGGCAACTGGAAAGCCGGTCAACCTGTTAACGTCGAAAAAGCCATGTTGCCGACCACGCGTTTTGGCGGCCATATTGTTTCAGGTCATGTCGATGCAGTCGGCGAGATCACTTTGGTGCGTGCAGATGCACGCTCGATTTATTATGAAGTCACTGCACCGGCTGAAATTGCCAGATATCTGGCAGAAAAAGGTTCGGTCACAGTCGATGGTATTAGCCTGACCATTAATCACTTGCGTGGCTGTGTGATTAGTCTGAACTTGATTCCGCATACGGCTGAACGTACCAATATCAGTACCTGGAAAGTGGGTAGCAAGGTCAATCTGGAAGTGGATGTGCTGGCACGTTATATCGAGCGTTTATTGCTCGGTGATAAAGCCGCAGATACCACTGAACAGTCTAAGATCAGCATGGATTTTCTGGCTGAAAATGGCTTTTTAAAATAAGCGGAATGCTTAAATACTGAACAGTCTGATTGAAAAATTAGACTGTTTTTTTATTTTTCGGGATAATCAGCAATTCAATTTGCAAATATTGCCTTGGTGGACGGGTCGAATGCTCGATTTTTTACTCAACTTGGAACAGTCATTACCGCTATTGCTTGATCAATATGGGGTATGGATCTACGCGATCCTGTTTCTGGTGATTTTTGCGGAAACCGGCTCAGTATTTTTCTTTTTTCTGCCCGGTGACAGTTTATTGCTGGCTGTAGGAGCTTTATGTGCCAGCAGCGATATATTGACCCTGCATTCGATGGGATTACTGCTCTTTACTGCATCGGTACTCGGCTACACCGTGAATTATTACACTGGAAAAGTGCTGGGTCTAAAATATTTTAATCGGCATTCACGCTATTTCAAGCCGGAATATATGGTGAAAACCAATCACTATTTTATGAAACATGGCGGTAAAACCATTCTGATTGCGCGTTTTATTCCTTTTGTTCGTTCATTTGGCCCTTTTGCTGCCGGTTCAGCCCATATGAGTTTTGCCACATTCAGCTTTTATAATATTACGGGTGGTATTCTCTGGATTGGTACTTTATTAACTATTGGCTATCTGCTTGGAAATGCTGCCTTTATGCTGGCCGATGTGCTCTAAAAGATCAAATTAAAAATCCGAATCAGCCGGATGCCAGTTAGTTAAGCAATTGACTGGTATTTTCTTTTTTAAATTCATAATTATATTTGATGGATGGAAAGGTCATCCGCAACTGTCTGAGGCATGCGGTGAATTGCACCGCAAGATGTCCTCCTTGCGAAGCTCCGCTTCTCATTTGGGCAAAACCAAATTAACCAATAATTTACAGATGTTTGATGTAAAACCTTAAGGCTCCATCGTGAACGGCTAAACAGTTAAAGCATCTATTTCTAAACTCCTTAACTGATCAGCATTACCGAATGAGCGGACTTTTTATATGAGTTGGGATTTTTAATCAGGTCTCACTTGCTCGGAAAATTCTGAATTTTTCAGTATGTAGTCGATTTCTTCTTGGGCCGCCACACGCATTTGTTCTCTTAGTGCGTTGATGGTCTGTTCAATCACCGTTTCTGCCTCAAGTTCCAGACGCAAACGCACACTCTCTAATTCGGATAAAATGGTGTGGTCTTGAATCTGGATACGACCTTGGGCAAAGTCAAAACTATGCTCAGGATTTTTCTGATAACGGGCAACATAGTGCTGCATTTCTGTCTCTAGACTGAGGTTTATGTCAGCGAGGGCTTGGGTCTGCTCAGCAAATTTACGCTGTTCATCCTGATATAGCTGTGCAATCGCAGCCTGCTCTGCGGCACGTTTATCGGCCAGAGCCTGTTCGAGTGCCAGCTGTCTGCGAATACGTGCAGCCTCAATCAATTCAGCCTTGCGCTGCGCATAGGCTTCTTCAATCTTGCGTTCAGATTCCTGCTGTAAGCGCTGATCACGAATCTGCCATTCTTCTAAAGAGGTTTCAGGCTTTAAAATGTCACAGATCCGAGAGAGGTCATCGATAAAGGTCTGACGTACAGCTTCCGGCACATTTAACCAGCGCTGTTTAAAATCTGGACCTACATTTAATGCCACATGCCTCTCCTTGTGGGTGATATCGGTTAAAGCTTATGGGTGTTGGGCTCAATACCTAAACGACGATATTGTTTGAATTTTTCACGACCCAGCTGTTTAGCCGTTTCATGGTTTTCAATGATCTCAATAATGTGACTAAATTTTGCGTAAGGTTCAAGTGCTTCCGGATTAAAATTGAAAATAATCCAGTCGGACTGTTCAGGCAATGTTGCCGAAATACACACGCTCGCCTCAGGCTGATCAATGCCATGCGGAATGAAACTCGCGGGATCAAAGCTCCACAGGCGTTCATCCAGCTGCTGCTGCAAGGCTGCATCGGCACATAGTAACCAGATCCGCGCCGGCTGGCGCAGAATCTTGCGGCATAAACGACAAGCACTTTCGACTTGTCGTTCAGGACTTTTTTCAAATAAATAAAAGCTGACCTTAGCCATTCGTTTGAACGCGGTTGGCCAGGAACTGCATCAATAATGGCACTGGACGCCCAGTTGCGCCTTTATTGGCACCTGAGTTCCATGCTGTACCTGCAACATCCAGATGTGCCCAGCGATATTCACGGGTAAAACGTTGCAAGAAGCAGGCTGCAGTGACAGAACCAGCTTTTGGGCCACCGATATTGCCAATATCGGCAAATGGTGAATCGAGTTGTTCCTGATAGTCATCTATGACCGGCATACGCCATACCCGGTCAAATGAATGCTGGCCGGCAGTTTCCAGTTCTGCTGCCAATTTATCATCTGGTGTGAACAGACCTGTCAGCACGGAACCCAAAGCCACCACACATGCACCGGTCAAGGTCGCAATATCAATCACCAGAGCAGGGTTGAAACGTTTCACATAGGTCAGGGTGTCACATAACACCAGACGACCTTCGGCATCGGTATTCAGGATTTCAACCGTTTGACCGCTCATCGTCGTGACG
This sequence comes from Acinetobacter sp. YH12100, assembly GCF_013419135.1. Taxonomy (NCBI): domain Bacteria; kingdom Pseudomonadati; phylum Pseudomonadota; class Gammaproteobacteria; order Moraxellales; family Moraxellaceae; genus Acinetobacter; species Acinetobacter sp. YH12100. The sequence goes on along the minus strand of NZ_VPAQ01000015.1, from coordinate 69,381 downwards.
ATGTCACCCGGACGAGTGGCTTTACCTGAAGGCATATTTTCTGCTGCGGCAATGGTTCCTACCACATGCAGAGCTAAGCGGGACTCACACAATGCACGCATGGTACCCAGTACAGAGGCTGCACCGCACATGTCGTATTTCATTTCATCCATACCTGCGCCAGGTTTGAGTGAAATACCACCGGTATCAAAGGTAATGCCTTTACCGACCAGTACCACTGGCGCTTCACTACGCTCTGATTGATATTCAATGCTGATAATACGACCCGGACGCTCTGAACCCTGGCTGACTGCAAGGAAGGCACCCATGCCTAAATCTGCCATCTGTTGTTCATCCAGTACCGTGACTTTCAGTAGATCCGGATATTCAGCAGCCAAGGCGATGGCCTGATCTGCCAGATATTCCGGGAAACAGATATTGCCCGGACGGTTGCCCAGATCACGTGCCAGGTTTTGCCCGCTCTGTACTGCTTGAACCAGTTGCAGCTGTTCTGTCGTTAAAACGCTATGCGTGGCAATCAGGTCGATCTGTTCAAGTACAAATTCATTCTTTTTCGACTTATATTCATCATAACCATAGCTGGCTTGAGTCAAAGCCAGAGCAAACAGATAATGCAATTCTTGTGGAAGTTGTGTCAGGTCTACAGAAATCTGTTTGAATTTTTTTTGAGTGGCCTGAATAATAGTCTGGGCAATTTTTGCGAGTTTTGCTGGTTGCAATTCAGCGACTTTGCCTAAACCGATCAGTGCTGCATGGCTGGACTGGCTGACTTGGCCAATCAGGCTCAGACTTTCAGCTAAAGCTGCTTTGAACTGAGATGCTTCAATTAATCGGTCTAAATTGTTGATTTGATAGGTTGAGGTGGTATTTTGAAGTTGTTCTGAGTCAACTAAAATCAACAAAGATTGACTTGATCCATTCTCTGGGAATGACGTATTAATTGTAAGTTTCATATTCTGTTTTCACGCCTGTCTAGATTTGTAAATCATTCAGTCATTGAACCATTTATCTGAATAGAGTTTCAATGGGTAGGGCCGTCTAGGTTTTATATTTTTGCTATTCGGGTAAACTAGCACTCGTTTTATAGACCTTATTTTGGAAGAATTAATTTGATTATTCGGCGTTATCTGGTCAAGCAAGTTGTCTCGACATCTTTGGTGGTGATTGCCTTATTGACCTTGATCATGATGGGTGGCCGACTGATCAAGTATTTTGGTGTCGCAGCGCAAGGCCGTCTGGATGCAGGCATTTTATTTAGCATCATTGGCTACCGTTTGCCTGAGTTTTTAACCTTAATTCTTCCGCTCGGTTTCTTTATTGGCCTGATGCTGGTATTTGGCCGTTTATATGTCGACCATGAAATGGCGGTGATGAATGGCAGTGGTGTCAGTCGGCATCAATTGGCGCGCCTTCTGGTGCCGATGACCTTGGTGTTTCTCATTGCTCAAGCCGGCTTGATGCTCTGGGCAGCGCCATGGGGAATCCGCCAGTTTGAAGCGCTGACCACCAGTCAGGCGGTACGCACCGGCTTTGATCTGGTACGACCCAAAGAATTTATTTCCTCTGGCCCCTATACCATTTATGCCGGTGATCTGTCTGAAGACCGCAAGAACTTAAAAGATATTTTCTTCTATCAGCGGGCAGAAAAACCCGGTAAACCGGATGTGATGATTCTGGCCCAAGAAGCCACCCGCATCGAGGTGCCAAATGATGCGGCCAATGTGGTCGATCTGGTTCAAGGTCGCCGTTATGAAATTTATCCGGGCACTCCGCAATATACCCAGGCTGAATTTGCAAGCTATCGTCTGCGTTTAGAAAATGATGAGGAAGCACAGTTTGCCAGTGCTGAAGTTGAAGCCCTGCCAACCTCGCAATTGTGGCAGAACCGTCAGGATCCTGTGGTGGCCAGTGAATTAGGCTGGCGGGTATTTGTACCATTTGCGATTCTGATTGCTTTGATTCTGGCCGTGGCCTTGTCTGAAGTGAGTCCACGCCAAGGTCGTTATCTCAAGTTATTTCCGGCGCTCATGATTTTTGCCAGTCTGATTGTGGCGTTAATGGCCGTGAAAACCCGGATCAGTAAAGAGGAAATGGGGATCTGGGCTTATCCATTGATCCTGATTGCTTATGCGATTGCGGGTGCCTTGTTCTCACGTAAACAGAATTTGGCCCCGAAAATCAAGAAACAGATTCAGCGAGTGAGGTCTTAATAATGTTGGCACGTCGTATAGTTGCAAAACATGTGACCCAAACCACTGCGCTGGCGATGCTGGGTGCAACCGCTGTGTTGGCGGGTTTACAGGTGTTATTTACTTATCTGGGTGAGCTGGGTTCACTAAAAGAAGGTTATGGCGCCTGGGATGCCTTGAAATATGTGCTCTGGGGTGCTCCGAATTATCTTTATGAAATTCTGCCGATCTCGGCGCTGATCGGTGCGGTTTTAGGTTTGGGCACATTAGCCTCAAATAGTGAACTGATTGTGATGCGCTCGATCGGGATCAGTCTGTGGCGGATTGTTGGCTGGGTGATCCGTTCAGCATTACTGCTGGTGGTCTTGTCATTTGCCTTGAGCGAGTGGGTGATTCCTTATACCAATGAACAGGCCAAGAGCGTAAAAAGTTCGAGTAAAGCCGCGCAACTGGGCGAAGTGCGGGGTTACTGGACACGGGAAGGGCAGCGCTTTATTTATATTGATTATGCCAATTCGCAAGGTCAGCTGAAAAATGTGCAGATGCTGGATTTTGATGAAAATTATCGCTTACGCGGCACCTTGCAAGCGGATCAGGGCGAATTCGTCACAGATGGCTCCTGGACATTAAGCAATACCGAGCAGTTCGATATTCTGCAAAATGGTAGTGCTACCCTGATCAAGCAGGAACAGCAACCTTTGGCACTGGCATTACAGCCAAAATATGTGCATATGGTCACCATCGATCCTGAAGACTTGTCACCGAGCCAACTGGTCAGTTTCACAAGTTATATGCATGAATATAGTCAGGTGCCAAAAACCTATCAACTGGCTTTCTGGCAGAAACTCGGTTCTCCTTTTGCCCTGATTGCACTGGTGGTGATTGCCTGTTCATTTATTTTCGGGCCGCTGCGTCAGCAATCCATGGGTTTTCGTCTGGTGATTGCCTTATTTGCCGGTCTGGGCTTTTTCTATCTACAGGATTTCCTCGGCTATGCCAGTCTGGTCTATGCGCCATCTCCGGCATGGTTTGTCTTTATTCCGATTCTGATCATGTTCGGTATTGGGGGTTACCTGCTGCATCGGGCACGCTAAGACCCAGGAAAATAGAACAAATCAATCGCGATGAGCGGCTTAAACCATACTCTGGTCATGGCCTCTTTTTGCAAACTTCGCTAAAATAGAGCGATTAATTCGTAGACGAACAGAGTATTTCATTATGACGGATGCAACTGCTGGCAAAATCCCTCACGTTTTGGTGATTATGGATGGTGTGGGTCATCGCGAAGCGGTCGAAGACAACGCGTTTTTAGCAGCTAAACGACCAAATTTAACTGCAATGCAGGACAAGCATCCGCATGGTTTGATCTCGGGTTCAGGCGAAGATGTTGGTCTGCCAGATGGCCAGATGGGGAACTCGGAAGTCGGACATATGAACCTCGGTGCAGGTCGTGTGCTGTATCAGGATTTTACCCGGATTACCAAAGACATTCGTACCGGTGATTTCTTCAATCATGAAGTACTCGTCGATGCGGTGGAGAAAGCCAAAGCTTCAGGTGGTGCAGTGCATTTGCTCGGCCTTTTATCTCAAGGCGGTGTGCATTCGCATGAAGACCATATTGTTGCGATGGCTGAACTGGCACTCAAACGTGGTGTCAAAGTTTATTTGCATGCTTTCCTGGATGGTCGTGATACGCCGCCACGAAGTGCCCAACCGTCATTGGAAAAACTGGATGCGCTGTTTGCACAATATCCGGGTCAGGGTCGTATTGCCAGCATGATTGGTCGTTACTTCGCGATGGATCGTGACAACCGTTGGGATCGCGTCGAACAGGCCTATCGTTTATTGACTGAAGGCGAAGCGGCCCGTACAGCTGCCACCGCAGTTCAAGGTCTGGAACAGGCTTATGCCGCAGATGAGTCGGATGAGTTTGTCAAAGCCACCCGCATTGGTGAGCTGGCAAAAATTCAGGATGGTGATAGCGTGGTCTTCATGAACTTCCGTGCTGACCGTGCCCGTGAAATTACCAAAGCCTTTGTTGAAAAGGACTTTGCTGGATTTGCACGTAAAGTGGTGCCGAACTTAGCCAAGTTTGTGATGTTGACGCGTTACCAAGCAACGATTGATGCGCCTGTGGCCTATATGCCAGAAGCGTTGGTCAACTCGATTGGTGAATACCTGTCAAATCTGGGTAAAACCCAATTGCGTATTGCTGAAACTGAAAAATATGCACACGTGACGTTCTTCTTTAGTGGCGGTCGTGAAGATGAATATCCGGGTGAAAAACGTATCCTGATTCCATCACCAAATGTAGCAACTTATGACCTCAAACCGGAAATGAGTGCTTATGAAGTGACTGATGAGCTGGTCGCTGCGATCAATTCAGGCGAATTTGACCTGCTGGTGGTGAACTATGCCAATGGTGATATGGTCGGTCATACCGGTGTTTTTGATGCCGCAGTGAAAGCGGTCGAAGCGGTCGATACCTGCTTAGGCCGGGTTTATGAGGCGGTGATGGCGCAAAAAGGTCATATGCTTATCACTGCCGATCATGGTAATGTAGAGCAGATGCAGGACTATCACAGTGGTCAGGTGCATACTCAACATACCACTGAATTGGTTCCATTTATTTATGTAGGTCCAACTCAGGCCACGATCGCAGAAGGTGGCGTATTGGCAGATGTCGCACCGACCTTATTAAGTCTGATGCAAGTTCCAGTCCCTGCGGAAATGCAAGGTCGCAACCTGATTAAACTGAATCAATAATTTTCGATAAGATTTTAAAGAAAGGTAAAAAATGGCAACAACACATTGGAAGTCTGTCGTTATACCATGCTTACTGATGTGTTTGAGTCATTCGGCCTGGGGTGCGGGCTCAAAAGAGCCGGTATTCGATGATATGGAAATGGATGGTCAGGTTTATACTGAAATTCCTGTGGCATCCATTCAAGAATTTGTACAAATTTACGGCATCGTCAAAGACAATTATATTCAAGACAAAAATGACGACGCCTTGTTCCAACAGGCAATCCAAGGGCTGGTCAGTGGCTTAGACCGCTATTCGCGTTATTTGTCTCCTGAAGATTATAAGCAGCTACGTGAATATACTGAAGGTGATCTGGCCAGCATTGATTTTGATCTGCAATTTGACCCGCGGATGAAGCAATGGGTGGTTCAGGGCCTGAATGCCGATGCCGATTCTGCCAAGCAGGGACTGCGTAATGGTGTCACGGTCTATAAAATTGATGATCAGGTACTGAGTAGCCTGAATCAGGAACAGGTGCGGCAGTTATTGAGCGGAGCGGTCGGCTCAACGCTCATGATCCAGCTTTCCCCGCAAAGTCTGGTGGTTCGTCTGGTAAGGAATACCAAGCTTGATACTGAAATTAAATCCAGTCTGCACAATAATCAGGTACTGGTATTGCAGGTCAAAGTTTTCCAGCAAGATACAGCCAATGAAATCAAACGCCTGATTGAAAGCTACGCTGACAGACGCCTAAAAGCGGTGATGTTTGATCTCCGCAATAACCCGGGTGGCTTACTTTCTGCCGCAGTAGAATCGGCCGATTTATTTTTGAATCAGGGTGTAATTGTGTCGACCAAAAGCCGCGCTGAAGGTAATCAGCAATTTCAGGCCTTGCCGAGTTTTGAATTTCAGAATCTGAAAGTGGGCGTTCTGATTAATAACCGTTCAGCTTCGGCAGCTGAAGTCTTTACGGCAGCATTGAAAGAACATAGCCGGGCTTGGGTGGTCGGTGAGCAAAGCTATGGCAAAGGTGTGGTACAAAAGCTATTTCCACTGAGTAATGGTTCTGCTTTACAAATGACAGTGGCACAATACTTCAGTCCGAGTGGTCAGATGATTGAAGGGCGGGGCGTGCAGCCACATTTCAGTTATCCGTTTAAGCAGGAAATGCGTGAGGAGAGCTATCTGGAACACGTCACAGACCTGCTGCTCCTGCAAAAATAATTATTCGTCTTCCTCAGTATCCAGTCCGAACTTTTTCAAACGATAGCGTAGAGAGCGGAATGACATACCGAGCTTTTTCGCGGCCAGTGTGCGGTTCCAGTGCGTTAGATTCAGCGCATTGAGTAGAACTTCTTTTTCAATCTTTTCTAAATATAGCTCTAGGCCTTCTTCTGGGAGCTTTCTCGGGGCAATCAGGGTGTCAGTCGCAATGATCTCGCTCGTGAGCGTATTCATCTCCTGAGCGCTGTTAAGAGCCTGACGTAACGGTGCACTTTGCAGGTGCTGAAGATCAATCCGCTCTTCATCACTCAAGGTGATTGCACGTTCCATAATATTACGCAATTCACGTACATTACCCGGATAATATTGTTCCAATAAAAATTCTTTACTGCGTTCTGTCAGTTTTTTATTGGCAATGCCCCATTCCTGGCAAATCTTCTGAATAAAATGTTCGGCCAGCAAGAGAATATCCTGACTCCGTTCACGCAGCGGCGGTAAAGTCAGATCCATCACATGAATACGGAAATATAAATCCTGACGGAATTTGCCTTGTTGTACCAAGGCTTCCAGATCCTGATGCGTGGCACTGATGACGCGGAAATCCACATCAATCTCAGTATCTGAACCGAGGGGACGAATACGTTTTTCCTGTACGGCACGTAACAGTTTGACCTGCATAGCAAGTGGTAATTCGGCAATTTCATCCAGAAACAGGCTGCCGCCATGTGCCGATTGAATCAGCCCCTGTTTGTCCTGAGCGGCGCCAGTAAAGCTGCCTTTCTTATGCCCAAACAGTTCGCTTTCCATCAGTTCAGTGGGAATCGCACCACAGTTAATTGCAATAAAAGGGCCTTCATTACGGTTGCTCAGGCGATGGACCAGATTGGCCACCACTTCCTTGCCAGTTCCCGATTCGCCAGTAATAAAAACCGGTGCCTGTGAGCGGGCAATTTTTTGTAAGGTAATACGTAAGTGCTGAATCGGTATCGATTGCCCAATCAGCATTTTATGTTCTAAAGCATCATTTAGATTATTATGGGAATAATCCACCGGTTTATTCAGTGCTTTTTGTAGCAGCTGTTCCAGATGTTTCTGATTGATCGGTTTGCTGACAAAGTCAAAGGCACCGGCCTTGAGTGCAGCAATCGCGATTTCCATGTTGCCATAGGCGGTCAGAACCGCGACCGGAAGTGCAGGGTAGAGATGGCCAATCCACTCCAGTAACTCCAAACCATTGCCATCGGGCAAGTTCAGGTCAGTTAAACAGGCATCATATTGATGATCTGCAAGACATTTTTTAGCATCTTGCAGACAATGTGCGATGTGCGTACGAATCCCCATCCGCAGCAACGACATTTGCATGAGGGTGCATAAATCTTCTTCATCATCCACCAAGAGCACCAGTGGCTGTTGTTCCACACTCATTTCCCTTAAACCCCTTTATACCGTAATACGTTGGCAGCTAATGCGAAAGCATGCGCCCTGTTCTTGTTGTATATAGTTTAATTGTGCCTGATTTGCTTCACAAAAACTATGTGATAAGTACAGTCCTAATCCGGTTCCACTAATCGAGGTGCTGAAAAAAGGTTGAAATAATAGGGCCTGGTCGTGTATGGCTACACCTGAGCCGAAATCCCGGATATCAATCCAGACCCGATGTTCATAGGGATGTATATTCAGCTGAATGTAATTGGCATCTGCTGAATTGTGACGGATGGCATTGCGAAGCAGGTTAATCAGGACTTGACGAAATTGTGCTTCATCGAACTGAATCAGCAGCGGCACATCAATATTAAATTGAATCTGATCGCAAATATCGGCCAAATCTTCCTGGATAAATAACGGGATAAATTCATTGAGATGAATCGGCACCGGATGGGTTTCTTTATTTTTGACCATATTCAGCGTGTCCTGAATAATCCGGTCGATCCGGGTCGCCTGTCGGCCAATCATCTGGTTGAGTACTTGTTGTTGTTCATTGTCAGAGTCAAGGTATAAATCATTGGCCTGCACAATAGCTGCCAATGGATTACGAATTTCATGCGCAATACTGGCTGAAAGCTGGCCCAGTGCAGCAAGCTTGAGTTGCTGCACCTGTTGATTGAGTTTTTTGGCATCCTGTAACACCAATAACATCAGGGTTTGATGCGGCACAATCAGCTTTTGTACCTGTACATGAATGTTATAGCGACTTTGCTGTGATTCAAATTGAAAACGCTCGCCATTTTCCAGCGTTTCAAACTGGATCAGTTCAAACAAGTCATTTTGAGATTGGTATAACGAAAATCTTTCATGGGCATACATTGGTTCAATGCCCAGCAGATGACAGGCAGCTGGATTACTGAGCACCACATGGTAATTCTCATCTAAGACCAGATAGCCAGTTTCAATCTGTTCCAGAATATAGCGGTTAATATTCTGTAAGCGATATAGTTCAAGCGATTGAGAAAAATTTAGGTTTTCTAGAATCTGAAAGCGCCGTACCGCAATTTGTCCTGAGCCATAGACGACAAAAAACAGAAAGGCCAGCAGGGCACTATTCCCGATATTGGAAAGTGAGGAAAAGGCAAAAATACTGCCGATAAAATGCTGATAGATGATACTAATTACCGCAATCAGGGTGATGATCAGGGCTTTCTTGGCATCCAGTAATAATGAGGCTGAAAAAATGGTAATAACAAAAATCAGTCCGAGATGGACATTTGGACCCTGACTGGCCAAGGTCAATAAACTAAGAAAAAAGACATCGCTGGCAAAAATCAGAATGAACTGTGGCTGAATCAGGCGCTTTACCCATCTTAGCGTAAACAGCTGCACAGTATTGACGGCGACGCCAATCATTAAGGCATAGTGATAGAGTTTAGGATACTGATAATCCGCAGTCATATCGGGATAAGTCAGCAGGAAAATCAGCAACAAACCGGTGCTGATCAGTAGGCGATAAGCGCTATACCAGATACCAAGATGATATTGATTGAGTGCAGAATAACTGGATTGTTGTGCCATATGCACCGGAACTCGTTAAAGACTAAGGTTTAATCAGTCCATAGCGCATGGCTAGATGAGTCAGTTTAACATCGCTATCGATATTCAGTTTTTCAAAAATACGGTAACGATAAGTATTCACGGTTTTAACACTTACAAAGAGCTTGTCAGCAATTTCCTGCGCGCTGATACAGTTCACCACCATCATCGCCACTTGCATTTCACGTTCTGACAGTGCATCAAAAGGCGATTGCTGTGTATCAGAAAGGTAAGAACTCGCTAACTGTTCTGCAATGTCGGCACTAAAATATTTACCGCCTTGCATGACTTTATTGATGGCGCGAACCATTTCTGAAATCGGCGCCCCTTTGGTAATATAACCTTTGGCTCCGGCTTTTAATAACAGCGAAGGATAGGGTTCTTCTGCCAGACCGCTGACAGCCAGTACTTTGGTTTCAGGGGCGCTCTGAAGCAGACGACGCGTGGTTTCTACGCCACCAATGCCCGGCATATTCACATCCAGTAAAACCACATTCGGATGATGCTGACGAACCAGAGAAATCGCTTCTTCACCAGATTCAGCCTGTCCAATCACCTGAACCTCCGCATGGTCTTCCAGCATTCTGCAAATTCCAGTACGTACTAATTCATGGTCGTCCACAACTAAAACTGTGATCACCTACGCTCTCCCTCTGTTAAAAAAATCATTTTTTTGTTACATAAAGCAAAATAAGCTTGCAATGAAAGTACAAAATTAGCAATCCTATTCGCAAGATAAAATCTGAAACTTATCACACAGTGTCAAGATCAAAAAATGTTCTGCAATGTGTTTAAATGTAAGGCATATTAGAGGTAATACGCAAATCAATCTTACCTCTGTTAGTTGAGTGAAGAAATAGTGAAGAAAATAAACAAGTCTTTAAGGCATGTATTGGGCCTGTCCGTGTTAGTCAGCATGAGTGCGACAAGTTTTGCTGAAATCATTATGAATTCTGGCACGACAGAGGGCGGATCCAGCATTAGTTGGTCTTCTGAGGAAGTCAATCAGCTGATGAGTGATGATTTCCGTGTGGCTGCTGATGAGCCTTCGCCACCCGGTTCAGCCACCGTGACCACGACCTTGCGTCAGAGTGTACCGAGCACCCAGCAGTCGGTCAGTGTTCAGCAACCAGCAAAAACAACACAGATTTTTGATACAAACAGTTATAGCAATCAACCCTCTGTAAATGCCCGTGCTGCATTGGTTATGGATGCGCAAACCGGTGAGGTGCTGTTTAGCAAAAACACCAATACCGCTTTGCCGATTGCATCTATTACCAAATTAATGACAGCAGTGGTGATTTCCGATGCACGTTTAAACATGTCAGAAAAAATCACGCTGCAACAGGCTGATTTCTCTTGCGCAGGTTGTAAAAGCTCAAGCTCGACCTTACGTGCTGGCGATAGCATGAACCGTGCCGAAGCTTTATTGTTTGCTCTAATGAAGTCTGAAAACCCGGCAGCTGCAGCCTTGGCGCGAACGTATCCAGGTGGTCGCAGTGCATTTATTGCAGCGATGAACAGTAAGGCCAAGGCCTTAGGCATGAATTCATCCCGCTTTATGGAATCAACCGGCTTACACCCTGGAAATGTGGCATCAGCACGTGATTTGGGTATTTTAGTGAATACCGCTTCTCAATATGGTTTGATTCGTCAATTCTCGACCACACCAAGCTATGACTTTAACTTGGGTTATCGTGTACTGAAATCGAATAATACCAATGCACTGGTGCGTAACGGCGGCTGGAATATCAATATTTCTAAAACCGGTTTTATTAATGAAGCAGGGCGCTGTGTAGTGATGCATACGACCCTGAATAACCGTCCGGTGGCAGTGGTACTGTTAGGTGCAAATAGCTCACAGGCGCGTACCAATGATGCGACCCGTTTGATGAGCTGGGTGAGCCAGCAACCAAAACGAATCTAATCTCTGCACTCATAAAAAAACCCTGCAAATGCAGGGTTTTTTATTCTGGCTGAAATTACATGTTCGACAGAATAGAGTCTTTTACCTGAGCCATGGTTGCGTCGATAGACAGCATCACCGCATCGGCACATTGTTTGATCGCGGTATCTGGATCTTTTAGACCATTACCGGTTACGGTACATACGATTACTGAACCTTCAGCGATTTTACCTGCTTTGATATCACGGATTGCACCGCCAACAGACGCAGCAGATGCAGGTTCTACGAATACACCTTCATACATCGACAGCAGACGTTGCGCTTCAAGAATCTCAGCATCCGTCAGTTCATCAAACCAGCCGTTTGAATCACGAACGACAGCTTTGGCATGATTGAAGCTTTGCGGATTACCAATACGAATTGCAGTTGCAACAGTTTCCGGATTTTCTACTGGACCACCACGCAGGAACGGAGCAGCACCAGACGCTTGGTAACCGGCCATGATTGGCAAGCCAGCCGGTTTAGGACCAGTGAAAGCATCGGTTTCAGCATCGTAAATCACTTGCTCAAATTCTTCTTTCGACTGATTGGCCACCGCTTCGGTATAGCCCATCCAGTGTGCAGTGATATTACCTGCGTTACCCACTGGCAGGCAGTGGTAATCCGGGGCACGACCTAAAGCTTCAACGATCTCGTAAGCAATGGTTTTTTGACCCTGCAGGCGGTACGGGTTGATTGAGTTTACAATCGTTACCGGTGCCTGATCAGCAACTTCCTTCACCAGACGCATGCCGTCATCGAAGTTACCACGAATTTGCATGGTGATTGCACCATACATCATCGCTTGGGCCATTTTACCCATGGCAATTTTGCCTTCCGGGATGAGCACGAATGCTTTGATACCGGCACGAGCAGCGTATGCAGCCGCAGCAGCAGAAGTATTACCAGTGGATGCACAGATGATGGCTTTAGAGCCTTCTTCAACGGCTTTGGTCACTGCCATAGTCATACCGCGGTCTTTAAATGAACCAGTCGGGTTTAAGCCCTCGTACTTCACATAAATTTCAACATCTTTACCAATAATGCGTGGAATATTCTCAAGCTTGATCAGTGGAGTATTACCCTCACCCAAAGAGATCGCACGAGTAGTTGCAGACACTGGTAAACGGTCGCGATAGCGGTCAACTAAACCAGTATAACGATTGGCATTCGACATGATGATGTTCCAATTGTGTGTAGAGCTTGGCAAGGGGAAATACTCCCCTTAACCCGATTAATTATCAAGCGATTCTAAACGAATTCGTACAATTTCGCCATGAATGACGGGTAATGCTTGAATTTGTGAGAGCGCTGCATCCATTTTTGATTCGACGATAGGATCGGTCAGAATCACGATCGGAATAAGGTCTTTTAAGCGAGGTTGCTGCATGATGGCATCAATACTGATCCCGGCACGACTGAGGATCGTGGTGACATCGGCAAGCACGCCCATTTGATCTTCGGCATTAATACGGATGTAATAGCCGGTGGTCATTTGTTCACGACTCAAGATCGGTAAATCGGTCAGTGCTTCAAAGGCCAGTTGCGGAATGGTTCCGGCACCGTCTTCGGTATAAATGATATCACGGACAATATCCACCACGTCTGCGACCACAGCAGAAGCCGTTGGGCCTGCACCCGCACCTGCGCCGTAGTAGAGCGTTGGGCCAACCGCATTGGCTTGTACCAGTACGGCGTTTTTCACGCCATTGACGTTGGCAATCAGTTCTTCTTCAGGAATCAGGGTTGGATGAACACGGAGTTCAATCCCGGCATCAGTGCGGCGTGCAATTCCCAGGTGCTTGATACGGAAACCGAGGTCTTCTGCATATTTCACATCTTGTGCAGTGACTTTGCCAATACCTTCAGTAAAGACTTTGTCAAACTGTAGCGGAATACCAAAGGCACATGAAGCCAGAATGGTCAGCTTATGTGCAGCATCAATACCTTCCACGTCAAAGGTTGGATCGGCTTCGGCATATCCGAGTTCTTGTGCTTCTTTGAGTACGTCTTCAAAAGTACGGCCTTTTTCACGCATTTCGCTGAGAATGAAGTTACCCGTACCATTGATGATGCCCGCCAGCCATTCAATCTTGTTGGCCGCCAGACCTTCACGAATCACTTTAATAATGGGAATACCGCCAGCCACTGCCGCTTCATAGGCAATCTGCACGGCGTTGTCTTCAGCCGCTTTAAACAGCTCATTCCCATGTTCAGCCAATAGCGCCTTGTTGGCAGTGACAATATGTTTGCCATGTTTCATGGCTTCCATAATAATTTCAAAAGCAGGATGAATCCCGCCCATGACTTCGACCACCACGTCTACGTCAGGTTGACGCACGATGTCCATCAAGTCTGCACTTTGTTTCACTGATGCAGGTAGGTCCAGATCAGGACGTGGACGACGGGTGCCTACATAGGTAATTTCAATTTCACGACCGGTGCGACGTTTAATCTCAGCAGCATTTTCTTTTAATAGTTTCAAGGCACCACCACCTACAGTACCAAGACCGAGGATAGCCAGACGAACTGGTTTCACGTCACACTCCAAATAAACAGTTTTTTACGAGAACCTAGATCATAGCTAAAAAAACGCCATGACTCTAGGGTCATTTCAGAATATCTTTATGTATAAAATAAAGTTAAATAACGTATTAAAATGAGTTATTTAAGTCGCTTCAATAATTCAGCGCTAGACAGATATCCGCCGAGGTAAACCCCTTCCGAACTATAAATGGCAGGGGTGCCATTGACGCCCATATTCAGGCCCATGTGATATTGATCTTGAACAGGATTTTCACATTTCTCTGCACTAATCTGTGCGCCGGCAATGGCCTGATCAAAAGCACTATGACGGTCAGCACTACACCAGATTGCTTCCATGGCCGGCATATGCTGTTCACCACGCGGCCAGGCGATATAACGGACCTCAATACCTTTACTATTCATTTCATCCATTTGTTCATGGAATTTATGGCAATACGGACAGCTGACATCGGTAAAGACATAGACCACATGCTTGGCCTTGCCTTTGGCCGGATAGATCAGCAGATCTTCTGCTTTCAGTTCGGCAAAGAGTTTATTGTTGATTCCGGCTTGCAGGTTTTCACTGACATTATGCAGCTGTTTATCACCGAGTCGGATCACGTCGCCCTGAATCAGGTATTTACCATCGCTGGTGACATAGACCGCAGACATACCTTCCAGACTGACCCAGAACAGGTTCGGTACTTCGGTGGTTTTAATATCGATAATTTTGGCACTGATCCCCGCAGTTTTGAAATGCTTTTCCAAGGTAGAGACCAGACGCTGTTGTGCATTGCGTTCGGTCAGGGTAGAGGCTTCTCCCGTTGCTGGTGCACTTGCAGTCAGTGTATCTTGCTTTTTAGTGTTGTTATCGGAATTGGAACATGCGCTAAGCCCCAAACCAGCAGCAAGTGTACAAGCCATAAAAACTTTTGAGCGGGCAAATGTCATAAATAACCCTTTTCTTCTTGGACTAAAAACAGAGCATTAGCATAACAAAAAAAAATACAAACACGTCAAACTTCTCAGTTTATTCCATATGTAGATGTTTTAAGCCCGTGGATGATGCGCTGCATGCAGCTGCTGCATCCGCACTTGCGCGACATGGGTATAAATCTGGGTGGTCGACAGGTCACTATGTCCAAGCAGCATCTGTACCACACGTAAATCTGCGCCATGATTGAGCAGATGCGTTGCAAAGGCATGCCGCAAGGTGTGCGGTGACAGCTCGGATGCAATTCCGGCCTGTAAAGCATAGCGTTTAATCGCATACCAGAAATTTTGCCGGCTCATGATCCCGCCATGCTGAGTCAAAAACAGATAATCGGTCGAAGTTTTATATAATTGTGGACGGGCTTCGGTTAAATATTTTTCTACCCATTCACAGGCCATTTGGCCCATCGGTACCAGACGTTCTTTATTGCCTTTACCGACGATGCGTAAATAGCCCTGTTTTAAGTTAATCAGTTCCAGACGTAAGTTAATCAGTTCAGTGACACGTAAACCGCAAGCATACAGCACTTCAAACATGGCACGGTCACGCAGGCCTAAAGCAGTATTGATATCGGGGGCATCAATCAAGGCCTCAACATCGGCTTCAGACAAATCTTTGGGCAAGGCACGGCCAAGCTTCGGGGTTTTATGCGCTGCCACCGGATTATCACTACGCAGCTTCTGTTCACGCAGAAATTTATAAAATGAACGCAAGGCTGACAGACAGCGGGCAATTGAGCGTGGGCTTTTTTGCTGTTTGGTCAGTGCAATCAATACATCGGAAATATCGTCATGGGTCCATTCTGGCAAAGGCTTGCTCAGACATTCTGCACATTGCAGCAAATCAGATAAATAGGCATTTCGGGTGTGTGGACTGACCGTTTGCGCAATCAGATAATCACGAAAACCCTGTAAATAGCTCAAGGCTTCAGGAATTTGAACCGGGGCGGGAATACGGGGTTTTTTATTCAGCATAGGGTGCAAGGATCTGATCTGAAAAAGCGATGAATTTAATAGGTATTCTCCACTGTAGTTTAATTTCACCAGACTGTCGATGTGATATAAAAACTAATTCAGCATGTAATCAATCTTATTTGTTAATTATTCTCATTTGTTTGTATACTGTACAAAATAGTTCAGGAATTTCACGGTGCGTTTGTCTGATTTAAAAGCAAAACAAATTGCCATCATTCGAAAAGTGAGTCGAACAACTGATGGTGAAAGTGCTCTACACGATGTCGTCGCGAGTCGTTTGGAAACTCTAGGCTTTGTGCCGGGTACGAAGGTACAGGTGATTACGAAAGGTATTTTTGGTGGAGATCCCATTTTGATTCAAGTTGGATTTACCCGTTTTGCTTTGCGTAAATCAGAAGCAGCCAAAATTGAAATCGAACAGGCGGTGTCGGCATGAGTGATACATTACGTATTGCCCTTGTCGGTAACCCTAATTGCGGTAAAACTTCATTATTCAACCATTTAACCGGAACACGCCAAAAAGTTGGTAACTATGCGGGGGTCACGGTTGAACGTAAAGTCGGTACGTTTCAGCTTGCTTCAGGCAAAGCGGTGCGGGTACTGGATTTGCCAGGAACTTATAGTCTGGATGCGACCAGTCCGGATGAAGAAATCACCCGTAATGTGGTGCAAGGTAAAATCGCAGAAGAACAGCAGCAGGATGCATTCTTATGTGTAGTAGATGCCACTAACCTGAAACTGCATCTGGGTCTGGTCCTAGAAATGATTGCTTTGGGTCGTCCGATTCTGGTTGTACTCAACATGATGGATGAAGCACGCCGTCGTGGGATGCAAATCAATACCCAGAAGCTGTCTGAACGTCTCGGCGTGCCCGTGGTGGAAACTGTAGCGGTACGCAGTTCAGGGATTGAAAACCTGAAGAATGCCCTGGATCAGGGAAAATTCTCGGTACCGCAGACTGAACTGAGTGGCTTAAAGGGTGACCCGCATCAGCAGGTGGAAGTCATTCTGAACGACGTGGTCAATTTCGTCGATCAGGAAGATAAACGTACCGACTTCCTCGACAAGATTTTTCTACATCCGGTATTGGGTTTACTCAGCTTAGCCGTAATGATGTTCGTGATTTTCCAGGCGGTATTTGCCTGGGCTGCGCCGTTTATGGATGGGATTGAAACCTTCTTCGGCTGGCTGGGTGAGTTCCTCGGCGAATATATTTCGCACCCATTACTGAATAGTCTGGTGGTAGATGGGATTATTGCCGGTGCAGGCGGAGTAGTCGTATTCCTGCCACAAATTCTGATTCTGTTCTTCTTTATTCTGGTACTGGAAGAATCGGGTTATTTACCGCGTGCAGCCTTCTTGCTCGATAAACTGATGTTTAAAGCCGGTTTATCAGGACGTGCCTTTATTCCGTTATTGTCCAGCTTTGCCTGTGCCATTCCCGGCATCATGGCATCGCGGACCATCAGTGATCCGCGAGATCGTTTAACCACGA
This sequence comes from Acinetobacter sp. YH12100, assembly GCF_013419135.1. Lineage (NCBI taxonomy): Bacteria > Pseudomonadati > Pseudomonadota > Gammaproteobacteria > Moraxellales > Moraxellaceae > Acinetobacter > Acinetobacter sp. YH12100. Next base: position 52,264 of record NZ_VPAQ01000015.1, on the reverse strand, counting down.
TTTTTGTGGCACCGCTGATGACCTGTTCAGCACGTTTGCCGGTATATGCCTTGCTGATTGCAGCTTTCATTCCACAGCAAACTGTCTGGGGTTTTATGAACCTGCAAGGTCTGGTGTTATTTGGCCTGTATATGGCGGGTATTGTCAGTGCTCTGGCGGTGTCTTTTGTACTGAAATTTTTCCATAAAGATAAATCCCAGCACATGCTGTTGATGGAGCTGCCAAGCTACCGTTTCCCGGATCTGAAAAACGTCTGGATCGGCTTGCTGGATCGCGGCAAAATCTTCTTGAAGCGGGTCGGCGGTATCATCTTTGCCTTATCGATTGTACTCTGGTTCCTGTGTACCTTCCCGCAACCCCCAGAAGGTGCGACTTTGCCGGCGATTGATTATTCACTGGCAGGTATGCTCGGTCATCTGATGCAGCCAATCTTTGCACCGCTCGGTTTTAACTGGCAGATCTGTATTGCCTTGATTCCAGCCATGGCAGCACGTGAAGTGGTGGTTGCTGCATTGGGCACTGTCTATGCACTGTCTGCCGTAGATGACGATGCAATGTCCGAAGGTCTCTCTTCACTCATCAGTAGTGGTGGTGATCTGGGCTGGTCAGTGGCGACAGGTCTGTCTTTACTGGTGTGGTTTATTTATGCACCGCATTGTCTGGCAACTTTGGCGACAGTCAAACGTGAAACTGGTTCCTGGAAAACGGTCAGTATCATGACGGTTTACCTGTTTGGCTTGGCATATTTCATGTCATTCCTGACTTATCAAATTGCTTCATATTATTTGGGCTAATCTCAGGTTGGCCTCGGCCCGTTGAGCTTGCCTGAGTATATGCATGGGAGATTGAGATGATTGAAATTCTGATTGTGGCGGCACTGGTGCTGTGGAGTGCGCTGGTGGTATTTAAAAAGGTGTTTCCGAACACCTCTCACTCAGTCTTCCAGAAGCTGTCTGATGCCTGCGCAGCAAAAGGTTGGACGCGTCTGGCCAAATGGCTGCAACCGGGTATGGCTGCAGGCTGTGGTGGCAACTGTGCCTGTCCGGTGTCGGAGCAAAGTGCACAGGAAAAGCCAGCCCAGCAAGCGGTCAAATGGAAATAAGTTCCTTTTTTGCTGTAATTTTAAAAACCGTCATGAGCATGACGGTTTTTTTACGCATGGACACAAAAAAATGTACAGAAAGCTCAATCAGAAAAGGCATTCAAAACAGCAAAGTGCTACCATTTCGTCAGTTTCAAAATAGACCAAAATATGGGGCGAAAATGTTAATACAACGTGGTGGGTTAAAAGTCGTTGCAGGACTCGGAATATCAGGTGTTGCAGCAGTCAATTTCTTACATGACCAGGGCTACCGCGTTGCAGTAACGGATTCTAGAGCAACCCCCCCGGGACATGACCAGATTCCGGCCGAAGTCCAGACCAGTTTCGGCCAGTTTGATGCCGAGCTGTTGCTGTCTGCTGAAGAAGTCGTGATCAGTCCGGGACTGGATCCAAAATTGCCAGAAATTCAGGCGGCGATGGCGCAGGGTATTCCTGTGGTGAGTGAAATCCAGATTTTACGCCGCGCCACCGACAAGCCGATTGTCGCGATTACCGGTTCCAATGCCAAAAGTACAGTGACCACTTTGATTGGCTTAATGGCAGCCGATGCTGGCAAAAAAGTCGCCGTCGGTGGCAATTTGGGCCGTCCTGCACTGGATTTAACCAAAGATGATCCTGAATTCTATATTTTAGAATTATCCAGTTTTCAGCTGGAAACTACTTCAAATCTGGCGGCTGAAGTGGCGGTGGTACTGAACATGAGTGAAGATCATTTGGATCGGCATGGCGATATGATGGGCTATCACACCGCCAAGCACCGGATTTTTCAGGGTGTGAAAAAAGTGGTGTATAACCGGGATGATTCTTTGACCCGTCCTTTGGTGCCAGATGTGACGCCGATGCAAAGTTTTGGCCTGAATGCACCCGATATGAACCAGTACGGGATTCTTAAAGATACCGATGGTGGCATCTGGTTGGCGCGTGGTCGTGAACGTCTGTTAAAAAGTACCGAGATGTATATGCAGGGCACGCATAATGTTGCCAATGCCCTGGCTTGTCTGGCACTCGGTGAAGCGATTGGTTTGCCATTGGACAGCATGCTAAACACTTTAAAAACCTTCAAAGGTCTGGAACATCGCTGCGAATTTGTCAAAGCAGTGCAGGGCGTACGTTATTATAACGACTCCAAAGGCACCAACATCGGTGCAACCTTGGCGGCTCTCGATGGTCTCGGTATGGCGATTGAAGCCCAAGGTGGCAAAGTTGCGATTATTCTCGGTGGACAGGGCAAAGGACAGGACTTTAAGGCTTTGCGTGAATCATTGAGTAAATATGCCAAGATTGCAGTGCTGATTGGTGAAGACCGTCCGATCATCGAAGCAGCGATTAGGGGCACGACTGAGCTGGTTCATGCAGAGAGTTTGCAGCAGGCCGTAGAAATCTGCCAAAAGCACACCCAGGCAGATGATGTCGTGCTATTGTCTCCTGCATGCGCAAGTTTTGATATGTTCTCGGGTTATCCTGAGCGTGGTCGCAAGTTTGTTGCGTATGTGAATGAACTCAATTAAGAATAACAAGGATTCGTGATATGGCTGGGTTTGCTCAGACTACGATCAATAAACTAAACCAATTTTATAGCCAGTGGGTACCCAAGCTCCCCGCTGAGCTAAATCCACGGAATGTACTAATTTTCTGTGTATTGGCTTTACTGTGTATTGGTTCGATCATGGTGGCATCGGCCTCGATGCCTTATGCTGAACGTATGCATGAAAATGCCTTTCATTATATTAGCCGCCATGGCATTTCGATTTTTGTGGCAGCAGTAGCCGCCTATCTAACCTATAAAATTCCCTTAAAGGTCTGGTTTAATAACACCTTCTTTTTGTGGATTATTACCATTGTACTGTTGGTGGCCGTGCTGGTGGTCGGGACTGAGGTCAATGGTTCCAAGCGCTGGATTCGGGTGGCCGGATTTACCTTGCAGGCCTCGGAAGTGGCGAAAGTGATGATGGCGATTTTTACCGCGGACTATGTGGTACGCCGTGCGGAAGAAGTCCGGAACAATATTAAAGGTTTGGTTCGTTTAAGTGCGATTATGGGTGTGACCGTCGGTTTGATTATTCTTGAGCCGGACTTGGGGGCAACCGTAGTAATTACCTTGACCATGCTTGGCGTGTTTTTCCTCGCGGGTGCGCCGTGGATTCAGTTTGGTGTGGCCTTTATGACCTTGGTCGGTGCATTTGCCGCAGCGATTTTATTAGAGCCTTATCGCTTGCAGCGTTTGATGTCTTTTTCAAATCCATGGGAAGATCCACTGGGTAGCGGTTATCAGCTCTCGAATGCACTAATGGCCTTCGGCCGTGGTGAGTGGGCCGGGGTTGGATTGGGGCACAGCATTCAGAAAATGTCTTATCTGCCTGAAGCGCATACTGATTTTATGCTGGCGATTTTAGGTGAGGAATTTGGCTTTTTAGGTATTGCGACCATCCTGATCCTGTCTTTTACCATGCTGGTCTGCTGTATCCGGATCGGACATCGTGCCTTGCAACATCAATATCTACGCGCCGGCTATCTGGCCTATGGGATCTGTATCATTTTCCTGTTACAGATTCTGGTGAATGCCGGTATGAATATGGGCGTGTTACCGACCAAAGGTTTGACCCTGCCATTTATTAGTTATGGGGGTTCATCATTGATTATCTGTGCGGTGATGATCAGTTTAGTGCTGAAAATTGATTCGACCACTCGGCAGGTCAATCCAAGCCGGGAAGAATCAAGCTTCTAGATTGGAGTTGGACCCGGGCTCCGGCTGAGCATGGTCAAGCACTGTGCTCGGCATTGCAGTTCCGCAATTGGAACAGGTCACAAAAGCAGTTTTAGGCTTGGAAAGTGGAATCAATGGAATAAAAAACAAAGAAAAATAATGACGTTGCTGTTTCAGCTCATAGCCTGTACGGGTTCGGCAGACTGGACACAGGAACTGGCTCTTTTCAATAGTTTTGGTTTTAGGGCCGAATCCAAAAATAAAAAACATCTGCTTTTCCTCTCTGATTTTAATTCTAGAATTCTAGCTTAAGCCAAAACAGGTTTTTATTGATAACAACCTTGTAGCGCTGTTGTATGTGGAATCCGTTCAATGTTCCATTGCGCAACCGCCTGTTGCAGCATGCGTTGTGGCGTATCCAGATCAACTTCAGCCTGATGCAAAGCATTAAGTGCCTGTTTTAAGAGTTGTGGGGCCTGACTTAAATCCAGTGCTTGGGCCAGATTCTGTTTTGAGAGTTTTTGTCCCTGATCATTCATCGCCAGGGGTAGATGCATATAATTCAGACGCGGATAACCGAGCAACTGCCCCAGATAGATTTGCCGTTCGGTATTGTCCAGCAGGTCAGCACCACGTACCACATGGGTCATGCCTTGCAGATAGTCATCGACCACTACCGCCAGCTGATAATTAATAATCCCGTCACGACGTTTTAAGACAAAGTCTCCCAGATCTTTCTTCAGCTTTGAGCAGTGTCGACCTTGTAATTGATCTTCAAAACAGATTTCGATATCTTCGACTTTTAAACGGATCGCTTGATTGTCGAATGCCAGAGCTAGGTCACGGCAGGTATCCTGATAGATATGATTGGAACCGAGCATTTTACGGGTACATTGACAGGCATAAACCAGACCCTGCTGACGTAATTGTTCGATCACATCTGCATAAATATCTAAACGGTCTTTCTGGAAAATGATTTCGCCGTCTGGCTCAAGCTGAAAGGCGTCCATGGCACGCAAAATATGCTCTTCACTGCCCGGATAAATACGCGGAATATCGGTATCTTCCACCCGAACCAGCCATGTGCCGTGGTTGGCTTTGGCATCGCAATAACTGGCAACTGCGGTAATGAGGGAGCCAAAATGCAAAGGGCCGGTTGGCGATGGCGCGAACCGACCCACATAAGCCATCCTATTGTCCCCCTCCTTTTTTAAAGGAGGGGTTAGGGGAGGATTATTCAACAGCATCATTAACCGTTATTTTGCTTCTCTTTGATTTCCGCCAGGGTTTTGCAGTCAATACATAAAGTAGCCGTTGGACGGGCTTCTAAACGACGCAAACCAATTTCGATGCCACAAGTTTCACAGAAACCATAGTCATCATTCTGGATCGCTTCGATTGACTGTTCGATTTTACGGATCAGTTTACGTTCACGGTCACGGGTACGCAGCTCAATTGCAAATTCTTCTTCCTGAGTGGCACGATCGTTGACATCAGGCAGGGCAGTATTCTCATCTTGCATCGTATTCAGCGTACGATCCACTTCTGACATCAACTCGGCTTTCCAGGCCAGCAAGATTTGGCGGAAATGCTGAAGCTGACCTTCAGACATGTATTCTTCATTTTTTTTAGGTTGATAAGGTTCAATACCAAATAAGCTAGCAGTAGAACCACCGTCAGTCGTTTTAGGCTTAGATTTGCGTACGCGCTTTGCAGCTTTCTCTTCTACAACATCAGTTTGATTGTCTAAGACTTGATTTTGGTTGTCATTCGCCATTTAGGGCATTCCTCATCATATGCGTATGATTGCTACGCAAAAAATATGGTGATATGCAATTTTTATCCACCCTGTAGAAGGATTATCCTCCTGTGGGGGCCGTCATCATATAGACTTTTTATGCTTATTGATAGTCTTTGATGTCTGGACTATGCATATCACATTTCCTTTGGTTGCAATAAAGTAATGCAAAAAAAACAAATTGAAAAGTTAATAACCTGAAATTTCAGTATTAATATTTTGCTGACTCAATGCCACCCGTTCAATATAGGTATCAAACTCACCATTTTGTTGCAAATGTAATACACGATAACCGGGCGCCGCCTGATCTAGCGCGAAATCCTGGCTTTTAGGTTTGAACTGCACACTGGTCGATGGCGTGGATAAAAAATAGATACCATGCCATTCATTACAGGAATCCTGATGCACATGACCAAACAGAACCAGTTTGATATTCTGATGGCGAGCCAGTACATCTTTCAAATCTTCAGCATTTTTCAGCCGGTGCTGGTCAATCCAGTGCGATTTCATCGCAAAAGGATGGTGATGACAAGCGACAATGACATGCTGATGTTTAAATTCAAGCAATAATTGGTCCAATTGATCAAGTTGAGCTTGTTCCACCCAGCCATCGACCTTGCCTTGAACGGCACTATTCAACAGGATCATGGTCCAGGTACCAAAATGAATGGCATGCACCTGATTCGCATTCTGGTGAAAAGGGAATACTCGAATGTCATCATGGTTACCTGGAATCTGATAATGCGGCACGTTTAAAGACTGAATATATTCCAGATAGCGCTGATAAGTGCTTTCGACCGGCACCTGTGCCAGATCCCCGGTATGAATCAGTGCATCCATTTGGGGAAAGCGCTGTTGGATCTGCTGCATCACCTCATGAAAACTCTGCTCGGGATTCATCCGGGCAAATTCCAGCTCTTCCCGATCCATCAAATGCGTATCAGAAATCTGGATAATGGTCCAATCCGGCTGTGTGCTTGTGCTTGACTGCTGAAAACTCATGTCTTTCCCCTTAGACATATTCCTGCAGTATGAATATGTTGTTGCAACCATTGCAAGGCCATAATGACAGGCGCATTTCTTAAGCGACCATTCGTGAGCAAGGACGGAATATCAGCATAATCCAGAATATGCAGCTGGATATTTTCACCTTCATCCGGCATGCCAAAAATACCACCCTGTTCAGGCAATTTGGTCTGGGCCACATATAAATGAAATAATTCGGAACATGCTCCGGCGGACGGATAGAAGCTAAAAATGTGTTGTAGCTCATCCAGAATACAACCTGATTCTTCGAGTGCTTCGCGACGGATGCATACTTCAGGCGCTTCATTGCCATCCAGAACGCCAGCAATCACTTCGAGTTGCCAAGGAGAATCGACATCGTCCAGTCCGCCAATCCGGAACTGTTCGATCAGGCCAAATTTCTGCTGTTGATGGTTGTACATCAGCACACCCGCTGCTTCTGGCCGATGAATCAGCTCACGTTGCAAAATAGGGGTTGAGCTTTCCTGATTAAATAGACGATGTTTCAGGCTGACTTTTTCTACCTGAATAAATCCCCGGTACAAGAACTCACGTGCCTCTACGCTAAAGTCTTTTTTATTATAAGAGGCCTGTTTAATAATATTCATATGCTCAGATAGAATGAATTGATTTATTTTCATCCTATCTGAGTTTTTTTTGAAGACAACTGTTTTTTTTACAGTTTTATAGTTTGTGGTATAAATTTTGACCAGAGTTGTGGAAGCTGGCTTTCATCTGATCCATGCCGGCTTCAATTTCGGCCTGAGAGCTTGCCGGCTGATCAGGATTGGCCTGTTGACTGGCATAATCGCGAACATTCTGGCTAATCTTCATTGAACAGAACTTCGGTCCACACATGGAACAGAAATGTGCAGATTTATGGGCTGCTTTGGGCATGGTTTCATCATGCATGCTGCGAGCTGTATCCGGATCCAGACTCAAATTAAACTGGTCTTCCCAGCGGAATTCAAAACGTGCCTTGGACAGCGCATTGTCCCGGGCCTGTGCGCCTAGATGCCCTTTGGCCAGATCGGCTGCATGTGCTGCAATCTTGTAGGTAATAATGCCGTCTTTGACATCTTTTTTATTTGGCAAGCCAAGATGCTCTTTCGGGGTGACATAGCACAGCATGGCGGTGCCATACCAGCCAATCATTGCGGCACCAATCGCTGAAGTAATATGGTCATAACCCGGGGCGATATCGGTGGTTAAAGGGCCAAGGGTATAGAAGGGCGCTTCTTTACAGACTTCCAGTTGCAGGTCCATATTTTCCTTGATCATGTGCATCGGCACATGGCCCGGACCTTCAATCATCACCTGTACATCATGTTCCCAGGCACGATGGGTCAGTTCACCCAAGGTTCTCAGTTCAGCGAACTGTGCTTCGTCATTGGCATCCTGCACACAGCCCGGACGCAAGCCATCGCCGAGGCTGAAAGACACATCGTAGGTTTTCATAATGTCGCAGATGTCATCGAAATGGGTGTAGAGAAAGTTTTCCTGATGATGCGCCAGACACCACTGTGCCATGATCGAACCGCCACGCGAAACAATGCCGGTCAGACGGTTGGCCGTGAGCGGTACATATCTTAAAAGTACACCGGCATGAATGGTGAAATAATCCACGCCCTGTTCCGCCTGTTCAATCAGGGTATCTTTAAAGATTTCCCAGGTCAGGTCTTCGGCTACGCCGTTGACTTTTTCCAAGGCCTGATAGATCGGTACGGTGCCAATTGGCACGGGAGAATTGCGGATAATCCATTCCCGGGTTTCATGGATGTTCTGCCCGGTTGAGAGATCCATAATGGTATCTGCGCCCCAGCGTGTCGCCCAGGTCATTTTCGAGACTTCTTCTTCAATCGAAGAACCCAAAGCCGAGTTACCAATATTGGCATTGATTTTCACCAGAAAATTGCGTCCGATGATCATCGGTTCCAGTTCCGGATGATTGATATTGGCCGGAATAATCGCGCGGCCGGCAGCGACTTCCTGCCGTACAAACTCCGGGGTGATTTCAGTCAGGTTTTTAGCGCCGAAATTTTGTCCCGGATGCTGGCGCATATCGACACCTTCCAGTTGACGCAGGTTTTCACGAATGGCGATATATTCCATTTCTGGCGTAATCATGCCTTGTTTGGCATAGTGCATCTGGGTGATGTTCTGGCCGCGTTTGGCTTTGCGCGGTTTTTGAATATGCGCGAAACGGATGGCCGCAGTACGGATATCACGTAAACGTTGTCGACCAAACTCAGAGCTTAAATCGTCCAGCATTTCTGTATCGTTACGCTGTTCAATCCAGCTGTCACGGATATTGGGCAGGCCTTTATTCAGGTCAATCGTCACATTGGGGTCGGTATAGACACCAGACGTGTCATAAACCATCAAGGGCGGATTATATTCACCGCCCAAGCCGGTCGGGGTTTCACTGAGGGAAATTTCCCGCATCGGCACCTGAATATCAGGACGCGAGCCTGGCAGATAGACTTTACGTGAAGCGGGTAGAATGCGCGTTAAATCACGTGCTTCCTGTTCATGAGCGGAGAGAGAAGTTTCAGAAGAAAGATTCGTTAACTGGTTCATGGCTATGATCCTTATGAATGACATCAACGAATCAAGCACGACCAAAAACGCGGGCAGATTTATCCTGAGCAGATAAAGCAGGGGCTGGGTTTTTAGCTGGCTTGATTCCTACGCAGGTATTAACCTGATCAGGTTCAACGGTACCCATGCTCAATTCCTGATAAAGATAAAAGGAATTACATGATCTCAGCGAGGGATTACTCGCGCTCCGTCAAGCGAGGCTAAAGCTTAGCTCAGTTTATGCCGAATAAACAGGTCTAAATCTCTCAACTTTAGCGATGGTCTCTTCAGGCAGGGGAAGCTGGACTCTGATCTAAATCGTTCCAGCTAGATACAGAACGCATCCATAAAACAGTCTTTATCATATTTTTGTGAGGGTGGGCTGATCTTGGCATAATACAGAATCTGTTCAGCATCCGAACGGTTTCGATAGTCGGCAGGCAAGGCTTGCTGGCGCTGTTGCGGATTCATGTCCAGAAACTCCAGAAATTGGCGAGCCTGGGTCGAAAGCGTTGATTTCTGACCGCTGGATAGACCAATAATGGTTTCCAGATGACTGGTATCGACTGCATAACGGTCGCGATAATCCTCAGAAACGGGAGATGCTTCGGTGCCTCTAAACAAAAAATAGGTATATTGTTTCAGCAGGTATTCGGCATCCCGCTTATAGCTGCTCTCAGGATAGGTCTTGAGATAATCTTCCCAAAGCAGACTGCGGGCTGCAATGTCAGCTGCTTCAATTTGCAGGCGTTTTTCCACCAGTACCGGCTGCATATTCTGTTCAGCCAGATGTTCAATAAAGGCTTTTTCAGCGTCGGGTAAATAAGGCGCAAAAATGCGGGCCAGATATTCCGGACTACGACGATAATGTAAGTTGCCATCGCCAAGATCCAGCAGTTCGACATAAGCCTGACCTTTGTGTTTTAACAGGTACTGGTCACGTGAGGTGAGCTGCTGAAAATGGGCTTGCTGAATGGTCGGATGCTGGGCCATTTCCAGCGCATACTGTTCAAAGGCGCGTTGCTGGAACTCAGTACGGTCGACGGCTAAAAAGCGCTGATACATTTCAGTAGAACGCAGCATCAGATGCTTCTGCTCCGCCAATTCCATCAGGGGCAGACACACTTTAAGATCCTGATTAACCTGTTCCAGCGCAAAAGTGGTGCGCTGGTCATTAATCTGGGACATATTTTTTTCAATATTCTTGCACATCAGGCTAAAGTCATTGACTGGACTTTGCTTCTGATTGGTCTCAGTCTGTTCAACCTGGATCTGTGGTTCTGACGGCTGCTGACAGCCTGCCAGAAACAGCAGGCTGCCGGAAATTAGACAGGCTTTGAATATCGACGGGAATGGCATTAACACTATGTTTCAGGACTCTGTATAGGTGAATTCAGAAAATAACGGCCTTGCTGGGAGATATATTGTATAGATCAAATAAAAATACTATGTTTAGTATTGTGAATTGCTTTGTTACATTGCGGGTATAGATCTTGAAAATTGAATTAATCGTGGATAAAACCCGAGAGTTATATTAAAAAGTTAATAAAAATCATACGCAAAAATGCAAAAAATCTCTTTAGTATGGCTTAGCTTAAAGCGCCAGAATTTTTGATCTGAATGGCTGTTAGGGGTTAACACTATAAAATGAAACTAAAACTCAGTGTCATGGCCGGTTTATTGTGCAGTAGTCCGGCGATTTTTGCCCTGGATTTGCAACAAGCCTATGCGCGCGCCCAGCAAAACGATCCGAACTGGCAAGCGAATCTGTTGCAATATCAGGCCGATCAGCTCAATCTGGGGATTGCTAGCGGAAATTTACTGCCGACCGTGAGCCTTTCAGGAAATATCACCCGTAAAAACCAGTCTGTTGATGCACCTGCCGATCCACAGTTTTCTAATTTCATTACTTCCAGTAATACCACCCGCCAGCTGGCTTTAACTGCACGCCAGCCTTTATTCCGCTGGGATGCCTGGCAGGGCTATAAACAGGTCAAAACTTCGGTCGAACTCAGCGAAGTCAACTTACGTCTGCAAAAACAGCAGCATATTTTACAGGTGGCAGAAGCCTATTTTAATGTCTTGCGTCAGCAGTCTTTGACCACGGCATATTTGCAGGAAGAACAGGCTCTATCTGAGCAGCTGCGCATGATGAATGCCAAACTAAAAGAAGGTCTGGTGGCACGTAGTGAGGTCAGTGAAGCCAATGCCCAGTATCAAAGTGCCCAAGCCAACCGGATTTCGACCCAAGTTCAGCTGGTTCTCGCTCAGGAGCAACTGGCTCAGCTGATCGGGCCTTATCAGGAAAATCTGGCGGTATTACGCAATGACTTCCAGTTTCAGAAACCGATTCCAAGTGACATGCAGTCCTGGACAGATTTGGCACAAAGCCAGAATCTGAACATTCTGCAAGCCCGTCTGCAAAAACGCTATTCTGAAGATGCCAAACGGGTTGAGCAGGCCGCTCTCTATCCGCAGGTTGAAGCGGTCGGCACCTATGGCTATCTGAAACAGACACCAGAAACGATTATGTCCAGCAATGGTGATTTCGACCAGATTGGGGTGGAAGTCAACTGGAACCTATTTAGTGGTGGCCGTACCCAGAAAAGTATTCGTCAGGCTGGGGTCAATGTACAAAAAAGTGCAGCCCAATTAGACGCTGCGATCCGCAAAGCCAATACCGATGTGAAGCAGTCCTTCATGCAGGTAGAAACCGATCAGGCCAAACTGAATGCGCGTAAAGCGGCGATGGAATCTTCGGAAATGGTTTCACAAGCCTCCAGAGCCCAATATCAGGAGGGCTTAAAGACCATGGTCGATGTGTTGCTGGCCCAGCGCAATGCTTTTTCTGCCAAAACGGATTATCTGAATGCCAAATATGATTATCTGCTGCATGTACTCCAGTTACAGGCTTCAGTCGGGCAGCTGACCGAAAAGGAGCTGGCAGAGCTGAATGCCTGGCTGATCGAATATGATTCACCTCAGCCCAGATGACGCTACGATTGTCATCAAACTTTCATCATAAATATGCTTTAATGTGCTTTATTATTGATCATCGCTATATGCCGTTTCAGGAGTAGACTTCCTTGTGTCCAAATAATCCTGTGTTAAGTCATCACATTTCTTCGCAATTTAATGAAGAGTTGCAGGACGTCAATACCAAATTCATGACCATGGGCGGACTGGTGGAACAGCAGGTGGCCAACGCCATTCATGCCTTACTGGATACCGATGTCGCCATGGCAATTGATGTGCAGTTTCAGGACAATGTTGTCAATCAGATGGAAAGAGACATTGATGAAGCACTGACCCTGATTCTGGCACGCCGTCATCCTGCTGCGATTGATTTACGGATGGTGCTTGCCATGTCCAAGGCCAATACCGATCTTGAGCGTATTGGTGATGAAGCGTCTAAAATAGGCCGGATTGCACAAAGCCTGAGCGAAGAGGGTAGCTCACCGCGCGGTTATATGGAAACCCGGCATATTGGCAACCAGGTTCGGGTGATGATTCATGATGCACTGGATGCTTTTGCACGTCTGGATGTAGATCAGGCCTTAAAAGTGATGTTGGCAGATGCGGATATCGACCGTGAATACCAGTCAGCAACACGTACCCTCATGACCTATATGATTGAAGATCCGCGACATATTAGTCGTGTTATCAATGTGCTATGGGTGCTTCGTTCACTCGAAAGAATTGGCGACCATGCCCGGAATATTTCTGAACAGGTGATCTATATGGTCAAAGGTTTTGACGTACGTCATACCAGCGTCGAAGAAATTGAGCAAAAAGTTCAGCGTTAAAACAATTATCTCTCAATAAAAGACCTCCCGCTCGGAGGTTTTTTTATTGGCTTGGAAGAGGCTCTAACTATGGGTTTCTTCCTCGGCATCATCCTCAAAAGTCTTGGCGATTTTTTCAATATTCAGGCTCTTGGCCATCGCATCAAAAATTTCCTTATACACGCCTTGCTGATGATAAAGCTGAGCGTGCTCACCATGTTCGGCAATCCTTCCCTCTTTCATCACATAGGTATAATCCGCGTCAATAATTTGCGACAGGCTATGTGAAATGATGATCACGGTACGGCCTTGCTTGATTTGATCCAGACTTTGCTTGATCTGTTCGGTAGCGATGGCATCCAGACTCGCCGTCGGTTCATCCAGAAAAATAATCGGTGGATTTTTCAGGAACATCCGCGCCAAGGCAATGCGTTGCTGCTGTCCGCCAGAGAGCATGAGAGCATCACTATCATAGCCATCCGGTAACTGTAAAATCTGCGCATGAATCGAGGCTTTTTCTGCCGCCTCAATGACATCGTCCATTGAAGCTGTAATTTTTCCATAACGTATATTCTCAAAAATGGTGCCTTGAAAAATATGATTTTTCTGCAACACCAGACCAATATGATCACGCAAAAATTGGGTGTCATAGTCTTTCAGGTCAATGCCATCCAGTTTAATCTGGCCTTGTTGCGGCTCATAAAATTTATCCAGCAGGCTGATCAGGGTAGATTTCCCCGCACCGGATAAGCCGACCAAAGCCGTGATCTTATTCGGACGAATTTCCATCTCAATATCTTTCAGGGCATGATGGCCATTCGGATAATAAAAATTCACCCCAGTCAGTTCAAATTTACCAGTCACTTGCGGTTTTTGTTGACCACTTTGTTCAATTTCCTGATCTGCTTCCAGAATCTTAAAGAAGCTTTCTGAATAGATCATGGCATCATTCACTTCATCATAAATCCGGTGCAGTGAGCGAATCGGGGCGGAGACATTATTAAACAGCAGCACATGAAACATGATCATGCCGATACTCATCTGGCCATCCAGCACAAAATAAGAGGTCAGAATAATAATCAGCACAATGCCGATCTGTTCAAGGAACGTTTTCAGACCATCAAACAGGAAACTGGTCTGGCGGGTTTTCATCTGGTTGTCGGTCAGTTCGCGCTGCAATCCTAACTGCTTTTCCGACTCAATCGCTTCCCGGTTAAAGGATTTGATCACGGTAATTGAATTAATAATACTGAGAATACCTTGACTCTTTTTCTCGCGGCCATCTCTTAAACTACGGCGCCAGCCACCGAGCTTTTGTGCCTGCTTATAGGTCAGCCAGAAATAGATTGGGACAATGGCGGTGGCCACCAGGCCGACATAAATATTGGCATAGTACATCAGGCCCAAAGCCACAATTGCGCTGGTAAATAACGGTAAAATATCAATAAAGAAGATCTGTACCAGACGGGTCAGTGAGCCGATACCACGATCAATACGGGTCTGTAATTTTCCGGCCTGATTATTTTCCTGATTAAAAAATTCCAGACGATATTTTAAGAATTTTTCAATAATTCCTTGGGCCAGATCTTGAGAAACAAAAATCCGTAGCTTTTCTCCATAAAACTTCTGGCCGAACTGGACAAAGGCATTGATAATCTCTTTACCGAGCAAGATCGCTGAAATCGTAATCAGAATATGCCAGCCTTGCTCCAGTCCCTGACCTTGTTCCAGCAGCGCATTGATACTATCGACTGCATATTGCAGGGTCAGCGCATTGACCTGTGCGGTAAAGGAACCGATCAGGGTCAAAATCAGCGTGGCAATGACCAGTACCCGATAGGGCTGAACAAAAGGACGAAGTTTCTGAAACAGCTGCCATAAGTTCATAAAGGATTATTTTTATTGTGAAAGTTAAATTCAGTTTAGGCAGGAACAGGACAAGTCACAAGAGCAAATCTTGTAGTCATTTGTGAAATCCGGTTGTACTTTTTCAAAGTCAAAGTCAATGTCAGTATTTTCAGTAAGATACTCGGTCTAATTGAGATGACTTTAGATTTATTTGCGCCCCAACCTGAAACGAATATCTTACCCTTTGATGGGGTGGTGGAGGACTATGGTCTGATTCTGGATCAGGCACAAAGCCAGCAGTATTTGCAGTATTTTCTGAGCCAGTTGGCCTGGCAACATGATGAAGTACGGTTGTTCGGCAAGCACTATGTCACAGCACGCAAGGTGGTCTGGTATGGCGATGCGCACTATCAATATCGCTATTCGGGGACGCTCAAGCAAGCTCAGTTGTGGACCCCGGGATTATTGCGTTTAAAGCAGCATATTGAACAGCTGGTGGGTCATCCCTTTAATTCCTGTCTGGCCAATTTATATGAAGATGGTTCACAAGGCTTGGGCTGGCATAGCGATGATGAGCCTGCCTTATATACAGGAAGTTCTCGGGAAAATGTCATTGCTTCTCTGAGTCTGGGCGCGATCCGTAAAATGAGTTTTAAACATAAAACTCACGGGGATAAAGTCGAGTTACTGTTACACAGTGGCCAACTGATTGTAATGCGCGGCCAGACCCAGCAGTACTGGAAACACAGCATTGGTAAAAGTAGCAAAGTTTTGACACCCAGAATTAATCTGACCTTTCGTTATTTTTATCCTTAAATCATGTTTTTAGGCATAAAAAAGCATCCCAAAGGATGCTGATTTTAAAATTTCATCAGCAGTTTAAGGGGTGATTCCGGCAGGATGGCGATACCAACTTTCAATCAATAAGGCTGCGGCGATACTATCAGCAGAAAGTTTCTTGCCGCGACCTTGCGCCTGATAATGATCCAGCTCATCGCGTGCTTCACGGGTGGTCAGACGCTCATCCACCATCAAGGTTGCAATATTGGTCTGGTGCCGTAAACGGCGCGCAAATTTACGTGCCCGTGTCGAAAGCTCCGATTCACTATCATCCATATTCAGTGGCAAACCGACCAGAAATAGATTCGGTTGATGGCTTTTTACTATTTTGAGCAGTTCATCCCAGTTCGGAATACCGTCTTTCATGGGAAATAAAGGTAGGGGACTGGCACTTGCAATCAGGGATTGTCCAACAGACATTCCCATTTTTTGTGTACCAAAATCAAACGCCATAATGGTTTGTGGCGTGTTTACATCAGGCATGTCCAATCTCGGAAGATAACCAGTTGCGGTCGACGCCCATCTTTTTATAGGCAGCATCCCAACGGTCGTTATAAGGTAAGTTAAAAATCAGATCCATATCAGAATCACAAATCAGCCAGTCACCACGGGCAATTTCCTGTTCTAGCTGGTGTTTGCCCCAACTGGCATAGCCAAGTGCGATTTGATAGCGACCCACACCTTCATTATGCGCAATTGCATCCAGAATATCTTTGGAGGTGGTGATACAGACGTTTTCACCCACCGCAATAGAGGAATGCCAGGTCGGCTGACCGGTATGCAGCACAAAGCCGGCCTCAGGGCGTAAAGGGCCACCTTGCAAGACTTCATGCGGATTGACATTGTCTGCTTCAATATCAAGATCATTCAGCAATTCTTTAATTTGAATACCGGCAGGGCGATTGATGATGATGCCTTGTGCACCATCTTCATCATGGCGAGCCAGATAGATCACCGTCTGGGCAAAAAAATCATCATCCGCATGTGGCGGCGCAATCAGACAACGATGTGTCAGAAACTGTTTGGTCACCTGAGCAGTTCTCCTTAAAATCAATTTCTTCGCAAAGAAATCGTATGATCCTAACCGCTACGTTACTCGAGCTTTATGGATTTACCAACTTTTATTTGTCTGGATTGTGATATTTAAACCTGCTGAAATTTCAACTGACGTAACTGACGGGCATGTTGTAAAGTCGTTTCACTGATTTCAACACCACCGGTCATGCGCGCGAGTTCATCAATACGTGCATCTTCTTGCAAACTCAGAATGGTGCTGCTGGCCGGGTCGGTTTGCTGCTTTTTCACCAGTAAATGCTGATCGGATTGTGCGGCCACTTGTGCCTGATGGGTAATACACAGAATCTGTACATGCTGGGCCAAACCTGCCAATAAACGCCCGACAATCTCTGCCGTACCGCCACTGATCCCGACATCAATTTCGTCAAAGACCAGTACTTCGGCTTCAGTTTTTTCTGCATTCATGACCTGCATCACCAGTGCAATACGCGACAGCTCACCACCTGATGCCACGCGAGCCAGGGGTTGTGCTGGAATTCCTTTATTGGCAGTAAATAGGAGTTGAATAAAGCTGAGGCCTTCACTCGATGGCTGTTCCAAAGCTTCAAACTTAAACTCGAAATGGGCTTCTGGTAGTGCCAGTTGTTTAACCTGTTCTGTGAGCTGTTTGGCCAGAGGTGCTGCGGCTTCACGGCGAATCTGTTCCAGATGTTGGGCTTTCTCCAGAAAATCCTGATAAGAGACTGCAACCTGTTCAGCTAGTGTTTCCGGGTCTTCCAGTTGATGCAGCTGTTCTAATTCGGTTTGCCAGGTTTCATATTCTGCCTTGAGCAATTCCGGTTGAGTACGATATTTACGTGCCAGACGATGGAAAACCTCTAAAGTTGAATTCAGTTCTTCCATGCGTTCCGGGTCAAAACTCTGACGATCCATAAACTGACGTAAATTCGCCGCAGCATCTTCAAGTTCGCTTTGTGCATTTAATAAGGAATTATAAATTCCGGAAAGCTGCTCACTACGACCGGCATGCGATTCGACCCGACGCATAATTGATGCCAGCTCCTGGATCATGTTCTGTTCAGCCTCATCGAGTACATTCAGGCTATAGACACAATCCTGCATGATGGCTTCATGATGGGAAAGCCGGTCAAATTCCTGCTCAATCTCCTGATAATCAGTCTGAACGATGTCTTCCAGTTCTTCCAGTTGCAGCTCAAGGGTTTCGATACGCTGTTTACGGGTGGCTTGTGCATCCAGTGCTGCCTGATGCTGGCGGATATTTTTCTGCCAGGTACTGTAAGCATCCCGTACCGCTTGCGCCGGCGCATAAAAATGATAATAACGATCCAGCCAATGCTTCGGATAAGGGGGTTCGAGTAGTTGTTGCTGACTGTGCTGGCTATAGAGTTGAACCAGTAAACGTCCAATTTCTTTTAGTTCGGACAGGCTGCTCGGTCGTCCATTGATCCAGGCTTTGCTGCGACCGGTGGCAAAAATTACCCGGCGTAAATGGATTTCACCTGATTCATCATCCAGCTCATGTTCTTTTAACCACGCGGCTTCAGGACTATGTTCCTGATAGCTAAAGCTTGCAGTCACATCGGCTTTTTCGGAACCATAACGCACATAATTGGTATCGGTTCGCTCACCCAGACAGGCAGACAAGGCATCTAACAAGAGGGATTTACCTGCACCGGTTTCACCGGTTAAAACGTTAAAACCTTTATCAATATCAATAGCAAGGTGCTCAGCTAAAGCAAAATTGATCAGAGTTAAATGTGTCAGCATAAACGCATCCGGGCTGCGAAAAGTTTGAGTGAAATAGCCTGATGTTGGATTGGGGTCACAACACGGCTGTGATTATAAATCAGGATGAATCAATTTCATTCTATCTTAAATTTTAGCGATTCATATATGCTTATTTCACTGTATTTTCGAAAGAAGCTGACTCAAAAGCCGGCAAATTCACTGCTTGTTTCCATAGTTTTGACATTGTCAAAGTTTAAGCTAGAAACCAAATCTGGCGGGCTGAATATACCATCAAGCCAGTAAACAAGCGGCCAGAATACCCCTTTCGCAACAGGCATTCAGGCGAGATAGAATATTTCACCGCTGCCGACAAACTTCGATTGATTAGTTGAGAGTGCACATTTAAACTACAGCAATCAAAATATTACAAAATGCTTTATCTGGAGAAATCGCATGTCAGCTCAGTTTGATCATGTATCTGTACTTAAAAAATCAAATGTATATTTCGGCGGTTTATGTATCAGCCATATTGTTCAATTTGAAGATGGCACCAAAAAGACTTTGGGGGTCATTTTACCATCAGAAAATGCCTTAACCTTTGAAACGCATGTGCCTGAGCGCATGGAAATTGTTTCAGGTGAATGTCGTGTTCAGATCGGAGATAGCGAAGAAAGTGAGCTGTTCCGTGCAGGCCAGTCCTTCTATGTGCCGGGTAATAGCCGTTTTAAAATCGAAACCGATGATGTGCTGGACTATGTCTGCCATTTTGAAGGTTAAGTACAGCGCAAGATCAGTGCAAACCGGGCAAGAAATTTCAGTGCGAATCGGTTAAACTAATCATTCTATAGAAATCCTGTGAAGTCAGCTTTACGGGATTTTTCTTTTATATATAAATTTAATTTAGAGGTCGTTCATGGCAAAACCTGAATATTTTTATGGCGTACATTCAGTGGAGTCATTGTTAGAGCTTGAGCCTGAACGTGTCTTGACATTATTCACTCTCAAAGGACGCGATGATCAGCGTTTAAAACGTGTACTGGAACTGGCTGAACCGTTTGGCATCAGTGTGCAGCAAGCCAGCCGTGACAAACTGGAAAAATTGGCCGGTCAACCCTTTCATCAGGGTGTTGTAGCAGCCGTTCGTGCCCATCCGGTCTTGAATGAAAAAGATCTTGAGACATTATTGAGCGCAAATCCGCAAGCCTTGTTATTGGCCCTTGATCATATTACCGATCCACACAACCTCGGAGCATGTGTGCGTACCGCCGCTGCGATGGGTGTTGAGGCGGTGATTGCACCACGTGATCGTTCTGCAAGCTTGACTCCGACTGCACGTAAAGTGGCTGCCGGTGGTGCTGACAAAGTCAAATTTATTCAGGTGACTAATCTGGCGCGTACCTTGGGGCAAATCAAAGAAGACTTTAATGTGCGAGTCGTCGGTACCATGCTGGATGAAAAAGCGCTGCCGATTCAGGAGTTTGATTTCACCGGTACTGGTGTCTGTGTGGTGATGGGTGCGGAAGATACCGGTCTACGTCCAATTACACAAAGCCAATGCGATCAGACGGTGTATATCCCGATGGCGGGTAATCTGCAAAGCCTGAATGTCAGTGTTGCAACAGGTATGGCACTGTATGAAGCTTGCCGCCAGCGTAACCTGTAATTGATGATGGCATTGTCAGATCGTACACAGGGCTATGTCTTTCTACTGACGACTATGTGTATCTGGGGCGGTTTTACTTTAACCGCCCGTCTGAATGCGCTTTGGAACATCAGTGCCTGGGATATCGTGGCTCTGCGGTTTTCTCTGGCTTTTCTGATTCTGATGCCGATCTTGCTCTATCGCAAGGAGGCGGCTTTTTTACTGAAAAAAGAACCCTTTATTCTGGCCATGATTGGCGGAGTAATTTACTGTCTGTTTGCCTATAGCGCCTTTCATTATGCGCCTACCGCCCATGCCGCGATTTTCTTGAATGGCTGTATTCCGATTTGTACTGCCATCATGGCTTTTTTCCTGATGGGGCAGGCTTTTGATAAGCATACCTGGGCCAGCCTGATTATTATGATTGCGGTGCTCTGTATCATGAGTCTGTTGATGTATCAGGAAACCGGAGTGGCATTCGGGGCAGGGGATGGGCTATTTTTTATCAGTGCAATACTCTGGGCAATTTTTACCGTGTTATTGCGGAAATATCAGTTAACTGCATGGCAGGCAATGAGCGGTGTCGCGATCTGGTCAGCAGTGGTTTACGTACCTGTTTATCTGCTGTTTTTACCCAAAAATTTGAGTGTGCCAGAACCCCAGCACTTATTGTTTCAAACCATCTTTCATGGGGTTTTTGTGGTAATTATTGCCACTTTAAGCTATGTCGAAGCAATCAAGCGTCTCGGTGCATTTAAAGCCGGTAGCATTACCAATCTTGCACCATTTATTGCTGCGATTCTGGCGGTGCCTTTATTAAATGAAGCGCTGAGCCAGGCGATGATTTGTGGCTTGGTGGGGATGGCAATTGGGGCCTTACAGCCTTGGCGCTGGATTGGCCGTAAAGATAGTTTAGAAGCACAACTTGCAGCACAGAAAAAGCAGTCTTAATCGGACTGCTTTTTTTATACCTCAGGCAGCTGCCATGTTTAAATATTTTTCATGCAATGGGCGGAGATGGGCATAAAGATGATCCAGATGACCATCATTCAGCACAATATCATCAGCCATGGCCTGTTTCTGTTCACGTGGCATTTGTGCGGCAATAATGTTTCGGATTTGCTCAATATTTTGACCATCACGTTGTGAGGCACGTTCAATTTGCAATTCGATTGTGGCATCAATCAGTAAGCGATGCTGAGTGAGCTCATGTTGATTGGTCTCAAACAGGAGCGGTGAAACCAGAATGGCATAGGAACTTTGCGCAGCATCTAACTGCTGAATAATCGAGGTGCGAATTGCTGGATGAGTAATATTTTCCAGGGTTTTACGTGCTTCAGGAGACTGGAAAATATATTCGCGCAAGGCACGACGATTCAGTGAACCATCTTCAAGCAGTACCCAATCCCCAAAAACTTGCTGAATCTGGGCAAGTGCAGGCTGGCCAATCGCGACCACTTCACGCGCCACCACATCGGCATCCACAACGACAATGCCTTGTGCTTCAAACCATTGGCTGGCCGCAGACTTGCCACTACCAATCCCGCCGGTTAATCCGAGTATAAATTTCACTTTATTGACCTAAATACACTTTCATAATCTGCTCGCCCCACAGAAAAGCAATCCAGCCGGCAATCGCGATATAGGGACCAAAGGCAAAAGGCTGATTTTCCTTACGGACTTTCAGCAGGATAATCCCGATAATCGCGCCCACTAAAGAAGAAAGGAGCACAATTAATGGTAATAGCAAAGGCCCCATCCAGGCACCCAAGGCGGCAAGCAATTTAAAATCGCCATAGCCCATACCTTCCTTGCCAGTGACGATTTTAAAGACATAATACACCACCCACAAACACAGGAAGCCAATGATATAGCCCCAGATGGCAGCGCTCGGTGAGGTATAGAGGGCATAACTATTGACGCCCAGACCCAGCGCGGCCAGGGGTAGGGTATAACGGTCCGGCAATAACTGGGTGTCAAAATCAATAAAGGTCAGTGCAATTAAGACATAAGTCAGAATCAGGCCAAATAACATCTGGACAGTCGGACCAAAAACAGCCACCACCATCAGCGCACAGGCCGCGGTCAGAAGCTCAATAAATGGATAGCGGATACTGATGGGATTTTGACAGTTGCCGCACTTGCCGCGCAAGACCAGCCAGCTGATGACGGGAATATTCTGGTACCAGCGGATTGGCTGATGACATTTGGGGCAAGTCGAATCGGGTTTGCTTAAACTTAATTTGGTCTCATCAATAATTGGCTGTTCCGGATGCAGGAACATTTGGCAATCGGTACGCCATTCCTGCTCCATCATCTTGGGAGTGCGATAAATCACCACATTTAAGAAACTACCAATGCAGAGACTAAAAAGCCCAACTGCGCTATACAGCGCTGTTGGGTTTTGAATGAAATATTGAATAAGATCTTGCATTAAACCACAGAACCCATTTGGAAGATTGGAAGGTACATGGCAATCACCAGACCACCGACAAGTACACCGAGAACAGCCATGATCAAGGGTTCCATCATGGAAGTGAGACCGTCTACGGCATTGTCGACTTCATTTTCATAATGGGTAGCAACTTTATCCAGCATGGCATCTAACGCACCGGATTCCTCACCAATGGCGACCATTTGCACGGCCATAGATGGAAACTTGTTGGTCACCCGCATGGCAAACTGTAATTGCTGACCAGTGGCAACATCTTCGCGGATTTTCATGACGGCGTCTTCATACACCACGTTATTGGTTGCGCCGGCAGTGGATTCCAGTGCATCAATCAAGGGTACACCGGCTGCAAAAGTGGTGGCCAAGGTACGGCTATAACGGGCAATAATCGCTTTATACACCAGATCACCGAAAATCGGTGCTTTAAGTGCTGCTTTATCCAGAAAGTCGCGGAATTTTTTACTGCGTTTTTTTGCTTCCAGAAAAGCCGTAATGATGGCCCCAATGGCAATAATGAGCAGGAGCCAATATTTTTGCATCCATTCCGACATATTGACCACCATTTTAGTAAAAGCCGGTAAGTCAGCGCCAAATGAAGAGAAAACGTCTTGGAAGACAGGCACTACTTTGACCATCAAAATGATGGTTACAATCAATGCTACTACGATTACTGTTGCAGGATATTTCATGGCTTTTTTAATTTTTTGCTTGAGCAGTTCACTTTTTTCCTTGTAGATCGCGACCCGATCCAGCATGGTTTCTAGCGCACCGGATTGTTCACCCGATTCGACCAGTGAACAAAATAGTTTATCGAAGTATTGCGGGTATTTACGCAGTGCACCGGCAAAGGTATTACCACCTTCCACCTCACCTTTAATCCCCAGAACGACTTCACGCATGGCTGGATTCTCCAGACCCTCTGCAACAATTTCAAAGCCTTGTACTAAAGGTACGCCGGCTTTCATCATGGTCGCGAGCTGTCGGGTAAAAATCGTGATGTCCAGTGTGCTGACACGTTTTTTCATTAAGCCTTCGAGAATGTTTTTTTTCTTTTCCCGAATGGTCTTGATGCTGATGCCCTGTTTTCTGAGCGTCACTTTGGCCAGTGCCATGTTGCGTGCTGGCAATTCCCCCTTGATCTTTGCCCCTTTACGATCAATTCCTTCATAGCTGAAGATCGGCATCATCTGGCCTTTCTTTACTGCTGCCATACCTTTATCCTTATTTTAGATCAGCGCACGATCATTCGCTGGTGACACGATTGACTTCCTGTAAAGAAGTCACCCCCTGCATCACCTTGATTAAACCTGATCGACGTAAATTGTTAAAACCTGCACGGGCAGAAGCATCGGCAATTTCAAGTGCATTGCCATCTTCCATAATAATTCTAGAAATCTCAGGCGTCACTTTCATGACTTCATAAACACCTACACGACCTTTATAGCCTTCGCGACATTCATTGCAACCTACCGGCTCATAGATCTGGAACTCTGGTTGCTGGAGATCTGCTTCGGTAAAACCCATTTCCAATAAACTCTGCTGTGGAATGTCGGCAGGTTTTTTACATTGTGAACACAGGCGACGTGCCAGTCGTTGTGCAATAACCAGATTCACTGAAGTGGCAATATTAAAAGACGGCACGCCCATATTGCGTAAACGGGTCAGGGTCTCAGGCGCACTGTTGGTATGCAGCGTTGACATCACCATATGACCGGTCTGTGCCGCTTTAATGGCAATTTCTGCAGTTTCCAGATCCCGGATCTCACCGACCATCACGATATCTGGATCTTGGCGTAAGAATGACTTCAAGGCAGCAGAGAAGGTCAGGCCGACTTTATTGTTGACGTTGACCTGGTTAATTCCTTGCAGGTTGATCTCGACCGGATCTTCCGCGGTGGAAATATTGGTATCTTCACGATTCAGGATGTTCAAACCGGTATAAAGTGAAACCGTTTTACCAGAACCCGTTGGCCCGGTAATCAGCAGCATGCCTTGCGGTTTATCCAGCGCCTGCATAAACAGTTCTTTTTGTTCCGGTTCATAACCGAGTGCATCGATCCCCAGCATCGCGCTAGATGGATCTAGAATACGCAGTACCAGTTTTTCGCCAAACAGGGTCGGTAATGAGTTGACACGGAAATCAATGGCTTTGTTCTTTGAGAGTTTCAGCTTGATACGGCCATCCTGAGGAACACGTTTTTCAGAAATGTCCATTTGCGACATGACTTTTAAACGTGAAGACAGGCGGGTTGCCAACTGCAGCGGCGGTGTTGCAATTTGGCGTAATACCCCATCGACTCGATAACGAACCCGGTAGATTTTTTCATAAGGTTCAAAATGCAGATCCGAAGCACCCATACGAATCGCATCGATTAATAATTTATTGATATATTTGACAATCGGTGCTTCTTCTTCACCTTTGTCTTTTTCATCTTCTTCTTTACTCGGATCAGATGAATCGAAATCTACATCCAGATCAAAGTCTTCATCAAACTCAAAAGTGCTTTCTTCGGTAAAATTCTGCTCGATCAGTTTTTCCAGTTTATTGTGTTCAACAATAATGGTTTCAATATTGAGCTTGGTTGAAAAGCGAACGGCATCAATCGCTTCAATATTGGTCGGATTACTGATGGCAATATATAAAATACTGGAATTTTTAAAAATTGGCAGGATGCGATGCTTGGTAATCAGCTTCTCATCAATGATATCCCGCAAAATTTGCGCAGGATCATAGGCACTGATATCAAACAGCGGCTCACCAAATTCGACTGAAATCGTTTCAGCAATAACGGTTGGGGAGAGCTGTTGCTGGTTAATCAGCTCCGCCACAATATCTATTTTTTCTTGCTTGGCATGTGCCAAAGCACTGCGCATATCTTCAGCCGAGATGACGCCTTCCTCGACCAAACGACGAATAAATCCGGTAAATCTTGGCGACCCCTGTAATGCTGTCATGCTATAAATGCCTATAAATCAAATTTTTTTAATTGCTATATTAAAATTATACGTTTGTTACGTAAAAATACCATAGCTAAGAGTGCTGCTACCTTCCTCATATCCAGTAAAACTTTGAACTGGTTAGAAGAAGTTCCCATTTTTTTAAGTGATAACAAAAAACAACCATTTTGAATAGTCTAAACCTAGAATAAGTGATAAGAAAACTATTCTTTAAATTTTCCAATTCCGTGTAGAATGTGCCCAATTCGAAATATGTAAATAAAATAGGTTAATTATGTCAGTTTCGACGATTACCCCTTGGGTAATAGGTAACTGGAAAATGAATCCGCTGCAGGCAGATGCATTAACACTGGTGCACGGTATTAAAAATTTACTGGAAACTGCACCAATCGCCGCAGATAAATGTCATATCGGTGTAGCCCCGATTGCTCTTGCCCTGACCCAGATTCAGGCGGAACTGTCATCTGCGACTCGTCCTGTTTACACTGTAGCACAAGATGTTTCACGTATTTCAGGAACGGGTGCTTATACCGGTGAAGTGAGCGCTGAATTATTGCAAGACAGCCAGATTCATTATGTACTGATTGGTCATTCTGAGCGTCGTGAAGTTTTCGCAGAAAACGCAGAAGTTCTGAATGCCAAAATCAAGCATGCATTAACTGCCGGTTTAACGGTGATTTACTGCGTGGGTGAAAGCCTGGAACAACGTGAAGCAGGGCAGGCTGAAGCGGTCGTATTGCAACAGATTTGTGATATTGCAGCGGTAGTGGACGCTGAGCAATGGAAAAATATCGTGATTGCTTATGAGCCGATCTGGGCAATTGGTACCGGTAAAACCGCCTCTCCTGAAGATGCACAAGCCATGCATGCACAAATCCGTCAAGGTTTGAGCCAGATCACCGGCTATGGTGCAACCATGGCGATTTTATATGGTGGTAGTGTCAAGCCGGAAAATGCAGTAGAGTTAGCAGCCTGCCCGGATATCAATGGAGCACTGGTCGGTGGTGCATCACTCAATGCTGAGTCGTTCCATAAAATTGCTCACGCATTTGCAAATACACAATAATTAGGAGTTCAGCATGCAAACTTTTGTGCTGGTAGTACATATTATCTTAGCTGTTTTGATGATTGTCTTGATTTTGGTTCAGCATGGTAAAGGTGCAGATGCTGGTGCCTCTTTCGGTGGCGGTGGTGCGGCGACAGTATTCGGGGCATCGGGTTCCGGCAATTTTATGACCCGTTTGACTGCCATTTTAACGGCGCTATTTTTTGTGACCAGTTTGACTCTGGCTGTTTTGGCCAAGAAAGACAGCACAAATGCCTATAGTTTGGGAACGGTTCAATCTGCGCCGACCATGCCTGTGCAATCGAATGAAACTTCACCAACTGCACCAGAAACGACCGAATAGTTTTAATTAGTCCTTTCTTTTTTCCAGTGATGCGACTAGAATGCGTCACAGCTGCGGTGGTGGTGGAATTGGTAGACACGCTACCTTGAGGTGGTAGTGCTTTCGGGCGTGGGGGTTCAAGTCCCCCCTTCCGCACCAACTTATAATCCAGAAATTTAAGTTGGTGTATGCAGCTGAAAAAACTTCTGTTGATGCGGGATGGAGCAGTCTGGTAGCTCGTCGGGCTCATAACCCGAAGGTCGTTGGTTCAAATCCAGCTCCCGCTACCAATCAATCCTTTTTAAAGACGCAAACTTTTAAGAGGCAGTTTAATAAGTTATTAAGCTGAGAAATATAATTTGCATGTTGTTGCGGGATGGAGCAGTCTGGTAGCTCGTCGGGCTCATAACCCGAAGGTCGTTGGTTCAAATCCAGCTCCCGCTACCAATCTTTTAAAGATGCAAACTTTAAAAGCAGTTTAAGTTTTTTTAAGCTGAATGTTATTTGTACGCTGATGCGGGATGGAGCAGTCTGGTAGCTCGTCGGGCTCATAACCCGAAGGTCGTTGGTTCAAATCCAGCTCCCGCTACCATTTAAATGGTTTGGTAAACGTTATTTATGGATTTAGTTGATTGCTTGTCGGGCTCAACTCTCTATAAACTGGCGAAGGTTGTTGGTTTACATCCAGCACCCACTACCATTTTTTCAGTCACAGATGACAAATATGCAGAATGATGCAGTTTTGATTGAAAAGCTCTCATCTTTTGTATATAATTTTTGCACGTTGATGCGGGATGGAGCAGTCTGGTAGCTCGTCGGGCTCATAACCCGAAGGTCGTTGGTTCAAATCCAGCTCCCGCTACCAAGTTTCTAAAAAGAGGCTCACAACAAGGTGGGCCTTTTTGCACAGTGGGATTTGAAAAAAATCGCTATTGTGCTTAATTGGGGCGATTTACGCCCTTTTTTATTGGCTATCGTGTAGTGTCGACATTATTTGGTCACGTCTCCATGTTTCACTACTACTATAGTTTGTATTGGTTTGTAGTGGTCAAATAGATCATAAAATCGCACCAGATGACGAGAGTAAATGAAGCTATCAAATAAAACTCAAGCACTTCAGGACTTGATTGCACCGGCAGTTGAAGCCTGTAATGTAAACCTTTGGGGGATTGAGTTCCTGCCACAGGGTAAACGTTCGTTATTACGTATCTACATCGACAAACCGGTCGATGCAAGCGCTGAACCGGCCGTTAATGAAGACGGTGAAGAGGAACAGGGGCGTGGTATTGGTGTTCAGGATTGTGTGCGTGTAACGCAGCAAGTCGGCGCCATGCTGGATGTTCATGATCCGATCTCGGGTGAATATTCACTTGAAGTGTCTTCTCCAGGCTGGGATCGTCCATTCTTCCAGCTCGAACAGATGTCAGGCTATATTGGTCATAGCGTAGCATTACGTCTGATTAGTGCAGTAGATAACCGTCGTAAATTCCAGGCCAAACTGGTTGCAGTCGACCTAGACAATGAAATGATTCAAGTTGAAGTAGAAAAGCAACAGGTATTGGAGATCGACAGTCACAATATCGATAAAGCAAATTTGGTCTTCCAAGATTAATTGAATAAATAAAAATTTAACGAATAGGTGACGTATGGCACGTGAAATTCTGACCGTCGTTGAAACGGTTAGTAACGAAAAGGGTGTACCTCGTGAAGCAATTTTCGAAGCGCTTGAGCAAGCTTTAGTTGCGGCGACCAAGAAAAAATTCTACGAAGGAACTCGCTCTGAAGAAGCACGTTTACGTGTGGAAATTGATCGCAAAACAGGTGACTACCGTACTTTTCGTCAGTGGGAAGTAGTCGCTGACGAAGATCATGAAATGCCAGCGTGTCAGGATGCGATTTCTGATCTTGATCCTGCACAATGGTCAATTGGTGATATTCGTGAACTCGAAGTAGAATCGATTGATTTCGGTCGTATTGCAGCACAAATTGCCAAGCAAGTGATTGTACAGAAGATCCGTGAAGCAGAACGCGCACTTGTGGCCGATGCTTACGAATCTAAAGTCGGCGAGCTGATCTATGGTGAAGTGAAGAAACAAACCAAAGATGGTTTTATCATTGACTTGGGTGATAATGCTGAAGCATACCTTGCACGTGAAGAAATGATTCCGAAAGAAATTCTTCGTCCGAAGCAACGTATGAATGCGATTCTGTTCAATGTGAACCGTGAAGGTCGTGGTGCGCAACTCCAGTTGTCACGTGCCAAGCCGGATATGCTGATCGCATTGATGAAGAAAGAGATCCCTGAGATTTCTGAAGAAATTATTGAAATTAAAGCAGCAGCTCGTCAACCAGGCGTGCGTGCTAAAATTGCAGTAAAAACAAATGATCACCGTATTGATCCGGTTGGTGCATGTATTGGTATGCGTGGTACACGTATCCAGGCTGTTCAACAAGAATTGAACGGTGAGCGTATCGATGTCGTGGTATGGTCTGACGACCCTGCCCAGTACATCGCCAGCGCACTGGAACCAGCAGATGTATCGAGTATTGTCATCGATGAAGATGCCCGTACTGCAGACATCATCTTTGCAACGAGTGATCAATTGGCTCGTGCGATTGGTTCACAAGGTCAGAACGTTCGTCTGGCATCAGAATTGACTGGCTACAAGCTGGACATGATGCTGGAAGAGGAATACTACGCCCGTCAACAAAACGAAGCGCAACAGTATCTGGACATGTTTGTAACACGTCTGGATATCGCGGAAGATTTGGCGATGGCACTGGTAGAAATGGGCTTCACCTCGCTTGAAGAAATTGCTTATGTCCCTGCAGAAACGTTTGATGAAATCGAACTTGATGCTGAACTGGTTGAATTATTGCAAAGCCGTGCGAAAGAAATTGCACTTGCTGATGCATTACAACAGCAAGAGAATATACAAGCGCCAAGTGAAGAACTTGTTGCAATGGAAGGCATGACAGCAGAGATCGCGCAAGCTCTAGCAGCTCGTGGTGTGGTAACAGTTGACGATTTGGCAGATCAGGCGACCGACGATATCGAAGATATTGAAGGTTTGGGTGCTGAGAAAGCCGGTCAACTCATTATGAAAGCGCGCGAATCATGGTTTAACTAGGAGGTAGTATATGACGGACAAGTCGATTAAAGAGTTAGCCCTCAGCGTGGGTCGTCCAGTTGAGAAGCTCCTAGAGCAGGTTCGTGAGGCAGGTTTACCACAGCGTAAAGCTGACGATATTATTACCACCGAACAACAAGATAGCTTGATGAGCCATGTGAAGAAATCACAAGGTTCAGAAAGCCAAGCAGGGCAAATCACGTTGAAACGTAAAACAACCAGTACTGCAAAAGTTGCGAGTACTTCAGGTAAGGCGAAAACGATTAATGTAGAAGTTCGCAAGAAGCATACATTTGTTAAGCCTGATCCAGAACAGATCAAAGCAGAAGCATTGGCGAAAGCCAAGGCTGAACAACAGGCCAAAGCTGCGCCTGAGCAGAATACAGCACAAGCTGCTTCTTCTGCTGAAGCTCCGAAAACTGGCGTAAATAACGCGAGTAAAGCTCTAGAAGCGATGCGTGCTGCTGCAAAACAAACCAGCGACAAGCAAGAAGTTTCTAAAGCGGCAGTCGTGGTAAAACGCAAATCGACCAACAAGCCGATTGTAAAACAGGTTGTTAAACAAACTGAAACGGCTGAACAGAAAAAAGCACGTGAAGCTCAGGCAGCGCAATTAAAAGCGACTGAAGAAGCAGCACGTCGTAAAGCGGCTGAAGAAGCGCAGCAACGTACGCTTGAACAAATGCGTCAGATGGCGTCTAAGTACACCGCTGAAGATACAACAGCAACGATTCGTGTCGTAGACGATTCTCCGCTTGCTGCCGGTCTGGTGGGTCAGGCATATGAAGACTCATTTGCCAAAGAAGACCGCGAGATCAAACGTGGTACCAATACCCCAGCTGCACGTGCACCGAAAAAAGGTGGACGTCGTGGTCAGGAAGAGCAGAGCTTCAGCAAACAGCCTAAACGCGGTTTGAAAACCAGCCAGGGCAACAAGCACGGCTTCGAAAAACCTGTGAAGAAACAGGTTTACGATGTTGAAATTGGTGAAACCATTGTTGTGGCTGATTTGGCTGCGAAAATGGCGATCAAGGTTCGTGAAGTTATTAAATCTCTCATGAAAATGGGTGAGCTGGTTACTCAGAACCAAGCCATTGATCAGGAAATTGCAGCATTAATCGTAGAAGAAATGGGTCATAACCCGGTATTGGTTTCTGATACGCAAGCTGAAGATAACCTGCTTGAAGCGGCTGAAGAAGCACGTGGTGCACAAACAACGCGCGCACCAGTGGTTACCATCATGGGGCATGTTGACCATGGTAAAACATCGCTTCTTGATCGTATCCGCCGTGCCAAAGTGGCGCAAGGCGAAGCAGGCGGTATTACCCAGCATATCGGTGCTTACCACGTTACAACCGACAAAGGTATTATTACCTTCCTTGATACTCCGGGACACGCAGCGTTTACTGCAATGCGTTCACGTGGTGCCAAAGCAACGGATATCGTTGTACTGGTTGTTGCAGCAGATGATGGTGTTATGCCACAAACTGCGGAAGCAATCGACCATGCACGTGCTGCAGGTACACCAATCATTGTTGCAATCAACAAGATGGATAAAGAATCTGCTGATCCAGATCGCGTATTGAACGAATTGACCACCAAACAGATCGTACCTGAACAATGGGGCGGTGATGTACCAGTTGCCATGGTTTCGGCGCATTCTGGTCAAGGTATCGATGAACTTCTAGACCTGATTTCGATCCAGGCTGAATTGCTTGAATTGAAAGCATCGGAAGAAGGTGCTGCACAAGGTGTGGTGATTGAAGCACGTGTAGACAACAGCCGTGGTGCGGTCACGTCTATTCTGGTTCAAAACGGTACCTTGAAAGTGGGTGACCTGGTTCTTGCTGGTTCATCTTATGGTCGCGTTCGTGCAATGACCGATGAAAATGGTCAGCGTATCAAATCTGCAGGTCCTTCAATTCCAGTGGAAATTTTGGGTCTTCCAGAAGCGCCAATGGCAGGTGACGAAGTTCTTGTTGTTAGCGATGAGAAAAAAGCACGTGAAGTTGCCGATGCACGTATGGATCGTGAACGTCAAAAACGTCTTGAGCGTCAATCTGCAATGCGTCTTGAAAACATCATGGCGTCTATGGGCAAGAAAGATGTGCCTATCGTGAACGTGGTGCTGAAAACTGACGTACGCGGTACACTGGAAGCCTTGCATGTTGCACTTGCTGAACTTGCAACGGATGAAGTGAAAGTACGTATTATTGGTTCGGGCGTTGGTGCAATCACCGAGTCTGACGTAACACTGGCTGAATCTTCAGAAGCAGTTTTACTTGGCTTTAACGTTCGTGCGGACAACACTGCGCGGCAAAAAGCCGATGCAGACAGCATCGACATTCGTTACTACTCAATCATCTATCAATTGATTGATGATGTGAAAGCAGCAATGAGCGGTAAGCTGGCACCTGAACATCGTGAAACAATTCTGGGTGTTGCACAAGTACGTGAAGTATTCCACTCAAGTAAATTCGGTGCGGCTGCGGGCTGTATGGTTCTTGAAGGCGTATTGCATCGTAACAAACCGATTCGCGTACTCCGTGATGACGTGGTGGTATTCCAGGGCGAGCTTGAATCTCTTCGTCGCTATAAAGAAGTGGTTGAAGAAGTTCGTGCCGGTATGGAATGTGGTCTTGCGGTGAAAGGTTATAAAGACATCAAAGCACTGGATAAGATCGAAGTGTACGATGTTCAACTGATCAAACGGAGTCTTTAATGGCGGGTAGTCAACGTCTGAAGCGTATGGCGGATACAGTACAACGCGAGTTGTCAGAACTGATCCGTCAGGAGCTGAAAGATCCACGCTTAGGTGGTCTGGTGACCATCTCTGCCGTGAAGGTGAGCCCGGACTTGGGATATGCGGAAGTTTATGTCACTGTTATGGGACGTGAGCTGGGCGATGAACAAAGTGAAGCGGCGAATAAAGAAACTTTAGAGGTATTAAACAAAGCCTCTGGTTTCCTGCGTCACGAACTGAGCCGTCGTATCAAAACCCGTATTACACCTCGTCTACGTTTCCATTACGACAAGACCAATGCCTATGGTAACTATATGTTTGGTCTGATTGCTGAAGCTGTGAAGGACTTACCTGAAGCTGAAGCAAAAAAAGATGATGAATAAGTCTTAGGACAATAAAAAAGCCACCTTCGGGTGGCTTTTTTATAGCTGGCTTTATTGAAACTTTAAACATTAGAAGTGAATCGACCTATCTAAAAATAGTCAAAATCAAGTGAGATCATCATTTTTATGATTCATTTTTTTCTCATAAAAAGCACGGCGACGTGAACGTTGCCAAGGCAGGGGACGCTCTAGTGTTTCTGGAACCTCACCACTTAGTGAGCGTAAACGTAAATGCAATGCTGCCTGCGCCATCAGATTGGCCGATACGGGTGCAGTGATAAAGGCAAATAGGGTAATCAGCACTTCAGCAAAACCGAAACGGCCGTACATGGCAGAAAAAATAATCGCGGCAATCAGAAAACTGCCCAAGCCCAAGGTACTGGATTTGGTCGGTGCATGCAGCCGCATAAACAGATCGGGCAGGCGCACCATCCCGATCCCACCGACCAGCATGAAGAAAGCACCAATCAATAAAAAAATCGAAACTAGTATTTCTAAAATTAACGGCATTTAAAAACTCCTAGTCGATGACATGGCCAGTGGTGAAATAACGCGCCAAAGCTGCTGTAGAGACAAAGCCGAGCATCGCCACCAGTAAGGCCTCTTCAAACAGAAAAGTGCTGCTCCAGTAAATTCCCAAAATGACAATCAGACAGGTGGCATTCAGGAACAGGGTATCGAGTGCCAGGAGGCGATCAACGATAGAAGGGCCGGTAATGAGTCGGATCAGGCAGAGTAACATCGAGACAGTGACTGCACCCAGGCAAATCATTAATGCATAAGGCAGAATCGTCATATTTTTTCTCCTGTCTGTGCGCTGAAAATTTTAAGCAAGGGCTGTTCATAACGTTGTTTGATCAGCTCGATTTCAGCTGCTTCATCATCCGTGCTTAAAGCATGCACCAGAATATCACCACGATCCTGATCAATACCGGCAGTGACTGTGCCCGGTGTAGTGGTAATAATCATGGCCAGTAAGGTGTTGACTTCTTCATGCTCGGTTTCCAGAGGCACACGGAACCATTTGGGATGTAGGTTTTTGGTCGGCCCCAAGACCAG
Source organism: Acinetobacter sp. YH12100 (assembly GCF_013419135.1). Classification (NCBI taxonomy): domain Bacteria; kingdom Pseudomonadati; phylum Pseudomonadota; class Gammaproteobacteria; order Moraxellales; family Moraxellaceae; genus Acinetobacter; species Acinetobacter sp. YH12100. The sequence goes on along the minus strand of NZ_VPAQ01000015.1, from coordinate 18,059 downwards.
TTTTGCAACTTTAAGATTGGCCACCACAATGTCCCAGACCACGACAAAGAACAGACGCAGCGCAGGCCGCCACTGGATATTCGGGGTATAGTCAATAAACGGCGCGACCATTTTGGGAATGACAATCGCCAGAAGCAGGGCCACCAGCAAGGTTCCGGCTTCTGTGCTATGTGACAGTAAAGTCCAGCTGAGTCCCACGATTACAGAAACCAACGGGTGCGGGAACCAACGTTGCAGGAATGATTCAGCCATTAAGGTCCCTCCGCCGGTTTAAGTTGATTATCATCATGTTGGGTTTGTTCAATATGCTGCTGGTCAATCTGACGTTGTTTGAATTCAGAAATATTTTCACCTTCCAAAGTGGCTTCTGAAATCATATAAGGAATCAGATGTGCATTTGGATCCACCACCTCGCCACCATATTTGGTTTCTGGCAAATAACTTGGATCAAAGGGTTGCACACTAATAAATTGACCTTCTGCATCACGTTTTAACAGGGCAGCTTCATAGACCGGATTGTTTTTAATCTGTTCTGCCGTCTGATAGTTATATTGATAGATCGGTCCAGCAAATACAACATAAGCTGTTAAGCCGGCAAGTAGCAAATAGATCGTGTGATCATTACGTGCAGGTGCCTTACTGGGTAAAGCTTCATATTTGTGGAAATCGTCAGAATTCAAATCATCTTCAGGTTTGGTCGAGCGCCAGAACAGCATAAAGCCGACTCGAGTAAAAGCCAGAATACTGAGGAAACTCACCAGCAGAATGGTCAGGATAATGATCATCTGATGCTCTGAATTGGCAGAAGCCTGCAAAATAAAGACTTTGCCAAAGAAGCCGCTGAACGGTGGCAGACCGGCCATCATCAAGGCAATGATGAAATAGACAATCGAAACCAGCTTGTTCTGTTTCATCAGCGGTGCGATTTTAAAATGATCTTTGAACTCACCGCGCTGTGAGGTAATCCAGCCAGACAGGATATAAAATGCCGCAGCAATCAGGGTACTGTGTACCATATAGTATAGGGCGCCGGCCCAGGCTGCCGTCGTATTCATGCCAATGGCCACCAGAATCGTACCGACTGAAGACAGCACCATAAAGCCGACAAAACGGCGCAGGCGTTCTGTACCAATCGCACAAATGACACCATAAACTGAAGTAATCAGACCAATCACCAGTAGACAGTTCATTAGAATCTGATGGCTATACTCATCATCAAAAACAGTTCCATTGATTCGCAAAATCGCATAGATCCCGACTTTGGTCATGATGGTAAAGAGTGCGGCAACAGGGGTGGTGGCTACGGCATAGGTTTTGGGTAACCAGAAGCCCACCGGCAGCATTGCCGCCTTAATCCCGAAGACCACGAATAGCATGAGTCCACCGGCAACGGCCAGTTTATGCTGATCTGCTGCCAAGGTAGGCATTAAGCGCGCCACATCGGCCATGTTCAGACTGCCGACACTGCCATAAATCATGCCGAGTCCAATCAGGAACAGCGCAGAAGCCAGCAGGTTAATGGTGACGTAATGAATTCCCAGCTGGAAACGCGCCTTGCCCTGTCCATGTAATAGCAGCACATAGGACGCCATCAGCAAGATTTCAAAGAATACGAACAGGTTGAATAAGTCACCAGTCAGGAAGGCGCCGGTCAGGCCCATCAGCAGGAAATGCACCATGGTATGGAAATAACGGCCACGGGTATCCCATTCTTTACTGGCATACCAGACCACCGGTACTGCCAGGGCATAGGTCAACACCAGCATCATGGCAGAGAGTTGGTCCAACACCAGCACGATCCCAAAAGGTGCCGCCCATTCGCCCAGTGTATATACACTGACTTGCCCCTGACTGCTGTCAATTAAATAACTGACCGCAATGATCAGACCCAAGATACCCGAGATATGGCTGATACCACGACGCCAAGGCTGACGCCAGTCTGTGGTCAGGGAGCCAGAACCCGGATTGCCTAAAAGTACCAGACTAAAAGCGGTAAGGGCCGGTAAAAGAATACTGAAAATTGGCGTATGTTGAGACCAGAAGTGAAGAAGATCAGTCATTAAGGCTCATCCTCACGTGGGTCAATCTGAGGTGTTTCTTCTTTTGAATCAACGTGGTCTGTTCCTGATTCATAACGGCTACGCAGTGCCAGCTGAACAATAAAGGCAGTGGTGGCAAAGCCAATCACGATGGCGGTCAGCACCAGTGCCTGCGGAAGGGGATCGGTGACTCTGGAGGCCTCGGTCAATACGGCAGGCGAATTCATCTGGATCCGCCCCATGGCAAATAAAAACAGGTTGACCGCATAACCAATCATGGCCAAGCCCAGCACCACCGGAAAAGTACGCGCACGCAGAATCAGATAGATTCCGGTGGCGGCGAGTAGACCAATGGCGGAGGCTAATAAAAATTCTAAACTCATCATTCTATTATCCTCTTGGTACTGGGCCAGTCATACTGGAGTGACGTGAATCGCCCAGCACAGAAATCATCAGCATGGTCGCACCGACTACAGTGACATAGACACCGACATCAAACAGCGCCGCCGAAGCCAGATGCATTTCTCCAATCACGGGTGGCGAGACATAAATATGCGCACTGGTCAGGAATGGGCGTGACCAGAACCAGGCTGCAACCCCGGTCAAACCGGCAATGGTTAAACCCACGCCAATCCAGATTTCATACAAACGACCAGATTTGGCACCCAGCAACTGTTCAGTTTTATCCTGTCCCACTGCAATATATTGAATAATTAAGGCCAGTGAGGTGACTAATCCTGCAATGAATCCACCGCCCGGCAGGTTATGGCCACGCATAAAGATATACAGGCTGACTACCAGAGCTACAGGTAAAATCCATGATGCCGTGATACGTAACATCAAGGGGGAGGGATTAAATCGATAGGTCAAACCTTGGGTCATGGTGGTGCCATGCGCACGCATGCCATCCATCAGGCTAAGCACACCAATCGCGGCAATCCCGAGTACAGTAATTTCGCCGAAGGTATCGAAACCACGGAAGTCGACCAGAATCACATTGACCACATTGGTGCCGCCGCCGAGTGGAATTGACTGCTGCAGGAAGAACCATGAAATAGAATTATGATCACGGGTCATGATCAGCCAGGCGATGGTGGCAATACCGAGACCGCCGCCCAGCGCAATGATCGCATCGCGCCAGCGCCGGGTTGGACTGGATTCATAAGGGGTTAGCTGCGGTAGCAGAGATAAACTCATTAATAACAAGACGGTGGTTACCACATCGACTGTAATTTGGGTCAATGCCAGGTCAGGTGCCGAGAAGCCAATAAAGACCATGGTTACCACCAGACCCACTGCACCACTGATCAGTACCGCTTTAATCCGTTCATGATGGAACCATAGCAGCATCCAGCAGGCAGAAAATAGCAACATCCACAAGACAATGGCCAGGGCAGGGGCGTGGGTCAGCTCACGCGTACCGCTACCGATACCATTGGATAGCAATGGGAAACCAACCAGACCGATGGTAAAGATCACAATCCATAATAAATAGCTTTGTAATTTGCCAGTTTCAGTGGCACGGCGGAAACGACGTGAATTTAACAGCAGATTTTTCAGGAACAGGTCAAACAGGATCCGACCCTGTAAGCGGCCCAGTTTTGGATCCAGATCAATTTCACGTAAGGCACCACCTTTGGCCAGAGAAAAGTAAAACACTGCACCACCGGCCAAAGCAATCACACTCATTAATAATGGCAGATTAAACCCATGCCAGAGGGCCAGATGCGTACCTTCAAAAGCAAAATTTTGAGTCGTTGCCTGCGTGGTACTATTCACGATTTTTTCGACCAAAAGTGCTGGCAATAGACCCACTAAAATACATAGAAATGCCAGTAAAGTGGCGGGTGCGCGCATGCCAAATGGTGGCTCATGTGCATTTTTATTCGGGACTTGCTTGCCCAGTGGGCCGTCGAAAAATACCCCATGCACCAGACGAATCGAATAAGTGACTGCAAAAATTCCGGCCAATGTTGCCACAATGGCTGAACCGACCAGCACTGGCCCGCTTAAATTGGCCATCAGCTCAGTAAAGAACATCTCTTTGGAGAGGAAACCATTGGTCAATGGAACACCGGCCATAGAGGCCGCAGTGATCATGGTCAGCGTTGCAGTAAAGGGCAGCAGTTGCCATAGACCTGAAAGCTTACGTAAATCACGGGTGCCAGATTCATGATCGATAATACCGGCAATCATAAACAGGGCCGCTTTAAAGGTGGCATGGTTAATAATATGGAAAATTGCCGCTGCGACTGCCAGTGGAGAACCAATCCCGAGCAGACACATGATCAGACCCAGATGACTGATGGTTGAATAGGCCAACAAGCCTTTCAGATCTTCCTTAAAAATGGCAAAAAAGGCGGCCATGCACAGGGTAAACAGACCGACAAAGGTCACAATATTATGAAACAGTGCCGCGCCCGCAAAAATCGGGAGTAAACGTGCGACCAGAAACAGGCCGGCTTTGACCATGGTGGCCGAGTGTAAATAGGCAGAGACCGGTGTCGGTGCTGCCATGGCATTGGGTAACCAGAAATGGAAGGGGAACTGCGCACTCTTGGTAAAGGCACCGAGTAAAATCAGCAACAAAGTGGGAACAAATAGCGCATGTGACTGGATCTGTTCAGTCATCGTCAGGATTTGATCAATCTGATAAGTGCCGGTAATTTGACCCAGCAGGATGAAGCCACCAAGCATGGCCAAGCCACCCATGCCGGTAATGGTCAAGGCCATACGTGAGCCGCGCTGTGCGGCTTCGTAATTGCTCCAATAGCCCACCAGTAAAAATGATGAAATACTGGTAAGTTCCCAGAAAACCAGCAGGATCAGCAAGTTATTCGACAATGAAATTCCGAGCATGGCTGCCATAAACAGCATCAGCAAGAAATAAAGTTTGCTCAGCGAATTTTTAGGATTGAGATAATAATAGGCATAAATATAGATCAGGGTGCCTATGCCACTGATCAGCAAGGCAAACAGCAGGGCCAGAGAATCCAGACGGAAACTGAAATCGATCCCGAGCTGGGGCAGCCAGGACCAGGTCTGAATGATCACGGCACCATCAAAGATGGCAGGCGCCTGACTTAATAATAATAAGAAACTGCTGAGGCTGACACCAATTGCCCCTAAAGCCGTTACCCCGCGCGAAAATTGCTTCAGCCACGAGACAAGGGTTGTGCCTAATACTAACGGTAACAATATAATAATCGGCAGCACACTCGTATCCATTGTCGTGATTTAGGTTGTGACCAACCTAGGGTGAATCTTCATCTTTCAAGGACTACAGGATTACAAGGAGCAACCCAAACTTCTCAATCTTGAAAGCCAAAAGAATATTCAAAAAGAATATAAAAACAGTTGTATTGCGCAACTTATAAACGATAGCAAATTCCGATTTTACAATGAAATTCGCAAATAAAACCGATCATATTACAGGATAACAACAACATCAACGTTTTTATGTCGAACTTATAAATTATACGTGAGCAGGCTTTTGGCGTGGGGTGGATGCTTAAACAGATCATCCAGAAGTGACCGAAAATTAAGATTAAATTGCAAGCATTGATTGTAAATATGACTAAATACAGTTTTACAATTGCAAAAAGACAGCACTAAAATGGTCTGGATAAATCTCGATATTCATCGAAACGATCATTACTGTTTTTCAACGTTACTTAGAGCGATTGCGGTAGCGTCGGCTGATCCTGAGCAAGTAAACGTAACAATTCCTGCTGCTGTTCAGGATTCAACTGTTGCTGAATCCGCTGTAATACAGCAAGCGGTGTAGTCGGTTCGGTGACGGTTTCTATTAGCGCTTCTTCGGCAGGAATTGCGTCTGGATCAGTATGTAGACCCATTTCGGCATAGATCTGATCAAACTGGATTTTCATGCTTTCAAGATGAATTGGATGCAACTGTTTATTTTCGAGTCTTAAGCACTGAAAGGCCTGTGCATGTTCCAGTAACTCAGGTCGGTTGCCGGTGGCAATAATTTGCAAGTTAGGAAATGCCTGATGCAGACGTGGCAGAATCTCTGCTGCCAGATCCTGATCCAGCTGATGATCAATGGCATCAATCAACAACACTCCTGTACCTTCCTGACATGGAAATAAACTGTTCGGGTTGAGCAGACAAAGACGCCGTACAATATCGCCCACCAGTGCAATCCAGGTGCGGATGCTATTGGGAAGTTGCTGAAAAGTAAAACTCTTGTCCTGATAGGTCAGCATCAGTTGCAGCTTGGGCTGGTATTTTAACTCAATCTGGCTGATGTCAGGCAGTACCTGCGACAGGGCGTTTTTTAAGGCCGTTAAATGCGGGGTATGCAGCTGTGCTTGCGCTTTTTCAATCTGCCGCGCCAGTTCATCTCCCCGAATATCTTCAGGCTGCTGCAAGGCACGCGCTAAAATCTGATCCATGATCTTGGCGCTTTGCGCATTTTCAATATCACTGACTTCACGCAACCATTCAAAGAAACGGGCAAAGGTCGTAAACGGAATCGCGCCAATGTCGTAAGCATACGCTGTATGGAAAATGGCCGGATTGTTTTTGCTGATCAGATTGACGTCATTGACAAAGCGGTCGGTAGGATAATAGGCAATTAGCGGCAAGCCGAGCAGAGGATCATTGAGTCGGGCTTTCTGATAAAGCCCAAGCATGCTGTCCAGTTGCGCGGTTTCTGCTTTGCTAAAGCCGAGTCCCTGACTATTTAAAGTCTTATAGACTTGCCAGGAACAGCTCTGTTGCTGTGCAGCTTCAGTCTGGCTGGATTCTGTAAGCGCTGAAACCTCTTCGGGAAAGCCAACCCGGATATCAATTTTGGATTGCAGCCGGTGTTGCATGATGTCCTGATCAGGCATCACCAGACCGGCAGCCCGGCTATCGAGATAACGCGCTGCAAACCAGGTCAGCGCCTGATAAGCACAGCGTAACAAAGTGGTTTTGCCAGTACCCTGATTGCCCAAAATTAAGGTAAGCGGATATTGTGAATAATCAAGCTGAAGCTGAATCTCTGGAAAATGCAGGGTGTGTTTCAGTTGAAGCGCTTCGATGTGCATAGATCACCTGTACCATGATTTTACATCCATACCTTAACCGACGGCTTGACGAAGCGACTGCGGCATCTTGATCTTCAGTTGTTGAATCAGGTCATAAATGTGATGAATATTTAAGCTTACTTTAGCACGTGTACAGGCCACGTAAAGTAAACGTAGCTCTTCATCACTAATTTTATGATCTTTTTCATTCAGCTTAAACTGATAGTCATCTTCAATATGCACCCGTTCCCACTCCAGACCTTTGGCCTTATGTGCAGTGGAAATAATATAGTCCGCCTGTCCAATCGGGGTGATTTTGGCCAGGGCTTTTTTCAATGGATCGGTGCCATGTTCATCGACCAGTTTAACCAGCGGTTTGATATCGCTACCTTCATTGGTTTCACAGTATTCATGCACATCATGCCAGGAATTAAACCAAGCCAATTCCGGCACATCGACCACACGTTTGCCCTGTTTCAACATGGCAGCCGCATCGACAAAACGATTCAGTTTGACATGATCGGCTTGCAGGCTGACTTTATCACCACGCACCAGTCCGGCAAGTAACAGTTCCATGGCCCGGGCATTGGTCCGGCATAAAATTGCATCCCGCATTTTGGTATGCGGTTTATTCACGACTTTAGAATCTAACAACGGATTGCCAAGCAAAGGCACGGTTTCATTCAGTGCACCTAAAATGGCATTGGCATTTAACGCGATTTCAGGGCCGAAACGAAACGATGTGGTCAGGCGTGATTCGGGTAAAGGCAGTTGCTGCATGGCATTCACCGCACCGCGCCAGGCATAAATCTGCTGATGCGCGTCACCGACATAAATCACCTGAGTATTCCGCTGTTTCAGCAAAATTCCGAGCATGAGTGGGTCGGCATCTTGGGCTTCATCGAACAGCACATAATCGGCCGGAATATTCGGCTCGGACAGTGCCCAGAGTTTCAGGTAAATATCATGTCCGATCCCGGCCTGATGATTCGGATCAATTGACTCTAACCAGCGCCGTTCTACCGCCGGATAGAGTTTCTTCTGCAACGTCTCGATATCATCCGGATGCAACCAGCTTGGCGCCTGAATATGCCGCGGGGCAGGGTATTGCGAACTGGTCGAACAGAAATAACCGACCGCATTGGCGACCAGACTGGCCAGTCGCGAAGGCATCAGTACATATTTTTCATAACGCCCACCCATCATACGACGCATGGTTATCGGTTCAAGCCGGTATTCCTTGGCAATAAAACTTGGACTCAGGCGTGGCAGACGCAGTTTGTCGGTGACTCCACGTGGAACGCTACGAAACGCCAGCGAGTGAAATGTGCGGCAATCTACGCCACGATGAAACTTGGCTTGCGCTTCACTGGCAATGGCTTTGTTAAAGGCCAGATACATGCCGCGTCTTTGCGGCATGGCATCACTGATCATTTGCAGGGTGGTGGTTTTACCGGTGCCTGCATAGGCAATCACCTTAAAGGATTTGCCCAGACGTGCGTTATCAATGGCAGTTGCCTGCTCATAGGTTGCGCTCGGTTTTTTTAAATCAGACACAGATGAGTTCAATATTTAGTGCTGACGGCTGGCTTTTTCGACCAGACCGGATAAGCCTTGACGACGTGCCAGTTCATTCAAGACCAGCTGCGGTTCGATATCGAAATAACCCAGCATGACAATGGTGTGGAACCACAAATCAGCAACTTCATAGATCAGGTCATTTTTATTGTCGATAGATGCATCTTGGTCAAAGTCTTTAGCTGCCAGTACAGTCTCAAAGCTTTCTTCACCGACTTTCTCCAAGATTTTGTTTAAACCTTTATGATAGAGCTTGGCCACATAAGATGAATCCGGATCGGCCTGTTTGCGTTCTGCCATCATCTGTCCCAGATAAGACAAAACTTCAACCTGTTCAGATTGGGCGGTTGATGCTTCCATCGCCAGCGTATGTGGATTACTAGACTTTTCAGCATAAATCACAGACGGATCTTTGAGTTGTGCATCGACAATTTCCCAGCCATTTGGCGTGAGTTTGCGATAAAAACACGATTCACGGCCGGTATGGCAGGCGATGCCACCATGCTGTTCAATTTGCAGCACAATCACGTCAGCATCACAGTCCAGACGGATTTCATGTACCGTTTGAAAATGTCCGGATTCTTCACCTTTATGCCATAACTTGTTGCGTGAACGGGAAAAATATACCGCCTGATTTTTTTCAGCAGTCAGTGCCAGCGCTTCACGGTTCATCCAGGCCACCATCAACACACGACCAGTTTGATGATGCTGGGCAATGGCAGGGACTAATCCTTGTTCGTTAAATTTTACTTCATCGAGCCATTGCGCGTTATTCATAAGGGTTTCCATCATTTCAATCAAAATATAAAAATACGGATAGGAAATATCCGCTGATAGTGTACGTGATCTCGCAGCATTTGCGACAAAAATCTGTATCGACAGGACAGGCTGTGTCGTGTATACATCAGAATCACCGGCTTTGATCTGGATGTTTCAAGACTGAAGCATTAAAAAGCCGCCCGGTAGGCGGCCTGTATTTTCAGGAAATTATTCCAGTAAAAATTACCAGTGTTCGCCCGGGAACAGACGCGCATATGCTTTTTGTACCAGGTTCAGTTTTTGTGGTTGTCCCACAGAGGCACTTGAACTTGGGAACAGGTTATAACCAATCGACATCAACACGTTGTTAATATCTGGGGCTATTGAGTAGGTGATCGATGCCAGACGACCCAAACCGGTGGCGACTTTCTTCGGACGTTTCACGATTGCATAGGCAATCAGGTCAGCCGCCTGTTCCGGAGAAAGTGTCGGTACATATTTATAGATTTTGGTCGGTGCAATCATCGGGGTGCGTACCAAAGGCATGTAGATCGAGGTGATTGCAATTTTGTGCGAATGTACTTCTGCAGACAGGCAGCGACTAAAGGCATCTAATGCTGCTTTTGAGGCAACATAGGCCGAAAAACGGGTGGCGTTAGCCAGTACGCCAATTGAACTGATATTGATAATATGACCTGCACGGCGAATCATCATTTGTGGCAGGATATTCATGACCAGACGCACCGCGCCAAAATAATTCAGCTGCATGGTACGTTCAAAATCATGGAAACGATCCACTGACTCATGTACCGCACGGCGAATCGAACGTCCTGCATTATTGATCAGAATATCGATATGGTCGACTGAAGCAATGATCTGTTTGGAGACTTCATCAATGGCTTCCATATCATTTAAATCACATGGAAATATCGAGGCTTTGCCGCCTTTGGCTTCAATTTCTGATTTTACTTGTTCTAGGGTTTCTTGTGTGCGGGACACCAGTAAAACATGGGCGCCTGCATCGGCCAGTTGATGTGCTGTCGTTAAACCAATACCGCTGGATGCACCGGTAATCAGGATGGTTTTACCTGCAACAGATTTTTCCAGTTGTTTGTGTAGTCTAGTTTTCACGTTTGTTATCCCTAATTTGAAGTCAACGTTCAAATTGTTTTTATTAAAGGTCTATGGCGCTCTAACAAAAAATGAGAGCGAAGGTGAGTACAGATATGATAAACAATTCTTCAGGAAAATCTATATATTAAACTATTGAAATTAAAATAAAAATTAGAGTAATTGCTCTATTTGTGTTCGCTATTTCATTTAACTTTTACCATGAAAATAAAAAGCAAAGCAAGTGGCTGTTTTAGAAAAACAAATCAAAACTCCACCGGTATGGATGGAGTTTTGGGGCTGATGTAGTCGGGCTTTAAACGGTTGCCAGTGCCTGATCCAGATCGGCAATCAGGTCATCAATATGTTCAATGCCAATCGATAAACGCACCATGTCTTCGCTAACACCGGCAGATTTGAGTTCTTCAGCATTCAGCTGACGATGTGTGGTGGTCGCCGGGTGGCAGGCCAGACTCTTGGCATCGCCGATATTGACCAGACGGGTAAACAGTTGCAGCGCATCAATAAAACGTGTGCCGCCTTCAAGACCATGCTCTACGCCAAAGGTTAGAATCGCAGATGGTTTACCTTTCACATATTTTTGTGCCAAGGCATGTTGTGGATGATCTTTCAGACCAGCGTAATTGACCCATTTTACTTTAGGATGCTGCTGTAAATATTCCGCAATTTTAAGCGCATTTTCAGTATGACGCTCCATACGCAGACTTAAAGTTTCCAAACCTTGCAGGATCAGAAACACATTCTGCGGGCTGATCGCGGCCCCAGTATTGCGTAGTGGCACCACACGCGCTCGAGCGATATAAGCCGCTTCACCGAGAACTTCGACATAGTTTACGCCATGATAACTTGGATCGGGGGTATTCAGCGCGGGAAAGCGTTCAGGATATTTACCCCACGGGAATTTACCGCTATCGACAATGATGCCACCAATCGAATTGCCATGACCGCCGATATATTTGGTCAATGAATGCACGATAATGTCGGCACCAAAATCAAAAGATTTTTGTAGCACTGGCGTTGCCACCGTGTTGTCCACGACCACAGGCACACCGTACTCATGCGCGATTTTTGCAATCTCTTCCAGATCAATAATATTACCCAGTGGATTACCAATGGATTCCACAAAGACCAGTTTGGTCTTGTCATCAATTAAACTACGCAAGCTTTCCGGTTTTTCATAATCAAAGAAACGCACGTCAATACCTTGCTTCGGCAGGGTGTGTGCGAACAGGTTATAGGTGCCGCCATAGAGCGTAGATACGGATGCAATATTGTCACCGGCTTCAGCAATGGTCTGAATCGCATAGGTAATTGCAGCCATACCAGACGCTAAAGCAAGTGCGCCAATCCCGCCTTCAAGTGCGGCGATACGTTGCTCTAACACCGCCGTGGTCGGGTTCATGATCCGGGTATAGATATTGCCCTGTACCTTTAAATCGAACAAATCGGCCCCATGTTGAGTATTGTCAAAGGCATAAGACGTAGTTTGGTAAATTGGCACTGCAACTGCTTTGGTGGTGGCTTCAGGGCTATAACCTGCATGAATCGCAAGGGTTTCTGCTTTATAACTCATTATGACTGATCTTCTTGTGTTTAAGTTTATGACTTGAGTGTAACATTTTCATATATAAGTAAAAGTGCAATTTTACTGAAATAGATAGATGAAATAATCATATATAAATTGGGATTCGACGCACTTATTTGACTTAAATCAGCTGTTTGAAAAATCACCATAAATAAACTTGTAACAATGCATTGAAGTTCATGGCAATGGCTTATGTTTTCGCAGCTTTCTGCGTATAATAGCCGATTATTTTTTCGCTCTTTTTTGAGCTGGGGTGGTTGTTTTAACCCCATTTGGTTTTTCAGTTGAGGAGTCCTACGTGGCCCAATATATTTATACGATGAACCGAGTGTCTAAGATGGTGCCGCCGAAACGCGAAATCCTGAAAGATATCTCCTTATCATTTTTCCCGGGCGCAAAAATTGGTGTGCTTGGTCTAAACGGTGCAGGTAAATCGACCTTGCTTCGTATTATGGCGGGCGTAGATAAAGATTTCTCTGGTGAAGCACGTGCACAACCAGGTACTAAAATCGGTTATCTCGAGCAAGAGCCGCCTTTAGATGAAACTAAAGACGTGCGTGGCAACGTTGAAGATGGTCTGCGTGAGCCGCTGGATGCTTTGGCACGTCTTGACGAAGTATTTGCAGAATATGCAGCAGAAGATGCTGACTTTGATGCACTTGCAAAAGAGCAAGAAAAGCTCGAAGCCATTATCCATGCATGGGATGCACATAACCTTGCCAATCAGATGGATCAGGCAGCTGCTGCACTGAACCTTCCAGCTTGGGATGCCGATGTTAAACTGCTTTCAGGTGGTGAACGCCGCCGTGTGGCACTGTGCCGTTTGCTCTTGTCTAAGCCAGACATGTTGCTTCTTGACGAACCGACGAACCATTTAGATGCATCATCTGTTGCCTGGTTAGAACGTTTCTTGAAAGACTTCCCGGGTACCATCGTTGCGATTACGCACGACCGTTATTTCCTGGATAACGTGGCTGAGTGGATTCTTGAGCTTGACCGTGGCATGGGTATTCCATACCAAGGCAACTACTCTTCTTGGTTAGAGCAGAAAAATGCCCGTCTAGAGCAAGAGAACAAGCAAGAAGAATCTTTTGCTAAAGCATTGAAAAAAGAACTTGAATGGGTTCGCTCAAATGCCAAAGGCCAGCAAAAGAAAAACAAAGCGCGTATGGAGCGTTTTGAAGAGCTTAACTCGCGTGAATTCCAACAGCGTAACGAAACCTCTGAAATCTACATTCCACCTGGCCCACGTCTAGGCAACAAGGTTGTAGAAGTTGAAGGCATCAGCAAATCGTTTGGTGATCGTACCCTGTATAAAGATTTATCATTCGTTGTACCGCCTGCTGCGATCGTGGGTATCGTCGGTGAGAACGGTGCAGGTAAAACCACACTGTTCCGCATGATGACCGGTGAACAACAACCGGATACCGGTTCTGTGGTACTGGGTGAGTCGGTGAAAGTGGCTTATGTGGGTCAGATTCGTGACACGCTTGATGACAACAAAACGGTTTGGGAAGAAGTTTCTGGCGGTTTAGACATCTTGAAGATTGGCGAATACGAAATTGCATCTCGTGCATATATCGGTCGTTTTAACTTTAAAGGCCAGGATCAGCAAAAACGTGTCGGTCAATTGTCAGGTGGTGAGCGTAACCGTTTACAACTGGCTAAAATCCTGCAAATGGGCGCAAACGTAATCTTGCTCGATGAACCGTCAAACGACCTGGATATCGAAACCTTACGTGCGCTTGAGGATGCCATTCTGGTGTTCCCGGGTACTGTGATGGTGATCTCGCATGACCGTTGGTTCCTGGACCGTATTGCAACGCACATTTTGTCATTTGAAGGCGAAACACCTGAATTCTTCACCGGTAACTATGCTGAGTTTGAAGAATATCGCCGTAAGCGCGATGGTGATGATCTGGTTGCGAAGCGTCAAAAATACCGTAAAATTGGTGTTTAATCCCTGATTTTAAAATAAAAAACCAGCCTTCGGGCTGGTTTTTGTGCTTATAGGGTGGTGGGTAATGACTTAGATTTCCCACTCATGATTACATTCGCGACATTTCCATTTCTTTTGGGTCTGCATGAAGGCCTGCATGGAAATTTTAAAATCAGGCAAATCTTTATAGAATATAAAGCCTGCAATCAAAGAAAGAATAAAGACGATGACGGTTGCAGTCTGTAAAGTTGTACCTGCACCATCACCAAAGATCCACATCGCGATACTGATGATCACCAGCAATAATAATAGGAACAGGGCGGGCACCAGAAACATCAGGCTTTTAGGAACCACCGGACGTGGAGCTGCTTGACCTGGCTGGGCCACCGGCATGATTTTCGGGCTTTGACACTTAGGGCAACGATATTGCATTACAACTCCAAAATTCTAAATTACTGATTATTTTATCGGAAGATGCGAAGAAACCGAAATATTGCCCAACATAAAATATACAGGCAATAAAAAACCCAAGTCATAATGCTTGGGTTTTTTAAAAGACCACTTCAAAAGTAATCTTGAATATGGCGTCCCTACGGGGATTCGAACCCCGGTTACCGCCGTGAAAGGGCGATGTCCTAGGCCTCTAGACGATAGGGACAATTGAGGCGTTACACAGCTAAAGCAAGACTTGATTTGGTGGAGTCAAGGAGGATCGAACTCCTGACCTCTACAATGCCATTGTAGCGCTCTACCAACTGAGCTATGACCCCAGTCTGTGTGAGCGCTATATTAGGGATATCGCGCTCACACGTCAACAAAAAAATTAATTAAGCTTGATCAACCGCTTCATTTTTCGGCAATTTTAAGCTTTCATTGAGTTTTTCCCAGACTTTCAGCTCTTTTTTGCTTGGGCCACCGACAATTTCCAGCGCATGACGTAAACGTGCGAAGGTCAAATCAGGGCCAATGGTGACCATAGTCTGCATCACCGGGGTAGACGCAGTTGAACCGGCAATGGCAATAAAAAAGGCCGGCATGAAGTCACGCAGTTTAATTTCCATTTGTGCTGCCAAATCCATCAAGGTTTGGCTGACCGTGTCGTTGTTCCAGGTGAACAGGCTTTCTAAACGCCAAATGGCAAACTGCAAGCTCTGACGTACCTGTTCGTCAGACAGTTTTTTGCTGACAAACTGCTCCTGAGTCAGTGTCGGGAAGTGGTTGAAATAATGCGCAGACCAGTTCACTGCTTCAGACAGCAAGTTGATACGTGGTTGAATCGCAGCTGCAATTTCTTCTAATTTGGCACGGTCTGCTTTCCATGCCAGCAGCGTATCGAGCAATTCAGCAGGAGAAAGGGCTTTGATCCATTGACCATTGAGCCAGTTGAGTTTTTCAACATCAAAGATTGGACCACCGAGTGATACGCGTTTGATATCAAAATGTTCAATCATTTCTGCCAATGTGAATTTTTCACTTTCATCTGGCATTGACCAGCCCATACGACCCAAGTAGTTCAACAAGGCTTCAGGCAGTACACCGATATCTTTGTAATAGTTGATTGAAGTTGGGTTTTTACGCTTAGACAATTTTGATTTGTCCGGGTTGCGTAGCAGTGGCATGTGACACAGTACCGGCATCTCCCAACCGAAATACTGGTACAGCAACTGATGCTTCGGTGCAGACGGAATCCATTCTTCACCACGAATCACATGCGTGATTTGCATTAAATGGTCATCCACCACGTTGGCCAAATGATAAGTTGGCAAGCCGTCAGTTTTCAGCAGAATCTGCATGTCGACCTGCGCCCATGGAATCTCGACTTCACCACGCAGCATGTCATTAAATTTACAAATACCTTCAGTCGGTACTTTCATGCGAATCACATGTGCTTCGCCAGCAGCCAAACGACGCTCGACCTCTTCTTGAGAAAGGTTTAAGCCTCGACCGTCATAACGTGGAGATTCACCACGTGCTTGCTGTTCAGCACGCATTTGATCCAGTTCTTCGGCAGTAGCGAAACAGTAGAAGGCATGACCTTTTTCAACCAGTTCCAGCGCATAGTTTTTATAAATATCCATGCGTTCTGACTGGCGGTACGGTGCATGTGGGCCACCCACATCTGGACCTTCAGACCAGTTGAGACCGAGCCAGCGCAATGAATCCAGGATCATTTTTTCAGATTCAGGTGTTGAGCGCAGTTGGTCGGTATCTTCAATACGAAGGATGAATTCACCCCCATGCTGTTTAGCAAAACATAAGTTAAACAAGGCAATATAGGCAGTACCTACATGAGGAAAACCTGTAGGAGAAGGTGCAATACGAGTACGAACAGTCATAGCCGGATATAATCTAGAATATAAATTTGGTTCTATTATAGCGAAAAAGCCACATCACTTAATGCTTTATTCAACATTCAGTGATGTGGCTTTAAATCCTGCTGTTATTCGAGTTGGTTAAAACTGATTAAGAATGATCGCTAGAAAATATGCTTTGTACGAAGCGGGTAAAGCGATAATTTTGTGCTGCAAAGAAATTTTGTGAAGGTGCGACTTTCAGCGCAGTTAAGACTTTAAGATTATCGTCTGTATGCAGGGTTTTTTCGCTTTTTTGTTGTTGAATTGCTTTTTCAATCGGCGATGTCTTGCTTTCAACAGTAGTGACTGAGGCCTTCTGCAAATCTGTCTTCACAACGACGGCATGACCCAGTTGAATCGAAAACAGCATGATCAGACTTAGGATGCTAGCTGTGAATAATTTAAATTTCATATCCAAACTTCCTCCTTGCTTCTGGTTGGTTTTATTCTGTTAAAAATGTTTTTTTAATACTCCGTCTACAATTTAATCACAGTTGATTATAAAGAAGTAGAACCAAGTCACATTTTTTACAAAAAATTAATATAACATCTATGGAAAATTACTAAAAATCGTAATTCTCTCTTTTGGCGGCCTATTTTTAACAGACAACTGTGAAGAGAACGTGAAGAACTGTCTTATATTGTAGCAGGAGATTAATTTTTTAGCAGAATATGTATCCAGGTTTAATTGTTAGCAGATATCTCAAAATCAGAAATAGATCATCAATATTATTATAAACACATGATTGTTATATTTATTTTTTATTTATACAGTGTGGTTATCTCAATAATGAGTCACATAACATGAAAAAAATAATAGCAACCGCAATCTTGACAATATTTAAAGCAACCACCATGCAAAATGTAATGGCCAAAGATTTCCTGAATGTCTCTTATGATCCGACCCGTGAATTTTACCAGGAATATAATCAGGAATATAATCAGGAGTTTGGCCAGTTCTGGAAGCAGAAAACCGGACAGACAATCAATTTTAAACAGTCACATGGCGGTTCAGGCAAGCAGGCACGTTCGGTCGTCGATGGTTTACAGGCCGATGTGGTGACTTTGGCTTTGGCCAATGACATTGAGGAAATCGTCAATGCCGATTTAATCGAGAAAGGCTGGCAAAAAGAATTTCCGAGTAATTCTGCACCTTATACGTCTACCATTGTTTTTTTGGTGTGTAAGGCCAATCCCAAGCAAATCAAGGACTGGAATGATCTGACCAAACCGGGTGTCGAGATTATTACACCTAACCCGAAAACTGGTGGAGCGCCACGTTGGATCTATCTGTCTGCTTCGGGCTATGCGCTGAAACAGCCCGGTGGCAATGATGCCAAAGCCCGAGATCTGGTCAAAAAGCTTTATCAAAATGTCAAAGTGTTGGATTCCGGTGCCCGTGGTTCACTGACGACTTTTGCCGAGCGCGGTATTGGCGATGTACTATTATCTTGGGAAAATGAAGCCTTGCTGGCAACGCAAGGTCTAGGTAAGGACAAGTACGATATCATCTATCTGTAAGTGAAAGAGGACTCCACCCGACAGTCAGGGTGGAGGTGAATTTCACAGATTTTAACCTTGTTGGTTTTGAATGTATTTCTTAATAATATCTAAGGGCGCACCACCGCACGACCCTGC